>JAEDCW010000059.1 GCA_016293975.1 Clostridia bacterium
AATGTATTATTATTACAATACAATTGTACAGAAACAACTCTTCTCTGTCAACCATTTCCATAAAAATAAGTTCTGTTAGTCAAATTAACAAAAAAAACGTAATCGGCATACTATACACAAACTCAAATCGGCGCTTTTGCGTTAATCATCAAGGAGGTATTATGCACATGCATAGAAGGCGTAGGAATAGCTGCCCATGCTATCCAAAGGCTAACAGCGTCCCCTGCAACGAAGTAAGGTCCTGCGATGTTTACACCAGCACCGCAAATCTCGTTGCCGCAGGTACTGCCGGAAATGCCGTACACGACGACTGTCAACCACAGAAATGTCTCGCACAAATCAACTTTCAAGTCCAGGAGTACCGCACGGGATTATGTCCCAGACAGGCGCTTGACCAAGGAACCATGTTCCCCGAACTGGTTCGCATATACAAGTAGGAGGTACATAGATGGATAGAGGAAGATGCGAATTACAAACGAGAATCTATGAGACTCAATTCATCCTCGTAGAGCTGAATCTCTACTTGGACACACACCCCGAAGACGAAAACGCCAGAGCAGATTACTGTGCTTATTCCAAAGCTCTGAGAGAACTCATGGACACTTACGAAAGTAAGTATGGTCCGCTTATGAACTTCGGTCACTCCCCCGCCGCCGTCGGTAGCTGGGTTTGCTCCGAATGGCCTTGGGAATAATGGAGGTAGAGTATGTGGATTTATATGAAGAATCTTGAGTATCCGGTAAACATCACGACCCCTAACGTAAAAATGGCTAAGGCGCTTATGGCTCAATACGGAGGACCCGATTCCGAGCTTAGCGCGGCTACACGTTATTTGACACAGCGCTTTACAATGCCCGATGACAGAACCCGTGCAACGCTGAACGATATTGGCAGTGATGTATCAACTATGGCGCATTTCTTATGTGGACACCCCGCTATCTGTTGTATGTGCCAACGCATAGCTCCATTTATGAGACATAAGAATCAGATATACGTCGATGTGATTGCGGTCATGCACCACCATGCGGTCGAGCATACCCCGATAGAACACATCGTCATAAACAAGCCCGCCTGCGATCTCATCTACAGCGGCGAAAGCGTCTTTTATCATTTTGTCCTTTTGGTTTGCCGCATTTCCCTGCAGGATTATGCTCTCTATCATGTGCTTGCAGTCTGCAATTTCTCTGTCGCACTTTTCACGCACCACCATAAATTCGTCTTTGGTGATGCTACTACTCATATATAAGTCGATAAGGCGCCACTTTCGTTTCTCGGTATCGTCAATTCTCTGCCGTAAGCTACTTTCCTCCACACACTCCGAATCTCCGGTGATCACATCCTCGATAGCTCTTTTGAGGTCGCGTAGAACACGCTCCGTATCCATTTCAAGACTCTGCATGACGAGAAACATAATGTGCAGTGCGTCTTCATTGCGGATACTGTCCTGTTTGCAGCCCGTTTCGTTGCCCTCTGCGTCTATGTGCCTGCTCCCGTGCCGTGCCGATTCGTAACAGCGCCAGCATTTATACTGACTGCCGTCCTTGCGTTTGCGGGTCTTTGCCACAAAGCTACTGCCGCACTTGCCGCACTTGATTTTGCCCGAAAAGCAGAAGCGGTTGCTGTGTTTCGCCTTTCCCTCGGGTGATATAGCGCGGCTGTCCAGTATGTGTGCCGCCGTCTCAAACATCTCGCGTGACACGATTGGCGTATGGTGGTCGCGGAGTATGACGAACTCCTCCTGTCCACGGTTATACTTTCTATCGTGTGAAAGGTAGTCGGGCGTGTAGGTCTTTTTCTGCACAAGGTCACCACAGTATTTTTCGTTGCGCAGTATCCTCAGAATGGCAGTATTCGACCATTCATTGCAGTACATCGGGTCTATGCCCTCCTCTTTCAGTTCACGGGCTATTACAAAGCAACCCTTCTTCTCATTTACGAACTTATCGAATATGCGCCGTACAATACTTGCGCCCTCCTCGTTGACGGTCATCCGCCCATCGCGCACGTCATATCCCAGCAGGCTGCGTCCAAATACCACACCCTGCTCCATCCGCCGCTTTTGCCCCCATTTGACACGTTCTGACGTCTTACGGCTCTCCTCCTGCGCAATCGAGGACATAATAGTGAGCCGTAATTCCGCGTCCGTATCGAGCGTATTGATGTTGTCGTTTAGGAATATAACGCCTATACCTCGCCTTTTAAGTTCACGGGTATAGCCGATGCTATCGAGGGTATTGCGGGCAAAACGGGAGATTTCCTTCGTTATTATGAGGTCAAGCTCGCCACGTCTTGCCGCTTCAATCATACGGTTGAACGCCTTACGCTTCTTAGTGTTTGTGCCGGTCTTACCCTCATCTGCGAAAACATCCACCAGTTCCCAATTTGGTTCGCGCTCTATGTATTGCCTGAAATACCGCTGTTGGTTTTCAAATGAATTCGCTTGATCCTCTCGGTCGGTAGATACGCGGCAGTACACCGCCACACGTTTTTTTGCCTCCGGCATCAGACGATTCGCGTTAAGTTCTTCATAGTTTTTAGTCACAGTTTGCCATCCTCTCGGTTGATTTGAGCATAAGAAAACACAGAGCATAGAGGGCGTCTGTGTCGATAATGCAATACCGAACACGAGGCTCGGTTGTTATAACGCATAACAATTTCAGCTCTTAGCTTCGAGTTTCTCAAGGCATCGTTCAGCTTGTGAAATAGTCAAGATATTTCGCTTTACGAGCGCCTGCAAAATGGACTTTTGATAATTCAGCACAAACGGTGCGTAATCTTTAGTATCGAGCCTCGGTATCGGTTCGCCCGTATAGACATACGCCCGTGATTTCAGCCATAACACCTCCCTTTAATAATTAGTGTATTCGCAACTGTTTGTCCAGTATTACCGTTTTGAACCATTATAGCTTATCAACTACCCTTTGCGTTGCACATCGTCACATAGACATGCCCCACTCCGAACAACACAGCAAAAACGACGAGCATCCAATGTCGGAGCATAACGCCGCAAAGCAAGAATATAAGCGTTGGCAGTATGGCGAAGATCAGCGCATGAAAGAGCCCCTGCCTTTTAAAAAAATAAACCAGAACACCCAATAGGCAAGTAGCAACACGATGTTGCCAGTTATATAGACGATAAACCCTACGAGCGACGCAAAGCCGAATTCAACAAGCCCAATACTGAATACCACCAAGAACATACAGCCATAGCGCCCGATCTGCTCAATGACGTTCATCAGCTTGTCTGTACATTTATTTGTTTTGCTGCCATGCCGAATCGCCCATATGATGTTCGGGATAAACAGCAACACCAGCATGACGAGACAAATTAATCCAATTCCGATTTGTTAACACACTTATTTCAGCGAGACCTTCTACCCTGCCTATAATATCCATATCCACCCGCCCATTATGTGGTTGTTACGCTCACAGTTTATCACATGGTCTAAATGGTATCAATCTAACTTATTATCAGTTGTCTGTTCATAGCTTGGCGTGATGTAATTATTAGAATGCGAATGTTGCTTTTATCTGGACGATAAGCTCCTATTTAGAGGAAAGATGAAGAATCTTATTAAGGCGGTGCTTTTTATTTCGTTGCTTAGCTTGCTTTCCGGTCTGCTTTCAGGCTGTTTTTTGATAAACGGCAATGTGAAAGACGGCGATGGTATGGTCAACTTTAACGGCTGTTTTCTTGCAATGTACGACGGCAAATGAAAAGGCACAGACGGTCGCTATACCATGACGTTTGACCAGTATCAACTCTTGCTTTCCCTTTACGGTGAGCAGGTGCTTGAGACCAAGTTCAATATTTATGCGAAAGGCGGTGACACCAGCGTTCACAACGATATCGAGCTTGATAATAATGTAGTTGCCGCAGTAAATGTTGAGGCGACAATCAATAAGCTGTACAGCGAGAATGGGATGCTGTATATGGAACTTTGCTATGCGGACGGCCAAAGCGAAACAATCGTATTTGAAAAAGCGGATGAAGAAGAGCTATTGGACGGCTACCACGCATACGCGGATAACGAAGCGATCCTGTCTGCGATAACCGGCACATGGACAAGTGCAGATGGGCGCTATGTCATGCGTCTCACGGAATATTACGAAATCACGATCACTCTGGACGAAGAGACCGTGCTCATCGGCTCTTTTGATTTTGCCTATTTACTTCCACGCGAGCCTGACGAGGACGACGATATAGAGCTCAACGTAAGTGTCCATGAGCTTGTGCACAGCGACGGAACCGTTTTTGCCCGAATAAACAATCTTTACTACGATGCAAACGAAACGGCAGATAAAATGATACTCGAGATTTACGATATGAACAGCAACAACGAAACCGTGGAGCTATGTAAAGTGGGTTCGTCTGACATATAAGCTTACAGCACGGTTTTGGCAATATATGACTGGTTATAGCGTATGCGGATGACGACACGATTCAGCTTACAATAAAACGAAATTCTTTGGAGTAACATCTAAGATACAGATTTGATAGAGCCCTGCGGCTTATTCGCAGGGTTTTACGACTCTGACTATGAGATCGTAAACACAGATCGCAGGACTATATTGTCTTGATAGGCATTGCATACGGCAGTACTGGCTCTCGTATACTCAATGAAGACTTGATTTCCGTTATCGCAGAATGGCATAAGCGTCGATAAGCGGTCAGGCAACATGAAGCCGTTTGTCACCTAAAGGGCGTGACACTGCCGGAAAGTACAGACTGCTGACAAGTATCAGCGGGCATCGTATTCCGTAATACGAACATTTCGTAGATCATATTGAACGTGCGCACGCTACCGCTTGCATTCTTATGCTAGTGTTGTTTTTCGTTCTCTATTTTCTCCAACAAATACAGAATCAACTTCTGCGGCGTAGGTCTGTCGAAAAACGGCATGGCTGCCCAATATGCCCGAACCGCCGGATCCGGGTTGTTGTATCCCTCGTCTATTGCGCTTTGCATCTCATCTATGGCCTCTTGCTCTGTAACTCCTTCTTGCTTGGCTATATAGCTAATAATAGCGTTTATATCCTTATTCATTTTGACCTCACAATATAGTCTATACATAGCCTAATAGTAGCATGTGTAGCCTACATTGTCTATTGCTTTCGGGTACCCTAAAGAAAAAAAAGAGGTGTCCGATACATGGAGAAGATAATACACACAGTCCAAAACAGGATCCAACAGCTTTGCGCCGAAAGAAACATCACAATAAACAAACTCGCTAATCTGAGCGCGCTGCCTCCGTCCTCTGTGAAAAACATTCTGTACGGGAAAAGCAAGAATCCAAAGCTGATTACAATCAAAATGCTATGCGACGGGCTTGGCATTACGCTTGGCGCGTTCTTCAGCACACCAAACTTTGACGCTTTGGAACAGGAAATAAAATAGTATTTCATTGAGCTATCATGAGATGAATGATACAATCTACCATGTGAGCGTATAGTCTATATGTTCAATCAAAGCAGTTTAATTTGTGCACAGTACATATAGGAGGATTACAAATGCTCAATGAAGGCACTGTTGCCCCTAACTTTACATTGAACGATAAGGACGGCAACGCAGTTTCACTTTCTGACTTTCGCGGTAAAAAGATTGTACTGTATTTCTACCCGCGGGACAACACACCCGGCTGTACCCGTCAAGCCTGTGCTTTTGCCGCAAACTATGACGCGTTCATGTCGATGGATATTGTCGTAATCGGCATAAGTCGCGACAGCACTGCCTCGCATCAAAGGTTTGCGAAGAAATACAATCTGCCCTTTACACTGCTTTCCGACCCGGAGCTTGTGTGTATCAAGGCCTACGACGTTTGGCAAGAAAAGAAACTCTACGGCAAAATCTCAATGGGCGTCGTTCGAAGCACCTATATCATTGACGAAAGCGGCGTAATCATTAAGGCAATGCCCCACATCAAACCGGATACCAACGCAGCTGAGATACTTGAGTGGCTTGGCAAGTAATATGGCAATTATTAGAGATTCATTCTGTTGTTACATGCCTACTTTCTGGCCTTGTGCAGGTAACAGTTTATTAGCAACAAGTCCGTTTTTTGGGCCTGCGAAATGCGCCATTATTGATACGCCTCTAGGTACCGAGGAACTTGCCCACTGGGAAATGCTTGGAACGATGATTTATCAGTGTTTAAGGGGCGCATCACTTGCGGAAATCGAAGCCGCTGGCTTAAGCGGTTACTATACGCTACATAATCATGCGGTGTTCCCTTCCGATCCGAACGGTGTACCGTTCACAACTGCATACATTCAGGCAACGGGCGACCCCGTCACCGATCTTGTTGAGGATTTGGCGGCAGAGCAGAAGGCAAGGACGGCATACGAGCATATCATGAGCATGACAAATGACCCCGCGTTGCTGGGACCCCTTCGCTTCCTTCGAGAGAGAGAGGTAGTGCACTATCAACGCTTTGGCGAATGCCTCGAAATTGTGCAGAGAATGGTACCCAACAATAACGAGAAAGTAAGGTTTGTAGCAAATGGTAGGATTGTCACGACCGGAGACGGCTGTCACGATATCTGCCCAAATATGAGGCTGTAACAAAAACTGCATAGAGAGGTATCTGTTTTTAGCGGTATCTGTTTGACAAAAAGACGACCGCACTTAGCGGGGTGTTCGTAAGACAGTTAACGGAGCGTATCGGTACAGATGCGCTCCGTTTCTTATGCCATTGTGACCTATGGCGCAGTTGCAGGCAGCCTCCTTGGCTCTCCC
>JAEDCW010000021.1 GCA_016293975.1 Clostridia bacterium
ACCAACCGCAGTTCCTACAGAGATGCCCGTAACGAGCATTTGGAACGGAAAAGCAAGTGCAAGTGCCGCAAGTGCGTTCTCCCCGTCCGCTAGCATCGAAACGAATACGCTGTCGACTATATTGTACAATGCGAGCACAAGCATAGACATCATCATGGGCAGCGACATTTTTATCATCAGCGATGGCATTGGAGCAGTCGCCATTCGTGTTTCTCTATCGTTCATACACACCTTCCCTAAAAATGCCTGCCTCCCATAGGTGCCAGGAAGCAGGCGCATACTAACTAATACTGTATAATATAACAATCATGATTCCTTTACAAGACCCGTTCTGTACGCATCGAGAAGCGCTTCGAGGTCGGCAATCCTCTCCTTGAGTGCCATGCCTGTGTCGGTGTCGCCCACGAGCATCCTCTGCGGAAGCGTCTTTACCATTACGTCGCGAGTATATATGTCGTTGTTTGCAAAGCAGGAATCCAAAGTATTATAGGGTTCGTATTCCACTATTCTCAGTCGCTTTGATGAGAAGAACATTGTGTAACCCGCAATTCCCGTTTGAGACTGATAGGCCCTGCAGAAGCCGCCATCTATTACTACTCTGCGTCCGTTTGCCTTCATGGGGTCCTCGCCCGCCTTTGCCTTTACGGGTATATGTCCGTTTACGATAGTTGAATACCCCTCGTTGAGGCCGAAGTCGTTCAATATCTTGAGTGCGAATTCCTCTTTGTCGCAGTAGGAATAGTAGGCATTCTTTGGCTCCTTATGAGTATTTTTGTCCGCAACGAGCGCCCTCTCAAACGTCGTTATGTTCTTACGGCCGAATATGGGTGAATTTCTTCCGCACCACAAGAACCACATGAAGTCGCGTCCGTTTGCGCGCGCCTCAGAGCCCTCAGGAGCAAACATCGCATCCCTCGCTATGCCCTGGGCGTAGTCCAAAAACTCCTTGCCCGCAAGCTTCTTGCCGCCAAATTCAAACTCCATGTAACTGCCGTCCTCGTTTAACGGTACACAGCCGTGGAATAGCAGATTTCCGTTGTAACAGAGGTATATACTGCCGGCAGAGTATATGAATCTCACATGCTTCTGGAGCTTGTCGCTGTTCTCGAATGCATTGACGAGGTGCTCCATGAGAAGCTGTTCGCCCTCTGTGAGCTGATTGGGATTGTTTCTGTCTACCGTCGGAAATTCCTTGTCAAGCAGCTCATGCTTCACACCGTCAATCGTAATAGTCATGTCATCGTAGTTTATCCTGTTGAGCATATCCCTGTCAGGCATATTGTACTCTGGGTGGCGCGCTAAGAGCTGACCTTCAAGCTTGAGCTGAATAATAAACATCGCCTTGTGCATTCTGGCATACAGCGTCCTGTCCTTGGGCATATAGTGCTCACGGGGCATGTTTCTCGGCGTAAACACGCTACAGTCGACGTCGCCGTAATACTCGTTAGCGAAGAGCGCAAGCGGCAACAGGTTAATTCCGTATGCGTTCTCTATCATGTCCAGCGCGTCATACTGGAGACTCGTCTTTAGCGCGGTCGCAACGCATACCGCACTGCCAGAAGCCGCACCCATCCACATTACGTCGTGGTTGCCCCACTGTATATCGACGCTGTGATGCTCTATGAGCCTGTCGAGTATTACGTCGGGGTGCGGTCCCCTATCGAATATGTCTCCCACAATGTGGAGATGGTCTACAGCCATGCGCTTTATGAGACTGCACAGCTCGATTATGAAGTCCTCCGCCCTGTCAAGTGCAATGATGCTCGCAATAATGCGTTCATAGTACATCATCTTGTCCTGATCGACATAGTGGGTATGCAGAAGCTCATCGATAACATATGCAAAGTCCTTGGGAAGCGCTTTCCTGACCTTGGACCTCGAATACTTGGAGGTTATTCCCCTGCAGATGAGTATGAGCCTGTGGAGCGTGACACGGTAGAAATCCTCCATATTCTCTCCACTGTTTCTGAGCTCGTCCATCTTTTCTTCGGGATAGTAAATAAGCGCTGCAAGCGCTGACCTCTCACGCTCGCTAAATGAATTACAAAAAACGCTCTCGATTTTGTCCCTTATAGCGCCCGACGCATTGTTTATAACGTGAAGAAACGCCACGTGCTCACCGTGAATATCACTTAAAAAATGCTCTGTCGCCTTAGGTAGGTTACATATCGCCTGTAAATTGATTATCTCCGAGCACACTGTCGGTATGGTCGGATATTCCCTTGCCATGAGAGAAAGATACTTCAGAGTTCTGTCGGTCGTTGTTTTTTCGTCCATAACTGCCTCCAATGTAAATTCTTAGCAATACTGATTACATTATACATTGATAAATATTTTAATAAAACACATTTTCGAATATATTTGTTTAAACTTCAAGCAAAAAACTCACATGAACCGTTTACGCAACACAGATAATCAAGCCTTATTTCTAAAGAACTCCGCAACTCGCCTTACGTCCTCAAAGGGAGATTCGAGACAGCCCTCGATCTCACTCTCATAGCCGCCGTCCCTCGATGCAAAGGCTATCGCCTGGGCGGTGAGCTTTCCGCTGCCGGACTTGTTCTTTCCAACAAGCAATCTGGCTTCCTTTGTGTCGCCTGTCAAAAGCCGCCTTAGTTCAAATGCCTCCCTCGTTTTCTCGTCGGGCTCGGCAAATCCCAAGTGCGAATTGAGGTGGCACACCGCCTGACATACCTCGCAACCCATATATGTCGTTAGCTTATTCGCGAGCGTTATCGGGTGCAAAGTGTCGTTCATGCCCGCCCTTATGCACTTTGAGTAGTCTATGCCATCGGGTCCTATCGCCCCACCGGGACAGGCTTTGGCACACGCCATGCATTTATCACAGCCGCCATTTAGTTTCGACCCACACTGACTGTCGGTCTCGCGCTCGTCCCCTATATCGCAGTTTACGCTCAAGCCGCAAAGTATAGTCCTCGTACCGAGCTCATCCATAGCTACGAGCCCATTGAGGCACGGCGAAGCGAGTCCCCGCGCGATAAATTCAGCCTTGAGGGATGTATCGGCGTCCTCTGCGGCTATCCCCTGCTCTCTCAATTCTTCAATGAGACTAAGTTTCGCTTGGTACATTTTGTTAGACGCCAAATAGTATGCAGGTATCCTTTCGCCACGCTTAAAAGGTATGTAGCTCCAAGTTAGCAAAAGCAATGTCGAGCCGCCGCGCCTTACCGCCCTTGCACGACAAAACCCGTGCTTTTTTGCCAAATCCAACAAGTACGATCTCATAATGCCTCCCATAGTCGGACAAAAGTATACCAGATATCGTCGCAGAATAAAACAGCCCTGAGCCTATGCACTCTGCGCACGCTTAACGACTAAAACTCCCCTTTAACCGTACACACCGATGTAAGCTCGAATGTCACAGACTCTGCGCCATTGATAAACACTGTATAGCTCGCGCCCTGCTTCATATCTGCACTTGAAAAAGCCACACACGAGAAGTCAAACCCTGCTGTCTGCTCGAATAGGACAACTCCGCTTGCGTTCTTTACGGTTATCTCATCGCCTGCTTTGCCGTCAATCACCACGAATGCCGAATACTGCCCGGAGTCTCCGCTCGCAGTTACGAGCCTTTCGCTACCGCCACAGCCGAAAACAGAACCACCATCTATTGCAAACACTCCCTCGCAGTCGAACGGCGTATCCGTGCTTGAGTTTGCGTTAGTGATGCTCAGTACGCCCCCGACTATCCATATTGCGTTGTTTGAATCCACTCCGTCTCCGTTTGCACATACCGAAATGACGCCGCCCTCGATTTTTACAAGACCGTCTTTGTTTTCGGCGTCCGCAGGCTCTTCCGTACTGCCTGTGCTGTTTATCCCGTCGTCAGCGGAAGCTATATCGAGAACTCCTCCCGAAATACGCACATTTGCGCCCTGTATCCCCTCAAAGCACCTCTCGATTCTAAACACGCCTCCGTTGATTACCGTGAACGCATCCGAATGTATGCCCTCGTCACCTGATTTGATATTGAATTCGCCGCCCGATATGACTGTACTCCCGTTTGAATGTATTGAGTCGTCAAACGTGTCGAGTTCAAGCACGCCACCGCGGATTACTATGCCGCGCTTTGCGGACAATCCCTTGCAACTGTCGGAGTTTTGCTGTGCCTGCTCATTTGTAAGTTTTCCGTCATTTTGTAAAATAAACTCGACTTCATTTGCTCCGCCGCCGCACTTAGCATTTATCACACCGCCGTCGATGACTATGCAGTTTTTAGCATTCAGCGCATCGCCGTTCGCGTCAATACCTATACTGCCGCCGCGAATGACTATACTGCCCCTTTCCTCATCCTTTGAGTTGGTAGAGCGGAGGGCATCGTCGCCAGATGTCACACTTATATTGCCGCCGCCTATAAGCAGACAATCCTTGCCCACTATGCCGTCATCGGATGAGATTACCTCTATATCGCCCGAGTACAGCTTTAGCTTATCCCGAGAGTTTATCCCGTTGTTGTGCTTCGCTGTGACGGTAAGCCTACCCTTACCGTTTATCGTGAGGTCGGACTGAGAGAATATCGCGGCATTCGGCTCGTTCTCATCTCCCGAATCGAGAAAGTATTCCTCGCTGTCGGATATAAAATTCTCCGTACCCTCGGCGAGCGTGATAATGAGCCTATCCGCATTTTTGCAATAAAGTGCAGAGCCTCCCTTGCAGGCTATTGCAGCTCCGTTAAGCACTATATGTACAGCATCCATGGAATCGACTATAACTCTGCCGTCGTTCAGAGCGCCCGAAAGCACATATGTGCCTCCGCTCGTTATGCGGTATTCTTTGTCTGCACTCGCAAGATCGACCCTCATCGCATTTTCCGGGACGCTTTCGTCCATGTCGCTCGCCTTGAATTCGGGTATGTTCACCCCATTCAAAACTTCGGCTTCGTCGGCAAAATCCACGTCGGGCATTCCCTCATGGTACTTCTCGCTCGATTTGAGCTTGTTTGCACAGCCTGCGAGCAAACATAAGCATAACAATACTGCCATAGCCGCCAATAACCTCTTCATGCGCTCACCTCTTCCTCGTTAGTATTATAGCAGTCCGCAAAGCTCTCAATTGTGACAAATGCAAAAACAGCACATCGCTGTCACCGTTGACTTTGCCGGAAAACCTGCCATTTCCAAACTACAAAACGGTACCCGACCGAAATCGAATACCGTAAACCGATAAATCACTTGCCATCCACAGAGGCGCATCACTCGCATGCAAGCGCTATTATCGCGTCTGCGATTACCCTTACGTTGAATTCCACGTCTTCGAGCCTTATCGACTCGTTGGGCATGTGTATCAGCGCAGGTACGCCGGGTCTCTCACAACCGAATGCTACGGCGTTTTCAACTGCTCTGGCGTATGTGCCGCCGCCTATCGCGAGGGGCTCTGCGGGTCGACCCGTATGCTTCTCGTATACCTCCAACAGCTTTGTGACGAGCTCGCTGTCCCTCGCCACGAAGTGACCTTCCTGGAAGTGCTTATCGATAAGCTCCGCGTCCTCTACGTTTGCGCACAGTCTGTTTGAGATATCCTCAAGCGACTGTGTTGTGGGTACTCTCATATCTACTACGAGCGTATAGCCGTTTTCGTCCCACTTGATTATTCCGGGGTTGACTGTAATCCTGCCCGAAGCGTCCTCGCAGTCTATGCCGGCGCTCTCGCCATGCATATCGAACCCAAAACACCTGTGAAGTGCGCATACAGCATGCTTATCCTCCTCGGGGATGGGCAAAATGTTTAGCAATGCGAGCGTTCCCTGTATAGCGTTTTTACCCATCTCAGGCATGGAGGCATGCGCCGCAACACCCGTGACGGTTATGGTCGTTTTGCCGTCTTTGGAATCGGTGACAACGCCGTAACCGGTCTTATTAGCAAAGTCAGCCGCGAGGCCTTCTATGTCGTCTGCGCTCTGCGGTATTATCGCAGTAACGCTGTCACACACGACATTGGCCCTCTCGCCGCCCTTTAGCTCGATATGTGAGCCGTATGTCGCTTTCATGGTTATCTGAGCAATGCCCTTCTCGGAATTTACGAGAGGGTACTCTGCATCTGGCGAGAATGCGAGGTCCGGCATCTTCTCATTCTCCCTGTAGTGCTTCATACAGCCCCAGCCGCTCTCCTCATCGCCGCCAAGCATAATGCGGACCTTGCGCTTCATGGGCAATCCACATTCCTTTACGGCTGCCAGAGCGTACAGTGCGCAAATCGCGGGGCCCTTGTCGTCGAGCGTGCCTCTGCCGTGGATCTCGTCGTCGGCTATCACTCCGCCATAGGGCGGATGCTTCCAACCTTCGCCCTCAGGCACTACATCCATGTGGCACATTATGCCGAGAGTCTCCTCGCCCTCGCCGTAATCGATAAGGCCTATATAGCCGTCCATATTCCTCGTCTCCATACCATAGCGCTTGCCTATATCCAAGGAGTGCTCTATAGCCCTCGTTACTTCCTTGCCGAAAGGTGCACCGGGCTCAGGTGTACCCTTTACGCTGGGAATTCTTACCGACTCACATATGGCAACGGTGAGCTCATCCATGTGAGCACTTATCCACTCGTCTATTTTCCTTGACATACCATCTCTCCTTTTTTATCACTTCTGTATTAATTCAATGCATTAAAGCCGCGGCCGACAACTTCCTTTGTCTCGAGTATCGAGAACAGGGCGTGGGCATCCTTAGACTTTACGATACGCTTCAATGTGGCGAGTTCGGACGTCTTTACTATACAGTATACGAGCTTGCGCTCCATACCTGTGTATGCGCCCTCTGCGGGTATATAGGTAACGCCCCTGTGCAGTATGTTCATTACGTCGGGAGCTATCTCGTCCCACTCGTCCGAAATGATGAATACGGAGACCGTCCTGTTGAGACCCATGAGCGCATAGTTAAATGCGACGTTGCTCACAAACATTGCGATCATCGAGCAGAGAGCGATTTCAACGCCCTTTACAATGCCCAAGCACGCCATTATGACTATGTTGAACATAATATTTATCGTGCCCATCGATATAGAGGTATTCTTAGCAAGTATCATCGACACAACGTCGAGACCGCCCAGTGTCGCGTCACGTCTGACTACCGGTGCAGCGGATACTCCTATTATCGCCGAACCGACTATTGCCGCCACGAGCTCATTCTCTATGGGTATGACAAATCCGTCCGTCAAAACGATTGCGGCGGTCAAAAGCACAGTGCCTATTATGCTGAAAATCACAAACTTAGGCGTCATATACTTAAAGCCCACTATTACCACGGGAATGTTCAGTATGAGTATTGGAAGCCATGTCGGTATGTCCATCGTGTAATTGAGCAAAAGCGCCAATCCTGTTATACCACCCGACAGAAAGCTATGCTGAACATAGAAGCCGTTCACCGCGAGGCCCTGTATCATGCACGACAAAACCATTATAAGGAGCGTCATCGCATCCTTTTTCATCGTCTCATTGTCAATAGGGGTCATATTTCTCTTCTTAACAGATTTAGCCGAAGCGCTTGATTTAGTTTCCAAAACGGCTCTCCTTTATCCTATAAGTGGGCTTGAAAACACCAGATTGAATACAAACTGGTCGAGCAGGACCAAAATTCCCAATACGAGTGTATATATCGCAAAAACGTTGAGGCTCTTATTTACAATAAGCTTTATCATTAGCTTAATTGCAAAGAATCCGCTGATTGCCGCCACAAGTGTTCCGATTGTAACGTTCAGCCAGTCAACGCCGACCGCGCCTTCGCGAATTACATCCGGAACCTCGAGTACGAGCGAGCCGAGTATCGCAGGTATTGACAGCAGGAATGAAAACTCCGCCGCCGCTTCTTTTTTAAGTCCCATATAACTTGCACTTGCGATAGTACAACCTGACCTTGAAATGCCCGGAAGTATAGCTATTCCCTGCATTAAGCCTATACCAGCGGCTTTATACCACTTCGTTTCCCCGATTGTGTGTTTGCCCTGACCCACGAAATTCATAAGGAAGAGCGCAATGGCTGTTATTAAGAACCCAAAGCCTAAATATGTTCCCTGGTAGGACTCTTCGATAAGGTCTCCGAACGCCAGAGCCATTGCCGTCGTTATCGCAGTAGCGATTATAAGCAGCCACAGTTTCCATACGTCTTCGGAGGCCGTATGTGCCTTAAGTTCCTCCTTTTTGCCGGAGAACAGCAAACCTATGAGCTTGAAAAAAGCCCTTATAATCCCCCAGAGACTCTCTCTGTAGACCACCACTACCGCTATCAGTGTTCCGAAATGGAGCATTATGGCAAAAAACAACGAATTTTCGGTAACACCGAAGACGTTCTGCAAGAGTACGAGATGTCCCGAGCTTGATACCGGCAGAAACTCGCAGAGTCCCTGAACCAAACCCAGTATTATCGCGATCAATAATGTCATTGATTGTCTCCTTTATCTGTAAAATCACCGTATACTTCTATGAATACGATTATATGTTAGCCGCTATCAAATAACAATTCTTTTTTTATTGTTCACAGATTATTCATGTATAATCTTGCGCCGATGTGCTGACCCTAAACTTGCGCATAGGGCAATTAGCCCGTTTGTAAATGTAGCGAGGAGGTAGAGATATGAGCAACACAGGAAATCAATCGATAGGCTGCGCCGTTACAAGCTGTTCTTACAATGAAAACGGCTGCGACTGCAGACTCAACCGCATTCAAGTCATGCCCTGCAACTGTAATCATACAGGTTGTGCAGAGGAAGAAAATTATTGCGGCAGCTACAAAGCAAAATAGGCGCGAAAAGCGGAGAGGAGATCTCCGCTTTTCTTTTGCTTGATACCGGGAATACCCGAACAGAAGTGCCAGAGTCTTTGTTTTATCGACGATTGCATCTTTCACGTTTTTCTGATATGCTCAATTCGATAAAAGCCGCGACAAATCAATCTTTGTGGGAGGCGTAAATGGTGTACAGAACATTATCCGCGGAAGATGCAGAACGGTTTTGGAATCTGCTGAATCAGTTGGACTACGAAACAAAGTACATGCTGTTCGAACCGGGCGAGAGGCCAAAGAACCTCCCTAAAACAGAATCTTTGATACGGTATTCCGTAGAAGTGGACGACTTTCTTCTTGTTGCCGAGGCGGATAACAAACTCATCGGATATATATCAGCGCAAAGGGGCATGTTGAATCGCATCGCTCATTCCGCATATATAGTTGTCGGCATACTGGCGGATTATCGCGGTAAAGGTATCGGTACGGAGTTTTTCAAAAGGCTGAATGTCTGGGCTGAGGAAAAAGGAGTAACCCATCTGGAGTTGACGGTAATCTGTGAAAACGAGGCCGCGAAACGCTTGTATACCAACAGCGGTTTTGAGATAGAGGGCATCAGACGCAAATCGGTTTGTGTCGATGGGGCATATTTGGATGAATACTATATGGCAAAAGTAAAACAAATCCCGGTTTGTCCAGGATTCTTCTCTGATTGAACGCTCCGATAAACGAGACGTTTTAGACTGTGTCGTTTATCCCCTCAGATTATTCAGAGTCTCGGGATTATTTGATATGATCATTGCGACAGTCTGGCACTTATCTATTTTCGGACAGTCACCGCATGTCGCCACACCTTGTTTTAACGCACACTGACGAATGCCGCAAAGACTATCGCAGAATACGGTTTTAACCCCATCGGCACGACAGCCTTTACAGTTGATATGTTCTGGCAAAATGGGAGTACTATTTAACTCGGACCATAGTTTTGCGGTTTTCTCGCGCAACGCTTGATCGTCATTTATCGTTGCGATATATGCATCGCATTTTTCACAATCCAATCCGCAGTATGCAATCATATTTCTCACGGTTACGTACCCCTCAATCCGATTATCGCTCCGAATCCTTTCGGGAAAAACAGCGGCACAACGGCATTGCACCGGTTGCCGCTGCATATGGCTTTTTATGCGTTATTCTTCTTTCTTGCCGTCAAGCCTATTTTCCATCGTCTTTCTGACCGCGCGGATTATGTTCTCATAACCCGTACAACGGCACATGTTGCCCGAGAGCAGTTTTCTTATCTCATCATCGGAAAACCTTCTATTCTTCTCTAAGAGCGCGACGCTGCTCATCAGGAAGCCCGGGGTACAGAAGCCGCATTGTATCGCAGCCTCGTCGACAAATGCCTGCTGCAAATCGGTGAGCGTGCCGTCGGGATTGGTAAGTCCCTCGAGCGTTCTTATGTGCTTGCCATCCGCCCAAATGGCGAGGTAGATGCAGGAGTTGTACGTCTCACCGTCGATTATTACGGTGCACGCTCCGCACTCACCTACCTCACAACCCTTCTTGACACTCGTGTGCTTGTGTTCATCGCCCCTAAGCAGATCTGTGAGCGACAGGCGCGGGTCTATATAGGACTCGTAATCTCTACCGTTTAGATTATAGCTTATTTTCACCTTTTCCATTACAGCACACCTCCCGCAAGTCTTACGCTCTCGCGCAATGCCCTGAGTGTCAGCTCATGTACAAGCTGCAGTCTGAATTCCTTTGTAGCACGCCAGCTCGTTCTCGGCGTAACATCGTTGAGTGCCGCGTCCGCGCAAGCCATAAACGTCTCCTCACATACGGGCTTGCCCTTTGCCGCAAGTTCCGCACTGTGTGAGCGTATCGCTGTAGGAGCCGCAACGCCAAACGCCACTCTTACGTCCTCAAATACGGTCTTATCCGCAGACAGCTTTACGTTTACGGAACAGCCAAGCGTCGCAATATCCATCGCCGAACGCATCGAGTATTTTATATAGTGGCCGAAATATCCCTCGTAGTTTTCCTTTTTAATCAGTATCGCGGTGAGCAGCTCGCCCGGACGCAGGTCGACACGTCCTGCCCCAACCTGATACTCTCTGAGGGTTATGCGCCTTACTCCGTCGGGACCTGTCAACTCTACCTCGGCATCCCACGCATGAAGCGTTGAAGCGGTATCTGCGCTCGTCACGCCGTTTGATATGTTTCCGCCTATCGTGCCTATGTTTCTTATCTGAGGGCCGCCGACCTTATCCGCCGCCTCACAGAGCACGAGCATATGCTCACGCAGTATCGGGTTTGCGGTTATATGCGAAAAGCTCGTAAGAGGCAGTATTCTTATCGTACCGTCGTCGTCCATACTCACGCCTCTGAGCTCGTCGAGCTTGTATATTGAAATCAACTCCGCACCGCTCAGTTTGCCCTCGCGTATTTTTATGAGAACGTCGCTTCCGCCGGCGATTATTACCGCATCGGGGTGTTCTACCCGCAAGCTTACGGCGTCGCTTACGCTCTTTGCTTCGTAAATTGCGCTGATATCGTACATGCCTACCTCCTTACTTTATAAGCCCTTCTTCACTGAACCTCTTAAACAGCACATGGGGCGTCATGGGTGCCTCATCTATACCTACGCCCGTCGCCTGCAGTATCGCGTTTCTTATGGCAGGTGCGGCGGGCACCGCGGGGGGTTCGCCCAATGCCTTTGTACCGTATGCGCTCGTAGGCTCATAGAACTCTACAAACTGCGCCTCGAGATGCGGATGATCCATAGTCGTGGGGAGCTTGTAGTCAAGCAGATTGCCGTTCAGCGGTTTGCCCGTATTCTGGTCGTACTGCAATGTCTCGTACAGTCCGTAACCAATCGACATACTCATTCCTCCGTGCACCTGTGCCTCGGCAAGCTGCGGATTTATCAACATACCTGCGTCGTGAACGTTTATGAGTTTCAGTATCTTTACCTTGCCAAGCGGTATATCGACCTCGACCTCCGCAAACGCGCATCCCATTGAGAATGCATTTGAAGTACACTGATGTGTGCTCTCGGCCGTGATATGCTCGGCATTCGTCATACTGTAGAGCGCCTCTGTCGCGACGTCTCCAACCGTCATAAGCTTTTCGCCGGTATCCTGACGGACTATATTGCCGTTTTCTATATCGAGCAAATCCGCTTCGGTGTTCGCTATTCTCGCCGCCTGCTTGAGTATCTTGTCCTTGAGCAGTTCCGCGCTCTGCCTTATCGCCATTCCGCCGACATAAGTCTGTCTAGAAGCGTATGCGCCCGTACCGAACGGCGTAATATCGGTGTCCTGAGTCGATACCACATGAACGCTCTCAAACGGAATGCCTATGGTATAAGCCGCCATCTGTGCAAACGCAGTATCTGCACCCTGGCCTATCTCCGTTTCGCCTATCTGCAGCTGTACCGAGCCATCCTGGTTCAATACAAGTCTGCAGGATGACGCCTCGAGAGATATGGGCCATACCGCAGTGTTGTACCAGAATATGCTCATGCCTATGCCACGCCTTATATCGCCGGTCTGGTTGGTGTATTCCTTGCGCTTTTTCTCGAAATCTATATATGCGGCACCCTTCTTGATGCACTCTCCGAGACTGTCGTAATAGTTCCTGTTCTTGGAGAATGCGTCGTAGAAGCCCTCCTTCATCATGTTGATGCGCCTAAACTCAACAGGATCCATGCCGAGACTCTTTGCTATGTCCTCAACGTGGCTTTCCATGGCAAATGTTATCTGGGGTATTCCGTAAGCTCTCATTGCGCCCGCGGCAGGCTTATTCGTAAACACCGTGTATACATCCGCCTTAGTTGCAAGTTCGTCATTATAGAGCTGTGCGAATGCGCTCGACGCCTTTGCGATTACGCCATGTCCGTGTGAAGCGTATGCGCCTTGACACGAGAATCCCTCGAGTCTCCTTGCCACAAAACGTCCGTCAGGTCTGTAATACGTCGTTATGTGGAAGCGCATTGCGTGACGCACGCGCGTGCAGGTAAACGTCTCTTCACGCGTGAGTTCGAGCTTTACACAGCGTCCGCCTACGAGGGTCGTCAGATACGCATTCAGCGGCTCATACAGCGCATCCTGCTTGTTGCCGAAGCCGCCGCCTATGTACGGCTTAATGATCCTTACATTGCCCCACGGTATATCGAGTGCCTGCGCTACGACTCTCCTTACTATGTGAGGTATCTGAGTCGAACTTACGACTACTATCCTGCCGTTTTCCATATAGGCATATGAGCCCGCATTTTCAATATGGCAATGCTGCACCGTAGGAACCGAATACCACTTGTCGTAGCAGAGCAGTCCCTCCTGCTTTATGGCTTCCTCGTAATTGCCGTTTTCATAACCTGAATGGGCGAGGATGTTGTTCTTAAAGTTTTCATGGAGCTGCGGTGCGCCCTCCTGCATCGCCTCTATTGGATCGAGCACAAACGGATATTCCTCATACTCTACTTTAATCGCTGCCAAAGCCCTCTTTGCAACTACCTCGTCGACCGCTATTACCGCCGCAATATCATCTCCGTAATAGCGTACCCTCGATGTAAGAAGCTGTTTGTCCGCGACATCCTGATGTGCAGGGTCCGTCGACCACGGATGCCCCGCCGTCGGGAACTTGTTCTGTGGCACGTCAAAGCAGGTCACTATCTTAACCACGCCGTCGATCTTCTCCGCCTCGCTCGTATCTATCCGGATAACCCTGCCGTTTGCTATTGTCGAGTGAAGTATCTTTGCAACGAGATACTTCTTCTCGTAAAAGTCATCGGTGTACCTTGCACGTCCGGTGACCTTGTCGTAGGCATCGACCCTTTTTACGCTCTTTCCAATACTCATGCTGCTTCCTTCCTTTAGTTCTTATATATATAACTCATATTTGTCACATTAAACAATCCTTCGTCCGTAAGCCTTACTTCCGGTATGACCGGCAACGCCAAGAAACTTAGAAGTATAAGCGGATCGCTGCCCTCCGGTGCGCCCACGAGTCTTGCCGCATCTATGAGTGCCCTCTGCTTCCTAAGAACTTCCTCTATAGGGGCATCGGTCATAAGTCCCGCAATCGGCAGAGGCAGTCTCGCAAGCACTATCGACTGATGAACAACCGCAAATCCTCCGCCGCATTCCTTGAGCGCTTCGACTGCGAGCATCATGTCATCGTTGTTTTCGCCGAGTACCACGATGTTGTGCGCATCGTGGGTGACGCTTGCCGCAATGGCGCCGCGCTCTATACAGAGTCCTTCGACTATACCCAAACCGATGTTGCCCGTCGCGTGATGTCTCTCTATGACCGCAAGCTTGTCGAACCTTCTGTCGGGTACGAACTCACTGTCTCTGAAATGTACATCCTCGTATACGAGTTTGGTCACCAATTGCCCCGGCACGGTCTTGATCACCGGGAATTTCACGGTGTAGTCGCCGTTGTTCTCCGATGCACCAATGACGCTCGCCTTGAGCGAGAACCTTTCTTTTGTAAGAGGCGCCATGTTTACCGTGTTCAATACGTCCGCCGGCAGTATATGTCCTATGTCGCACGACCTGTCGGTGTAGCGTTTGCCCATTGCAAACACGTCTATTACATTGAAGTCGCGCAGGTTGTCAAACAACACCATAGTTGCCCTATATCCCGGTGCTATTGCGCCCTGTCGTTTGAGCCCGTATGTCCTTGCTGCATTGTACGACGCCATACATACGGCATCTATCGGGTCTATACCGCATTTGACCGCAAGCTTTGCTATGTAGTTTATATGGCCCTCGCGGAGTATGTTCTCTATGTGCTTGTCGTCCGTGCAGAACATCATGTTCTTTGTCGGAAGCTTTGCATCGGCTATGGCACAAAGCAGCTCTTCCATGCCGTTTGCCGCAGAACCTACGCGTAACAAAATGCTCATGCCCGCACGAAGCTTTTCCAAAACCTCGTCAAAGCATGAGCACTCGTGATCCGTACCCGGTCCGGCAACACAATACGCATTGAGTTCTTTTCCCGATACCAGCGGAGCGTGACCGTCTATGACTCTGCCGTCAAAGAGTGTAAGCTTGTCAAGCATGGTCTCCTCGCCGTTAGTGGTGGAGACGTAGTCCATCACTTCTCCCAGTCCGAGCATTCTCGACTTCTGCGCAAGCTGTTTCATGTCGTCCGCGTATATGCTCGCGCCCGCGTGGTCAAACGGAGTCGCCGGCACACAAGACGGCATCATAAAATACACCCAGAGCGGCATCATGTTGGACATCTTGTACATCGCCCAAATGCCCTCAGTGCCGCAGACATTCGCTATTTCGTGCGGATCTGCTATAACTGCGGTCGTACCTTGGGGAAGCACCACCCTCGCGTACGAATTGGGCGTCACCATAGACGACTCTATATGTACATGGGCGTCTATGAAACCGGGGCACAGATATGCCCCCTTGGCGTCATACTCGTTTTCACACGAATACTCGCCCACTCCAATGATCGTATCTTCATAGACGGCTACATCAGCCTTTATGATCTCATGAGTGAATACATTTACAACATTTGCATTCTTGATTACGAGAGTTGCACTGCCTGTGCGCGCAGCGTCGATTCGCTCTTTAAGCTCTGTATTATTCGTATTTCATCCCCTCCGTCTCAATTTTTACTATTATATCAAAGTACTCGGTTGCATACAATATATTTGTTAATCAAAATAAAAATTTTGTCTGTCTGAATTCTCTTTTATTTGCGCTTATAAACACACATTCTGCATTTTTAATCACCCCGCGCCCGGTCGCACGTTCCTTTTATGTTCATTGGGTTATATTTAATATACAATTATTCTTATGGTCACAGTGCGTCCCCCACAGGGCCGAAAAACCCGTACACTTGCCGTCGAAAATCTGCCATAACGCCTGAGCTTTTGTGCATTTGACATTACCGCGCTTTTTCATGCCATCATCGGTACATTTTTGCCGTATGCAGTCTCCGAAGCGGTAATTTCTATTGTGATATCACACACATTCACGGCATACGGCGGTATGCAAGTTGTCGACCGTTGCATAAAACGGCATCTATTTGCATTGAGTTTCACTACAAAAAATACAATTGCATTTCCATGACTACAGGTATAGAATTATCTTGTAATTTTTTGAAAATTTGCCATGTATGGTATAACAATACGGAGGTAAGAAAACGATGAGCAAAATCACAACGGCAGCAGAAGCCCTCTCCCACATCAAAGATGGCGATACCGTTATGGTAGGCGGTTTTTTGCAGGGAGGAAGCCCCGAGTACATTCTTGACGCTATGGTGGAAAATACCGCCCGTCATCTGACTATTGTCAACAATGACATGGGAACGCCCAACACCAACATGGTTCGCGTGCTTGAAAACGGACGCGCCGACAAGCTTATCTGCACGTACATAGGACAGAATCGCACCGCACAGGTGATGTACAACGAAAACCCCGAGAGCATAGAGCTCAATCCCCAGGGTACTCTCGTTGAGAGGATTCGCTGCGGTGGATACGGCATACCCGCATTCTACACTCCCACAGGCATAGGCACACTTATTGCCGAGGGCAAGGAAATCAGAGAGTTTGACGGCAAAGAGTATCTGCTTGAGCCGGCACTTCGCGGCAATGTCGGTATTGTAAGGGCGTCTGTAGTTGACGAATTCGGCAACTGTTACATGAAGGGTTCCACAAAGAACTATAACGCTATCATACCTCAAGCCTGCGACTACTGCGTAGTTGAGGCAGAGGAGCTCGTCCCCATCGGTTCTATCGACCCGGAGCTCATCACCGTTTCCGGAATATTCATCGACGCTATCGTAGTAGTACCTAAGGAGGCATAATCATGGATAACAAGAATTTTATCGCAAAGCGCGTTGCAATGATGCTCCACGACGGAGACGTCGTTAACCTCGGCATAGGACTTCCCACATTGGTTGCAAACCACATCCCCGAGGGAATAAGCGTTACCGTTCATGCTGAAAACGGTGTAATAGGCGCAGGTTCACACGCAGAGGAGCATAACACCGACGTAAACATATTCGATGCGGGCGGAATGTATATCACAACAGCACCCGGCGCGAGCGTAATCCACAGCGCAGATTCATTCGGAATCATCCGCGGCGGCCATATAAACGCCACCATACTCGGAGCACTCCAGGTAGATGAAAAGGGCAACCTAGCAAACTGGACAGTCCCCGGCAAGAAGGTCACCGGCATGGGCGGAGCAATGGACCTCGTTGCAAGTGCGAAACTGGTAATCTGTGCTATGGAGCATACAGCTAAGGGCAACCCCAAAATACTCAAGAGATGCACATTCCCGCTTACGGGTGCTGGCGTTGTAGACCTCATCGTCACAGAGATGGGCGTTATCCGCGTCACAGATGACGGACTGCTTCTCGAGGAGATCGCCGACGGTTACACAGTCGAGCAGGTACAGGCGGCAACAGAAGCAGAGCTCAAGATAGCCCCCGACCTCAAGGTAATCAAGTTCGAAGACTGATCGCAAGAATATGGAACGAAATAAACTTTAATATAGGAGGCACATAATGAAGGATATCGTATTGGTAGGCGCCTGCAGAACAGCTATCGGTTCGTTTGGCGGCACACTCAAGGACACCCCCGCCGCAGATCTCGGAGCAATCGTCATAAAGGAATCCGTAAGGCGCGCAGGCATCAAGCCCGAGGATATTGACGAAGTCGTGATGGGCTGTGTACTTCAGGCAGGTCTCGGTCAGAACGTAGCACGTCAGGCTGCAATTAAGGCCGGACTCCCCATCGAAACACCTGCAATGACAATCAACAATGTCTGCGGGAGCGGTTTAAAGTCGGTCAACGTCGCAGCAGCATTGATAAACGCGGGTGAAGCGGATGTAGTGCTCGTAGGCGGCATGGAAAACATGAGCCTTGCACCCTATGCTCTCCCCAAGGCTCGTTTCGGATATCGCATGAGCATGTGCGAGGATAAGATAGTCGATACAATGGTAAAAGACGGTCTGTGGGAAGCATTCAACGGCTATCACATGGGCGTTACGGCAGAGAATGTCGCAGAACAGTACGGCATTACAAGGCAGATGCAGGACGAGTTTGCCGCGCAGAGCCAGCAGAAGTGCGAAGTTGCACAGAACAACGGCTACTTTGACGAGGAGATAGTACCCGTACCCGTAAAGATCAAGAGAGAAACCGTAGAGTTCAGACGCGACGAATTCCCCCGTCAGGGCGTAACCGCAGGCGGTCTTGCAAAGCTTAAGCCCGTATTTAAGGCAGACGGCACAGTTACAGCCGCAAACGCATCGGGTATAAACGACGGCGCGGCGGCAGTCATAGTCATGTCGGCAGAGAAGGCAGCAGAGCTCGGCGTAAAGCCCATGGCAAGGATAGTCGCATCCGCATCGGCAGGCGTTGAGCCCAGCATAATGGGTATCGGTCCGGTAGCCGCATGCAGAAAAGCACTTGCAAAGGCAAAGCTCACTGTTGACGATATCGACCTCATCGAAGCCAACGAAGCATTTGCAGCACAGTCGCTCGCAGTAACAAAGGACCTCGGTTGGGACACATCTAAGGTCAACGTGTCCGGCGGCGCTATAGCGCTCGGCCATCCCATAGGTGCAAGCGGATGCCGTATACTTGTCACACTGCTCTACGGCATGAAGCGGCTCGGCAAAAAGACAGGTCTTGCGACACTTTGCGTAGGCGGCGGCATGGGCGTCTGCACAATCGTCGAAATGCTGTAAGCCATCAACGAGACAGGATTTAGTAAGCGACCGCCCTTAACGGGCGGTTTATTCTATACATTGTATGAATTTTGCAAAATGGCTATTGATTTTTGACAATAGGTAATCTATAATATTCAAGTCGCATTTGCTGGTGTAGCTCAGTAGGTAGAGCACGTCATTGGTAATGACGAGGTAGTCAGTTCGAATCTGATCACCAGCTCCAAATTATACAGACTCGAGAGGGTCTGTTTTTTTATGTTTGCTTGCCCCGTTTTTCGACTTTTTTATCTAAGCTCCGTGCCCTGTTCTTATCCTTCCGATATCCAAAATATGCTATACTGTGAGAGTATGCTTACAGCTTAACGTTCAAACTCAGACGTTATTCGGAATGAGGTAATTATGGAGATTGCAAGGATAGCACCACACGGTACTATGTTTCATTTTAAAACGGGTGAGTCGTGGGACCTCAACTGTTTTCTCATAGAGCGTGAGAACAGATTGTATCTCATAGACACGGGGAGAGGCTGTGCTGATGCGCAGGAAATGCGCCACTATATCATCTCCAAGTACTCCGGTAAACAGCTCATCGTAATAAACACTCACTATCATTGGGACCATACTTGGGGAAACGGTGTGTTCTCCGACTGCATGATAATAGCAAACAGCCTGTGCCCCGAACTCTACAAAGCCGAATTTTCAAGTCTCGCCGGCTCCGTGCGCTCCGCAGGAGAACCCACGCTCTGCCTGCCGAGTGTCACCATAGATTCGCGCCTGCATATAGCCTTCGACAAACTTTTGCTGTTTACCGCAAAGGGACACACGCCCGACGGGCTTTGCGTGCTTGACGAGATTGACGGCACACTCTATGTGGGCGACTGCATAGGGGATAAGGTTGATATGCCTCTGCCCGAGCTCGACGACACCGTGCAAGATTACGCGCATACACTTGAAGTCCTCGAAAGGTTGCAGTTTGATAAGCTTCTTTCGGGGCACAACGTACCGCTTACCAAAAGCTTTTTAAGTACGATAAAGGCGGAGCTGAAAAAAGGGCTGTAAATTCTCGCAAGCGGAGCTTTGTACCTTTTTGAGACGCAAACGTAAACAAACGGGGTACAAACCGCTCTATACTGACCAATCTTGCCTTTATAGTGATATAATTGTAAATAAAACGGAATCCGACCACGAAATTGACCGATTTTATTCGTACTATATAACAGAGGTATTTTAATGAAAAGAGAGCACGAGCTCATAAACCGTATATACGTTGCAAAGACAGACCCCGATGCCGCAGACGCGCTTATACGCAACAATATGGGCTTTATAAGGGCAGAAACCGCAAAGTTTCTAAAGAGGATACCCATAGAGGGCAAGGACGACGAATTAAGCATCGCAATGCTCGCGTTCCACGAGGCGGTCCAAAGCTATGACAGGATAAGAGGTGCGTTCCTGTCTTATGCCGCGACCGCGATACGCAACAGGCTCATAGACTATTATCGCAAGGAGAGCCGGCACAAGGCGGATATCTCCACCGAAACCGTCATAGACGATTCCGGCAGGACTTTACTCGATATGCTTGACACGGGGCGCGATGAGATAGCGGAGCTCTCGCAAAGAAACGCAGCGAAAGAGGAAATCTACGAATATGCCGCTGAACTCAAGAAATTCGGAATATCTCTCACCGATGTCGCTGACAACAGCCCCAAGCAAAAGCGCACAATGCTCGCCTGCCATGAGGCGCTCGGGTACATGAGAAGCAATCAAGCGCTTATAGACAAGATGCTCGACACGCTGAGGCTTCCGCTTGCAGAGCTCACACTCGGCTCGGGCATTGAGCGCAAAACACTCGAAAGACACAGAAAATACATGGTAGCGATAATTCTCGCCTTTACCAACGGTTTTGAGATAATAAGAGGCCATCTCTGCCGCATTGCTCCCCACAAGGAGGTAAGCAAATTATGAAGTTCATGATACTCGAATGTCATCCAGGCTACGCTGTAGCAATTGACGAAAATGGGCGCTATGTAAAAATCGCCAACCTTTCCTATGAGGTTGGTCAGGTAGTTGAAAATCCCGTATTCATGAAGACATTTCCCGCAAAGGCATCGTCGCTTGCCAAGCGCATAAGCGCACTTTGTGTCGCGGCGGCATGCTTCGTATTCCTGTACTTTACGATGATAAAGACGAACTTCATAGTTGCGGGACAGGTAAACATAAAGATAAATCCCGAAGTCAGCATGTCTGTGAGCAGCTCGGGCAATGTATTGAAGCTCGCCGCACTCAACGCAGACGGAAGACTTCTCATTGCAGATTACTCATACATAGGTAAGAAGGCGTCAACAGTATCTGACGAACTTATACAGCGCGCCGTTTTGATGAACTTTCTCAACGAAGGCGGTGCGGTCAAGATAACGTTCACGGACGGGACGAATATCACAGCACTTGTAGAAGACCTTGAAGAGCTTCTTAAGAGCAATCACATAACGCTGATAATACTTCCTGAGGGTAACACAAACGCAGCGGTGCCGTCGGCGACAAATACGCCTGCGCCTCAGGTATCGCCGGTTACGGGAGCGCCGTCACAGACGCCGACCCCCTCGCCCGAAGCTTCGCCGGTGCAAGCACCCACATCTGCCCCGTCCGCCACGCAGGCGCCACAGTCCACCCCGAGACAGATAATTTCAAGTGACGAGGCGATACGCATTGCACTCAATACGATGCACTCTTCAAACCTCACAGTATTGTCATGTGAGTACGATGCGGACTCATACGAGTACGAGGTAGTTATAAGGTCAAACGGCATGGAGTTTGAGTACGAAATCGACGCCGTAACGGGAACCATATTGTCGTGCGAATCGGAGGCGCTGAACGACGACGATGACGATGATGACGATGATGACGATGATGACGATGATGATTGATAGGAGCGGCGAGTTTTCGAGCGCTCGATATACTTCGGCTAAATGATAGGTAAATCCGCGGCACACGAGCAGTCGCGGATTCGTTTTTAAAGCTTGTCCAGCCACAGCCTCGCCACGCCGCTTTTTGCCTTGGTATTACTTAAAACTCTCTGTAAACAAAGCGCAGCTTATCAACCGTGTAGCGCAACAAAGAAGCATCAAAATGTTTTTTTGGAAGATTTTCCCGACTACCCCGATTCCATGTAAACACACACCGTATCCTTATAATATGACAAACGTCAATAATGCGAAAGGAATTAATGATATGAAGACAACAAGAACGATACTCGCCCTTGCAATCGCACTGATGTCGCTTGCATTGGTCATCATCGGATGCGGCACAGCTAAAAGCGCAGTTGCGGGCACAATGATACTCAGCATCAACCCCGAGATTGAGATCGATTATGACAGCGACGGCATAGTAGTCGGCCTCGAAGGCAATAACGACGACGGCAAAGCCGTAATAGAAGGCTACTCATACGAAGGCAAGATTTGCCACGTAGTCGCAGGCGAGCTCGTATCGAAGATATACGAGATGGGCTACTTCGCAAATAACATCGAGGAGATAAGGCTCGACATCACACAGGGTTCAAAGCTCCCCAGCGAACAGTTTGTTGCAGACGTCAGGAATGCCATTAAGTCCGCCACGGAAGGCTACGGCTTCACAAAGCCCGTCACCACACTCAATCAGGGTTCAGGCACAGAGAGCATTATCACACTCGACGAGGCTAAGGCTATCGCAGTCGCTCACGCCAATGTAACCGACCCCATTTTCAAGGATTGCGAGCTCGATGACGGCATCAAGTACGATATCGAGTTTATCGCAGGTGACCGCGAGTACGATTATGAGATAGACGCAGCCACAGGCGCTGTTATCGAGTATTCCTCCGAGCCGGTCCACACCGACCCCTCACAGCCTGCACCCGAACCCGCACCCGAGAACATTATCACTCTCGACGAAGCTAAGGCAATAGCCGTCGCTCACGCCAATGTCACAGACCCCATTTTCGGAGAATGCGAACTTGAGCTCCCCGAAAACGAGTATGATATCGAGTTCTTCGCAGATGGACGCGAGTACGACTACGAAATCGACGCGACTACGGGCGCAATAAAGTGGTATCATTCCAAGCCCGTATACGGCAACGATGACCCCGCACAGCCCTCTCCCACACCTGCTCCCGAAGGCATTATCACTCTCGACGAGGCAAAGGCCATAGCAGTTGCTCACGCCAACGTAACAGACCCGGTATTCGGTCACTGTGAGCTCGATATTCGTGAGAACGAGTACGACATTGAGTTCTTTGCAAACGGCCGCGAGTACGACTACGAGATACACGCCGTAACGGGTGCGATACTCGACTACGACTCCGAGCCCATCGACGACGATGATCACCCCGTAGCTCCCTCTCCCACACCTGCTCCCGAAGGCATTATCACTCTCGACGAGGCAAAGGCCATAGCAGTTGCTCACGCCAACGTAACAGACCCCGTATTCGGCGATTGCGAGTTTGATGACGATGAGGGCGTATACGAGATAGAGTTCGCTGCAAACGGCATCGAATACGAGTGCGAGATTAACGCTTTGACAGGAGAAATCATCCGCTTTGAAAGCGAGGTTGACGACTGATAAGTCGCTAATCTCTGAGCGGTATAAATAGCTTACAAGAGGGAAAACACAAGATTTACACGACGGCGGCATCAAATGAGGCAGGCAATCGCTTCAGACGTTGCCGCTGTTGTCATCTGTTAATTAAAGCCCGAAACAGCAGAAGTGACACGATACATTTCTTTGACACTCCGATATACGCTATGATAAAATATAATATAAAAATAGGCGTTTTGGGAGCTTAGCGCAATTATTCCCTTCGCCAAAAGGAGAGTACATGAGCAACGCATACTTTACAATTCCAAAGCCGTACAATGAGCCCGTATTGGGATATATGCCGGGTTCAAGCGAGCGCTCAGCTCTTAAGGCCGAGCTCGCCCGTCAGTCAGAAACGGTCGTCACGATTCCGCTTATCATAGGCGGCAAAGAGGTTTATACCGACAGATGGGGCGAGGTTGTAATGCCTCACGACCACGGTCACGTTTTGGCGAAATACTGCATAGCCACCGAGAAAGAACTCAGGATGGCTATAGACGCCGCACTTGAAGCAAAATCCGAGTGGGCGGCAATGCCTTTTGAACACAGGGCATCGGTTTTCCTCAAGGCCGCAGATATGCTTGCAGGCCCCTATCGTGCAAAGATAAACGCAGCTACAATGCTTGGTCAGAGCAAGACGGTATTCCAGGCGGAAATCGACTCCGCTTGCGAGCTTTGTGACTTCTTCAGATACAATGCCTACTTTGCCTCAAAGATATACGCAGAACAGCCCGAAAATTCAAAGGGCGTTTGGAACAGGCTCGAGTACAGACCTCTCGACGGCTTTGTTGTGGCTATCTCGCCCTTCAACTTCACATCTATAGGCGGTAACCTCCCCTGCTCGCCCGCTCTCATGGGCAACACCGTGCTGTGGAAGCCCTCATCCACTGCAGTGCTCTCAAATTACTTCGTAATGAGAATGCTTATGGATGCAGGTCTGCCGGCAGGCGTTATCAACTTCATTCCCAGCCGCGGATCAGAAGTCTCACAACACGTGCTTACACATCCCATGCTTGCAGGCTTCCACTTCACAGGCTCAACAGAAGTCTTCTCAGGCGTATTCACAACAATAGGAAACAACATCAAGACCTACTGCTCATATCCCCGTCTCGTAGGCGAGACGGGCGGCAAGGACTTCATATTTGCTCATCCTACCGCAGACGTTGAGGCGTTGAGCGCAGCAATGGTAAGGGGCGCTTACGAGTATCAGGGACAGAAGTGTTCCGCCGCATCGAGAGCGTTCATACCTGCATCTATTTGGGAAAACGTCAAGAAGAGAGTTACAGAGATGGTAGACAGCATAAAGATCGGCGACGTATGTGATTTCACGACATTTATGGGCGCTGTCATCGATCAGAATTCGTTTGAGCTCATAAAGAGCCATATCGACCTTGCAAACGAGTCCAATGATGCCGAAGTTATATTCGGCGGCTATGACGGCTCAAAGGGCTACTTTATTAAGCCCACTCTCATCCGTGCACTCGACCCCGACTTTGCAACCATGAAGACAGAGCTGTTCGGGCCGGTGCTGACCGTATATGTATACGACGACGAAAAGCTCGACGAGACGCTCGCACTCTGCGACAGCGCAACAGCGTATGCGCTCACGGGCGCTATATTCGCAAAGGACCGCAATGCTATAATCCACATGGAAAAGGCATTGTCAAACTCCGCCGGCAACTTCTACATCAACGACAAGCCCACGGGCGCGGTCGTAGGTCAGCAGCCTTTTGGCGGCGCAAGGGCTTCGGGTACAAACGACAAGGCAGGCAGTGCGCTTAACCTCTATCGCTGGGTCAGCCCCAGAACAATAAAGGAGACTTTCGTATCGCCCACGGCTATCGAATATCCATATATGTGCGAGGAATAAGCCAATTCAATCGGCCATGTTTTAGAAGCTGATTATAAGTCTTGAAACGATGGCTGAACAAACTACAAGCGGCATTCGGCTATCAACTCGGATGCCGTTTTATTGTGCATACTGCTAAAACCCTCCGGCAATTCCGCTCATCACAGTGTACAAAAATCCGCAACGCACTTGTCGTCACGGACTGTTTTTTTGATAGTGATTTATTGCCTTCGCTCCGTAATCTTCTCGGCATGCCCATTACTGACAGGAATCCCTTCAGCCTACGTACTCAACGGGCTTACAGATTACAAACACCCTCTCGCCGCTCGTTCCGTACTGGCTGTTCCATTCGCCCGTACAGGTGATTAGCGTGAGTCTCGTCTCCCCTCCCGCGCGGAGATATTCCTGGGGATAGTCGAATATGGAGTATATCTCGACCTTCTCGACTTCAAAGTATCTGTACGTGCCGTCATAGAGCTTGACAACGACAGAGTCACCCGCGACCATATCCTTCAGCACTGAGAAGTGACCCGCCTTGCCCTTATAACGCACGTGGCCGTTTATAATGCTGTTGCCCTCCTCGCCGGGAACGGGGCTCTTGTCGTACCATGCGGCTATATCTGCGGCGTCAATCGTACCTATCGAGCCGTCATCCGCAAGGCCAACGGGCTTTACGAGCGATTGAATCTCGAATCTCGGGAAGTATATGTACATAGGCGCGGCGGCAGGCGTGGGTTCAGGTGTAACCGTCGGCTCAGGCGCAGTGCTCGGTAACGCAGTCTCACTCGTGTCGGGAGTAATATGCGGCGTCTGCGCAGGCATAGTTGGCGGAGGCGAATAGTCCGAAAACACTACATTCTCGGATATCAAAAGTCCAGCCCCTAACAATATCAGCAATCCGGCAAACGAGTACACGATTATATCCCATATGCGCTTTTTATTCGATTTTTTCTGTTGCTTTTCCATACTCAGATTTTATCATATATATTTTCTCGTGGCAACAGAAGTTGATTTCTTCTATATCTAAGCTTAAGTACATAATATGTTTACAGATGATTTTGGCGGTAAATGATATATATATCTTCATTTATCGCTGAAATAGTGTATAATAGACAGGATAACTTATTAAGGAGACTTATATGAACAAGGTAATGTTCTACTCGAGAAAACCGCTTCCTCTTGAGATGCACAAGGTTTGCATAGTGCAGAAGACGAATCTCAAGCCCGTTGAGCGCAGAGTAGAGGCTATTAGAGAAGCGGGATTTAACTCCTACCGTCTCTTCTCGGACGATGTTTATCTTGATATGCTTACAGACAGCGGCGTAAACGCAATGACAAACGGTCAGCTCGGCGCAATGATGCTTGCCGACGAAGCTTATGCCGGTTCTATGACATATAAAAAGCTTTCTGCCAAACTTGAAGAGCTTTTCGGTAAAAAGCTGTTTCTTCCCGCCCATCAGGGCAGGGCGTGCGAGCACGTAATCGCCAAGGCATTCGTAAAGGCAGGCACCCTGGTACCCATGAATTTCATATTCGGTACGTCCGCCGCACAGATAGAGCTCATGGGTGGCAAGGCTATAGCGCTTTTGGACACCAAGGGTCTGCAGAAGCAGAGCGATGAACCCTTCAAGGGCGATTTTGACGAGGCCAGGCTCGAGGAAATGCTTAAAAACGAGGCCTCCCGCATAGCATACGTAAGAATTGAGGCGGGAACGAACCTCATAGGCGGTCAGCCCATATCGATGAGAAGTATGCTCAGAGCCGCAGAGCTTTGCAAGCAGTACGGCGTGATATCGGTATTTGATGCGAGCCTTTTCCAGGACAACCTGCACTTTATAAAAACGCGCGAGCATCCCGAGCTTTCGATTCGCGAGATAACACGCAAAGTTGCCGACGCAATGGACATAATCTACTTCTCCGCAAGAAAGCTCGGTTTCGGACGCGGTGGCGTTATAATAACCAATTCTCAGGAAATGTTCGTCGAGATGGAACAGTATGTCGCCCGTTACGAGGGCTTCCCCACATACGGCGGAATGAGCATACGCGAGATGGAGGCAATAGTCGTTGGTCTCGAAGAGACTATGGACGAGGACATAGTATCGCAGGGTCCGCAGTTCATAGAATACCTGTGCAATGAACTGCAAAAGAACGGAATAGACGTCATAACGCCCGCGGGTGGTCTCGGCTGTCACCTCGATGCGCGCAAATTCGTACCCCACATACCGCTCTCGCAGTATCCCGCAGGCAGTCTTGCGGCGGCCGTCTATATCGCAAGCGGCGCAAGGGGCATGGAGCGCGGAGGCATCGATGAGCCGTGGCCAGACCCCGACAAAGAGCCTTTCGGCGCGATGGAGCTTGTAAGACTCGCCGTACCGAGGCGCGTTTACACCGTGTCACAGCTCAACTATCTCGTGGACAGACTCATATGGCTAAAGCAGAATGCCTCACTGATTGGCGGTATCCGTTTCCCCGAAGGCTCAAATAGACACTTCTATGACCGCCTCGAATCCATAGGCGATTGGCCCGAAAAGCTCGCCGCGAAGTTCAGAGAGGACTTCCACGATTCGCTGTAACCAAATAAAAAAGAATTGAACCTGAGGAGAGAACATTAAGAAACGAGACTTCCTGTCGTAGGATAGATACGGCAGGAGGTTTTTTATATGGGGGTAACTATAGCAGAAATAAATACTGCCTAATGTATTGGAACTGACAGAGCAGGAATATACCATGGTGGCATGGGCGCGACCCCTACCAGAGAAGACGCCGATGCGACGCTAAATATTTCAATCCACGCTCCCGCGTGGGGAGCGACAATAAAAAAATCATATAACCAAGGAGGCGAACGAATTTCAATCCACGCTCCCGCGTGGGGAGCGACGATTTAAGGGGGGGTAAGATTATGCCGACACCGATTTCAATCCACGCTCCCGCGTGGGGAGCGACGGTATGCAACATGACAAGATATTATAAGCAGACCGATAATTTCAATCCACGCTCCCGCGTGGGGAGCGACGGAGGCAGCAATATGACAGTAGACGAGATGTTGCAATTTCAATCCACGCTCCCGCGTGGGGAGCGACAGCACAATCACCTTGTGGAACGTATGTGCAAGGTGATTTCAATCCACGCTCCCGCGTGGGGAGCGACTGTTATTGACACAGGAACGAGCGAAATCAAGACAATTTCAATCCACGCTCCCGCGTGGGGAGCGACAGGACAAGGGCGCTACAGCACACAGAAAAAATATATTTCAATCCACGCTCCCGCGTGGGGAGCGACGTTGCTGTTGACAGGGAGCATCATACGCCGAAGACATTTCAATCCACGCTCCCGCGTGGGGAGCGACGATAAAAAAATGACAAAACTTACAGACGGAAAAAATTTCAATCCACGCTCCCGCGTGGGGAGCGACGCGTTACAAAAAATCCTCGAGGGGTTGAAGTAAATATTTCAATCCACGCACCCGCGTGGGGAGCGA
>JAEDCW010000022.1 GCA_016293975.1 Clostridia bacterium
TAAAATTAGTACTGGCCATAATAACAACTCCTTTGCAATTCTTTGTATCCATATTGTATGCCGTTTGCATTGCAAAGTCAATTCGATAGGCGTAAATTATTTGCAAACAAAAACAGGTGCCCGTGTATGTATCTCAGGCACCTGCTTGTTGTTTCATAAAACTGTCTTACGAATACCCACCGAAAAAACGGGACAGTTTTTTTAACAACCGTCCCTCTTCCTTTGCTATTTTCTTATAAACAGTATTCCCAATGTGTACGGGCCGCAGTGATTGCTTATAGTGCAGCCTGCCCTCGTTTCGATAACCTCATCGAAATGCCCGAATTCGTTCACACACTGTCTGACACGCTCCACAGTCTCGTGCTTGCATGCGGGGTGCGTTATGAAGCACCTATCCCAGACAATGTCGTCCCTGCCTTCGAGCCTATCCTTGACATATGCCCTCAGCGCTTTGTCGAATGAACCGCGGTACTTTTTCGCTACGCCCATCTTGCCGTCTTTGACCTCGATGCAGGGCTTAAGTGAAAGCATATTTGCGCCGAGTGCGGCAACTGCTGAACAGCGACCTCCCTTGTAGAGATAGTCGAGCCTGTCCACAACAAAGCTCGCCTCTACCTTTGATGTAAGCTCGTTGAGCGCGGCCTCAATCTCTGTGGCACTCATGCCCTTCTCCGCCATAAGCGCGCCCTCATAGACTATGTGACCCATGCCGGTCGAGAGATTTCTCGAATCGATTACATGTACATTCTCGAATTCTTTTGCTGCAACGGCTGCATTCTGAAAGCTACACGACATTTCCGAGCTTATAGTCACATGAACTACGCTCGAACCGTCCTCTGTCTGTTTCTTGAAAAACTCAATGTAATCAGTTACGCTTGCCGCTGCTGTCTTTAGCAGTTTGCCATGCTTATCAACATACTCGAATATGTCGCTCGACTTCATCTGCAAGCCGTCTTTGTAGGACTCGCCGTCTTTGATTATGTACAGAGGCACTATCGCTATATTGAATCGGTTTAAAATTTCATAAGATAAATCACAAGTGCTGTCTGCCGATACCTTAACCATTATACTCCTCCTTTTAATACTAATTTTGGAATTATATCAGAATAAATATACCCTGTCAAACCGGATTAAAAAAGGGAAGCTATTGCTCCCCCGTGTATATGTTATTCTATACTGTCACTTAGCAGTTGAGGACGAGCACCCTGTCCTCACCTAATGTCGCGGGATACAGTGAAGCCTCACTCTGATTGAGCCGGTGGATGGCACAGTTTGCGACATGACTGATGAACGCATCTATAGGTGCAAGTTCATCGAGCTTGCAGTTCGGAGTCTTATAGTGCATTGGTATTACTACCTTCTGCTTGAGCTGATTTGCAACGGCGCGCGCCCCGATATAGTCGAGCGTATATGTGCCGCCTATAGGAACGAGCAGTACATCCACATTGCCCACGCGTTCGATTGTCTCCGCATCGAGTGTATGTCCCAGGTCTCCGCAATGAAGCACGCTCATGCCGTCCATCGTTATCTTGAACATAATGTTTGTTCCGCGCTTTGCTCCGCCCTCGGTATCGTGGAATGTGTTTATTCCCTCTATAATTATACCTTCATGCTCGATGCTCTCGCATTTGTCGACGAGAATGTATTCTCCGCTGACTACACTTATACAGTCGTGGTCGAAGTGATGGTGGCTTACTGTCACTATATCCGCTTCGATGTCTTCCAGATTAGTGCCTACTTCAGGTGAATACGGGTCGCACAAAACGCGCACTCCGTTCGCAGATGTCAATAAAAAGCATGAATGTCCATACCACTTAATATTCATTATTCTTCCTCCTTATATTGTTTATTGTCATTCATTATCTATCATACAAGTTGATGTATGGAGCAGTGATGCAATACACGCGCCTACATCTCCAAGCATATTGTATACGGCTGTCCTATCGGGTATTCTCCTCACCATTACGAGCGCCGCCTTTGATGCATCTGCAAGCGCAAGCCGTCTTTTCTTTGTTGTAAGAGCCGGATCACAGGCACAAAACGCCCTCCACATAGCCTCATATACGCTTTCGGCAGCTATCAGTCCCCCACGTTTCTGTCTTGATAGCATCAACATCTTATAAAGTGCGAGCCCTTCTGAGGACTCGGACTCACCGGGCGCAATTGCAGTCGGATATACCGAGTTCACATGGGCTAACAAATACGAAAACAGCTCATGAGAGAGCTTAACATTGACATGCCCCGATTCAACGCTTACACCTTGTACGGCATCGATACCGTCAAATGCCGTAAATGGCGTGAATCCCTGAATCTCCCGAGATATTCCGTATCGCAGAATATTCACGGTACATTGACCCTTTTTTGTTCTGAATGAAACGCTTTCGGGCAAAACGCGAACCCCCAGCATTCGGCTGAGGTTGTCGCTTAACCAATCGCGAATCGCATCGTGTAGTTCATTCATAGGTTATTTTATCATATATTCTTAAATACTCAAACCAAATTTCCCTAAGCCTATCGACGGAGCGATTCACCCGGTGATAAGTCCAATTATCGCGCCTATGCCCCACGAGGCAGCGTTTGCAAGCATCGACAAGAATACAGCCTGCCTTAACTCCATCCCGGTGATGTACTTATAGATATATGCTTCCACACCCACGGTAAGAAGCTCGACGACAAAAAGCACCGGCACATATATCCCTCTACCCCAAATATTCACTGCAAGTATCAGCACAAGGTTTACGATGGGGTTTGTAAGCAGGTTGCATAATACGCTGTGTTTGACCATTTGCTTATCTTTGGTCGATAAAAGCACGACCACACCCTCGATGAGTATGGTCAACGCCAAAGAGTACAGAAGAATCAGTATCAGCTCTATAGTATCCATTTGTTTTAGTACCTTTATGTCATACCTTTACTTGGTTATTCGTCTCCACTTTTGCCTGCACCTCACGGAAGGTCGATATTGCAACAATCGGAAAGCGAACTATCTCCGAATACAACAAATACAGCCCGCTCTAACACGTCTACTTTGCGTCTAAGCGCGCGTCACAATACAGGGCGACACTCTCAGTTTTCCTTGTTTGTCTCTGACTTAACCCTATCTTTTCTCGCCTTTACGATGAGCCATACCACAAAACCTGAGAGCACGACTACAGCGGCACAAACCAAGATTGTCTGCAGTATCCCTGGAACAGTCTCAACGGGCGCGTATGCAATGTCTATCATAAATCATCCTCCTAATCGTTCTGTTATTCAACAGCTTTTTAGCCGCTAATGACTCAAACACTATAAATCTGCGTTTTCTGTTTCCAAATCGACGCTTTTTGCCTTGCCGGGCAGTCTTATATCGGCAAGTGAGAATCTTAAGCAGAGCGCCGCGCCTATCGTTAGTATAGCTATCAGAAGTGTCGCAAGTGTTCCGCCCACCGCAAATAAGAATGTTGGTACTGTGCCTATAAGTAGGCCGAGCGTCGTAAAGCCGAAAGCGAGCCCGGGATTATTTGGGAGTCTTTCTGCGACCGCACAGAGCGTTATAGGCATCGCCATATTAAACATTATGAGCCCGATTATGCCAAATACAGGCATATCCGGCAGCAGGGATATAAACGGTACGGACAGGAGCAGTGAAGCCGTGCCCACCAAAGGCGCACCCAGCTTATCGGACAAAAAGCCTCCGATGATCTTGCCCGCACAGGCACAAATAGCCGGTACAGCCATCATAAATACGCTCGTGAGCCTCCATCCGGTCGGAATAATCGCACCGACATACGCCCTTACGACAATTGCGGCTATACAGAGTATGAGCACCGTGCTTGTCGATGCCGCTTTGCCCGTAACGCCGAAGCTCTTTACGGTGTAGTCCTCCTTGGGTATTTCCTTAACAGCATAGATGCAGAGCAGACCGCACACGCCCATCATTAACACGGGAATGCTTCCGCTCAATACTGATGTCCCAAACCATGCGTACTTAGCGCAAAGTGTGCCCAATGCAACGCCGACAGCACCCGACGATACGAATATGCCGCTCCTTGCAAGTTTACCATCGCCGTATACGAGGCCGTCTATTCCTCCGCCCACATGGAAAACCGCATTGCCAAGCGCACAGAGTACGAGACTTGCCCACGGGAGACTCGTCACGAGCATTCCGATAGCAAGCAGTATACAACCCCATGGCGCCGGTGAGAACTTCTTGAATGTGTCACTTATGTAACCTATCACGGGCTGAAGGCCGAACGCGATAAGATTATAAATCAAGAAAGCCAGTACAAGTGTCCGGTCGTCAAAAGCCGGCTTTATCGTGCCGAACAGCATATAAAAGCAAACAAAATCCACGCAAAAATGCACGGCTGTGTATATCGCGAGCGAACCCTTATGTCTCATATGACCTCCGCATCAAATTATATACGAATAGTATACACGTGTTTGCAAAAAAAACCAAGCTCTAAAACACATTCACCCCTATGTGTGGTATGATGTTGATAGAGCAAGGTTTCGCGTTTTTTTCTCAGTTTTTCTCTAAATTAGCGTTGACATAAGAGTTTATTCGTGATATTATACCCGGGTTGAAATACTGACCGCCGAAGACAGCAGGTGTCCGAGTGGACTTAATATCCCGCCGAGGTAGAGATGTATAATCCTTTTATTGTGATTATTCGTATCCCTCGTCGTGGCGGCGAGGGATTTTAGCTATATTAAGCAAGGAGGTGGAACCATGGCAAACATCCAAGTTATAGAGATGAAAGCCAAGCAGGTTTCCGAGGTAGCGGACAAGCTTAAGAGAGCGCAGTCCGTCGTATTCTTCGATTATCGTGGTCTCACAGTCGAGGAAGTTACCGCTCTTCGTGCTGATATGCGTAAGGCTGGCGTAGAGTACATCGTTATCAAGAACTCTATGGTAGAGCGCGCAGCCCGCGAAGCAGGCATCGACGAATCAGTCGTAGCAATGCTCAAGGGTCCGTCCGCATTCGCATTCGGTTATGACGATCCGGTCGCTCCCGCAAAGATAATCAAGGAAGCCATCAAGAAGTTTAAAAAGTGCGAGGTTAAGGGTGGTATCATCAACGGTACCGTTTCGAGCGCAGCAGATATTGACAAGCTCGCAGACCTGCCCTCACGCGAGGTGCTCCTGGCCAGGTTGCTCGGCAGCATGATGAGCCCGGTAGCAAGCTTTGTACGCGTTATCAACGCCATCAAGGAAAGCAAAGACACTCCGACAGCAGAGGCTGCCGCAGAGCCCGTAGCTGAGTAATCAGACTCAGAAAAAACAAACATTCATTCAGGAGGAAATTATAATGAATATCGAGCAGTTAATCGCAGATCTTAAGTCGATGACAGTATTGGAGCTCTCAGAGCTCGTTAAGGCACTCGAAAACGAGTTTGGCGTATCCGCCGCAGCAGCAGTCGTAGCTACAGCAGGCCCCGCCGCAGCAGCAGCAGAAGAAGCTGAAGAGAAAACCGAATTTGACGTAATCCTTAAGAGCGCAGGCTCCGCAAAGATCAACGTCATCAAGGAAGTTCGCGGCCTCCTCGGCCTCGGCCTCAAGGAAGCTAAGGACCTCGTAGACGGCGCACCCAGCACCGTTAAGGAAGGCATCTCCAAGGAAGAAGCTGAGAAGATCGCTGAAGCTCTCAAGGCAGCAGGCGCTGAGATCGAAATCAAGTAATTTGATTCTCACAATTGAAGAGCTCTCCCCAAAATGGAGAGCTTTTTCATTTTTATGAGATATTTGCAACACGAGGCAGTTTAATGATATACTGAGTTAAATTAACTCGGAGGAATTATGATTCAAAAAGCCCTACCCCTACTTAATAAGCTTGTCGTATATGTCGTCGGACTTTTTGTACTTGCATTCGGAATATCGCTCAGTATACGCGCAAATCTCGGCGTGACACCCATGAGCTCCATACCCCGCGCACTTGAGCTGTTGGCGACAGGAAAGCTTTCTCTCGGCGTAGTCACCATGATAGTCTATGCACTCATGTTGGCAGGACAGGCGATAGTGCTCGGCAAACGTTTCAAGCTCATAAGCCTTCTTCAGCTGCCTGCGACATTTGTATTCGGATTGTTTGTAGATTTGACAAACCTAATGCTTTCGCCCATACCCCCAATCGACGCATACGTACTTAGGCTCGTATTCCTTGCACTGAGCATAACGTTTGTGGCAACGGGAATATTCCTGTATACATCCGCAAAGCTCATGCCACTGCCAGGTGAAGGGCTCGTGTTTGCATTTGTTGAGAGATTTTCGCTAAAATTTCACACTTGCAAGGTCGTGTTTGATTGCAGTTTGACGACAATTGCGCTTATAATAGGTATCGTATTCATGCAGTCAATGGGCAGTGTGCGAGAGGGTACTGTCATTTCGGCATTGCTTATAGGGCTTACCGTAAAGCTTATAAGTACGCCTTTCAAGACCCCATTGGAAAGATTTCTCGGCTTTGATAATGCTACAATAGCAAACGAGACCGAAGCGATAAGCGAGGCCGAATTGTTATCTCAGCCCGGAGAAACGTTCCCCGAAACGGAGGCATAATGAACAATAGAAAGCTGTTTGTGATTTGTTTGGCGGCGATAATCGTCGTGTTTGGCATTGCGGGCACAGCATTTGCAGAGAGCGAGGACGACCCTACATATTGCAATGTGATCGTTACGGTGGACGAATGCGGCTACACGGACCCGGAAGCGGGCATGTTCCACGTCCAAAAGGGCAGTGAGTTTGAGCTCGAACTCGTGCCTGCAAGCGGATACGCCGTAGCAAGCGTAGTCGCAAACGGCGAAGATAAGATAGGCGAAGTAAAAGACGGCTATGTTAAAATTGTCATAGAACGTGACACCCAGATAGATATTACACACGCACAGGTGCGTGCATCGTGGGCACTGCCCGTAGCCATAGTCGTGTTATTGCTCTTCTGGGGCGGAAATCTCATAATAAAGAAGATTAAAAAATGAAGCTGAAGAATGCTTAATAAAAAGGACGCTTTACGCCGTCCTTTCATTAGCTCTGCAGAGCTCTAACGGAAGACTGAGAAAGTCCTCAAGCGATGAAAAAACCGAGTAGAGCGGGACCGCTTCATCGCGGGTGAGCAGCAAAGTGTCTCCGGTTACCTCAAAATCCACATGAAAATCGCTCGGCGTAGACAAGCCATCGGTCAGAAACAGCATATTATACTGAGTACGATAGTCTATCTCCAAAACCGTATACTCGGACAGCGTATCCATTAACGAGCTAAATTGCGGCATTATGTCTGTATCGGCGTATTTGCGCAAAAACTCCTCGACTGTACATCTGTATCTGAGCTTAAAGAACATATCGACGAATTCACGGGTCATGCCGTCTCTGCCGAATGTCTGATACACACTGCGTATTCCTGCCTCGGTAAACCTGTTTACGAATGCATCAAACGACTCCATTGATTTTTCGTAGTCTATATCGATACTCATTTTGCCATCTGCTCTGAATGTCAACTCGATAAATACGTTTATTCTGTTATCAGCGGTGAACTCAAGCACGGACATAGCCTCAGATACCCTGTCCGTCACGTCTATCTCGGCGTACCACTTGCCCACAAGCTCACTCGAACTGTCCTCGCAAGCGGAGACCGATATCAACAAAGCAAACAGAATAAGCATGGCAACGACCGCACGAAGCATCACAACACCCCCATACATAAATCTATTCCGTGCACATCGACATAATTCTAATGTGCACGATGACGCTGTGATTATTAACGTGTCGCATATGCGTTAAACAAAAAAAAGCCGGAAAACCGGCTTATGTGTTATTGTCCCTTGCGGGCGGCGTCCTTCATGCGTCCCTCTTTTTTGAGTATGCGCTTTCTCATCCTTATGCTCTTCGGAGTTACCTCGACGAGCTCATCGTCCCCTATAAACTCGAGGCATTGCTCAAGGCTAAGTACAACGGGGGGAGTAAGTCTAAGCGCTTCATCGCTTCCCGACGCACGCATATTGGTGACGTGCTTCTTCTTGCATATATTTATTACGATATCCTCGTTTCTGGAGCACTCGCCGCATATCTGACCCTCGTACACGGGCACGCCCGGTCCTATGAACAACTTGCCTCTGTCCTGCGTATTGAAAAGCCCGTAGGAGCATGAATCGCCCGTCTCGTGTACAACGAGCGAACCCCTCGTGCGGCCCTCTATGTCTCCCCTGTACGGCTCATAGCCGTGGAAGACGTGGCTCATAACGCCACAACCTCTCGTATCGGTCATGAGCTGTGAACGATACCCCATGAGACTTCTTGCGGGAATCGTGTAAAGCAATCTTACATTGCCCTCGTTCTCGTTGTGCATATTGATAAGCTCTGCCTTTTTGGATCCTAAGCCCTCCATTACCGCACCGACATACTCCTGCGGCACGTCTATTGTCACATCCTCGATAGGCTCGAGTAGATTTCCGTTCTCGTCCTCCTTCATTATGACCTTGGGACGCGACACGGCAAACTCATAACCCTGGCGGCGCATCGTCTCTATCAATATCGACAGGTGGAGTTCGCCTCTGCCGCTGACCTTGAACGCATCCGTGCTGTCTGTCTCCTCGACGCGCATACTGACGTTTGTCATTACCTCGCGGAAAAGCCTCTCGCGCAGGTTTCTCGATGTTACGTACTTGCCCTCTCTTCCGGCAAATGGGCTGTCGTTTACCATGAATGTCATTGAAACCGTGGGCTCGTCTATCTTTACAAAGGGCAGAGGTTCGACGCAATCTGCCGAGCAGGCAGTCTCACCTACATTAAGGTCGGAAATGCCCGCGACCGCAACTATATCTCCTGCCGCGCATTCCGTAGTCTCTTCGCGCTTAAGCGCCTCGAAGCGATACAGCCTCGTGAGTTTTTCTGTTCTTGGAGCATTTTCACCGTTTGTTATTACGACGGCGTCATTCTTTGAGGCATGTCCCCTTACTACGCGGCCAATACCTATTCTGCCGAGGTACTCATCGTAGTCTATCGCAGAAAACAGTATCTGCAAAGGCGCGTTTTCATCGCCCGAGGGTTCGGGTACGTGTTCTATTATCGTCTCAAACAGGGGGCGCATATCTCCCGATGTGCAATCGGGCTCCAACGATGCGTAGCCGTCGCGTGCCGATGCGTAAACTATCGGGAAATCGAGCTGGTCGTTTGAAGCGCCGAGCTCAATAAACAGGTCGAGCGTCTCGTCTACTACTTCATAAGGACGGGCGGCGGGTCTGTCTATTTTATTTACCACCACGATAGGCGTCTTATTGAGTTCGAGCGCCTTGCGCAAAACGAAGCGCGTCTGCGGCATACAACCCTCAAATGCGTCTACAAGCAGCAGAACGCCGTCTACCATCTGCATAATCCTCTCCACCTCGCCACCGAAATCGGCATGACCGGGAGTGTCCACTATATTTATTCTATAACCGTTGTAGTGTACGGCAGTATTCTTCGACAGTATCGTTATGCCACGCTCGCGCTCGATATCGTTGCTGTCCATGACCCTCTCCTTGACCTGCTCGTTGGCGCGGAAAACGCCGCTCTGCCTGAGCATCTGGTCTACCAAAGTGGTCTTGCCGTGGTCGACGTGCGCTATTATGGCTACATTTCTTATTTTCTTCTCTTCTGACATTATTCTACCTCACATTCATTCATAAATTGTTATTGTATAACGCTTTGAGCATAGTGTAAACCCCTAATATGCGATTTATCAGCGTATTCTGATTAAAGATACTGCACTTTGCATCGAAACGCTTGGATCAATGTTCAAATGTCACAACCGCTGGAATCGATGTATCTAAGCATAACAGTGCATATATTTGCAAAAAAATCGCAGAGCCGTGAGACAGGTTAGAAAGGAGAAGGAGACAACAAACATCGAAACAATCAGAACGATTTCAAACCCACAGCCCTGCGATGGACAACTATTCTATTACCTATTAAATCATACGCTTTTCCGTCACATCAGGTGACAGGATCAAACACTTTTCCTGCAAAAAACCGGCTCTAAATCAACTCCTAACGGCAAATGTCGCAAATATGCCGTCATTTGGGCAACTTCACCCCGTTTTGCGGCATCTGAAATTGCGTGTCATTACTCGACAGTTACCGATTTAGCGAGGTTTCTCGGTTTATCTATGTCACAGCCCTTTAGCGATGCGACATAGTAGGCAAATAGCTGAAGCGGTATTATAGCAAGCGACGGCATGGTAAGCTCCTCCCATTCGGGAAGTTCTATCACGTGGTCTGCAACGGCTTCTATGTTAGTGTCACCCTCGTTTGCAAGCGCGATAACGACTGCGCCGCGCGCAACAACTTCCTTTATGTTGGAGACGAGCTTTTCCTTCAGAGGTTTATATGTGCAGAGCGCAACAACGAGCGACCCCTGCTCTATGAGCGATATTGTGCCGTGCTTAAGCTCTCCCGCGGCATATGCCTCTGAGTGTATGTAGGATATTTCCTTGAGCTTGAGCGAGCCCTCCAGCGCAAGCGCATAGTCTATATTTCTGCCCAGGAAGAATATGTCCTTCGACGAGTAGAACAGCGATGCGAGATACTGTACTTGCTCCTTTTTCTCGAGTATTGCCTCAACCGCATCGGGAAGCGCCTCAAGCTGACGTATCAGCTCCTTCTCGTCCGCCTCTGTCGCAACTCCCCTAACTCTGCCCATGTACATGGCAAGCATATACATGACGATGAGCTGTGCGCTGTACGCCTTTGTGGTCGCAACGGCTATCTCGGGACCTGCCCATGTGAACAGTACATCCTCACTCACCATAGCTATCGTGCTGCCGACTACGTTTACGACAGAAATTATCCTCGATCCGCGCGAAGCCGCCTCTTTGAGCGCGTGGTATGTGTCGAGCGTCTCACCCGACTGACTTATGACAATCGTAAGGGTTTTATTATCGACCATCGGGTCTGAGTACTTAAACTCCGAAGCGAGCTCGACAAACACCGGAAGCCTGCACAGCTTACTAAGTATGGGCTTTGCCACACAGCCCACGTGATAAGCCGAGCCGCAGGCGACTATGTATATCTTGTCTATACCGCGAATATCCTCGTCTGAAATGCTCTTCAGTGAGAGATTTATTGTGCCGTTTACTATTCTCGGGCTTGCGGTTTTTCTTATTACTTCGGGCTGTTCGAGTATCTCTTTTATCATAAAATGCTCATACCCGCCCTTTTCCGCCGCATTTTCGTCCCATGTTACGTTCGTTATTTCCTTTTCGATGGGTTCGCCGTATGAATCTGTCACGGTAACGCCATCGCGGGTCAGCACGGCAAGCTCTCCCTCAGACAGCCTGAATACACGGCGTGTATACTTCAAGATCGCCGTAACGTCCGACGCCATAAAGTTCTCGCCCTCGCCTATACCTATTATGAGGGGATTGTCCTTGCAAATCGCGTAAATTCGGTCGGGCGTCTGTCTGAAAAGTATGCCCAACGCATAACTGCCCATAAGGTGTGAGCGAGCCTGCTCAACCGCCTCTGTCGGGTCGCCGTGATAATAATAATCCATGAGCTGTGAGATTACCTCTGTATCCGTATCCGATGCAAACTCGTAACCCTTTGATATCAGAAAATTCCTCAGCTCTATATAGTTTTCGATTATGCCGTTATGCACGATACAGACCTCTCCGTTGTATGAGAGGTGCGGATGCGAGTTGACGTCTGAGGGCTCTCCGTGCGTCGCCCATCTCGTATGGCCTATTCCCACAACTCCCGGCAGATCCTCGCCGTTATGGGTGGCTTCACGTAGTACGCGCAGTCTCCCCTTCTGCTTTTTTACGAGTATTTCACCGTCACCCTCAATTGCCAGACCGGCCGAGTCATAGCCCCTGTATTCGAGCTTTTCGAGGCCGTCAAGCAGTATTGGTGCCGCCTGTCTTGTACCTGCAAAACCAACTATTCCGCACATATTCCCTCCGAATTACAATAGCTTTTTAGTCTGGAAATAGACGTCGCCGCTGCCCAGCGTTATCACTACATCGCCGGGCTGTGTGTACGAATCCAAAAATGCTCTTATTTCCTCAAATGTCGGTATGTACATGGCGTTCACCCCGGTTCTCTCCAATGCATCGACCATATCCCTCGCGTGGACCTCTCCTGTATCTACCTCACGCCCCGGATAGATGTCCGGCACTAGCACGAGGTCAGCAGAATTCATGTAATGCCTGTCTCCGCAGAAAAGCGTTTTCGCCCTCGAATAGCTGTTGCACTGGAATACGCAGATCAGCCTGTTGTGGGGCACATTCTTTGCCGCATCGAGTGCCGCCTTTATCTCTCCGGGATGATGGGCATAGTCGTGATAAACCCTTATGTCGTTCCTTTCGCCCATGAACTCAAACCGTCTCTGTGTAAGCTTGTATTCCCCAAGGGCGCGCTTAATGGCTTCAAACGGCGCATTGAGCGAGAGTGCCACGACTGTCGCCGCAAGCGCATTGAGCATATTGTAGTCGCCTATCACCGACAGCTCTATTCTGCCGAGCGATTTGCCTTCGTGCATAACGTCAAACGAGGGATTGCCAAACTCATCGCGTGTCACGTTACCAGGAGTATAGTCAGCGTCGCTTATTCCGTAAGACATGGTCTTTACGGACGCCTCCGCCATAAGTTTTTTAACCCTCTCGTCGTCGCTACAGCCTATAAACAGTCCGTTCTCGGGCAGAAGATTTACATACTTTCTAAACGCATCGACGATGTGGTCTATATCCCTATAATAGTCGAGATGGTCGTCATCTATGTTATTTATGAGCGCTATCGTAGGTCTTAGGGTCAGAAAGCTCTCGACATACTCGCAGGCCTCGGTAATAAACACGTCGTGTGCACCTATTCTTACACCTCCGTTGAGGAAGTCGACATTTCCTCCGACGTGTACAGTCGCGTCCATCCTGTGTGCGCCGCCGTCTCCGCTGTCGCAATGCTCGCATATGAGCGCAACCATCGATGTTATGGTCGTCTTACCGTGACAGCCCGCTATTCCCACTACCTGAGAATAGCCTTCACTGAGCATACCGAGTGCGACCGAGCGTTCTATCTGAGGAATACCCCTCTTTTCCGCCTCCTGCCTCTCACAGTTGTCGGGCTTGATTGCCGCAGAGTAAATGACGAGGTCTGCATCTCCCAGGTTTTTCGGGTCGTGACCGATGACTACGGGTATGTTCAATTCATTTAGTCTCTGTGTAAACGGTGATTCCGCTCTGTCGGAGCCCTGCACGGCATAACCCTTTGCGCAAAGTATCTGAGCCAGGCCATTCATAGAGCAACCGCCGATACCTATCAGGTGTATCAGCTTATGTCCTTCGAAACGCATTTTTACCTCCAAATAAACGACGCAGTGTATATAACGGTACATTATACTGCACTATGCTGCGTTTTGTAAACTCAGACCCCCGAAACGCTGTTTTACATATTTTGTCACTTAATATCAGTATGAACAATCCGAGGCCCCGTATTACTGACGGAGCGTTATGAAAACAGGAGCCGTCACCGTGACGACTCCACGATTTTTCACAGCGTCCTAAATCTGACAGCTCCGTTCTTTTTGAGCCATCCGTAAATAAACGTGACACCTATCAATATAAGTACCGACCAGATAGCGTATATAAGCATTGAAAGATACTGCGAGCCCACGGCGAAAATTATCGCCAGCATCCCCGGAATAAGCGATGCTCCTAAACTCACGAGCATACTCAACATTACGCTCATGCCCTGTTTGCAGTACTCTGCCTCGTTCTTCCAGTCGAGCTTTGGGTGTAGCAAGTTCATCATAAGTCCAGCAACGCCGAAAAGCAAAGCATCGGACACGAGTAAAAGCGCATATACGGGCATCCAGATGAGGTCTAACCCCAGCGCGAGCGGTATGACTATGCTTGCAACTATGCCCACCGGTATTGACAGCGTAAACTGCATTGCCAGCTTTGCCTTGAATACATCTATCTCGCGTATGGGCAGAGATGTCAGTATCCACAGACTGCTGCCCTCGGCGGATATAGCGCTCGACGTCGTAGGCGCCAAGCCGATAAACATCACCAATACCATTCCGAGCACGGCAGGCAAAAAGTTCTCCATATCCATCGCAACCATTGCAGTCACCACCTCGCGTCTGAATATCACGAGCGCTATGACGCCTATGAGGCACAGCGCATAGCCCACTATGGTGTTTGTGGCGTAGAGCGGAGATGAAAAGTACATCTTGATCTCTTTTTTATAGAGCGAGCCGAAGAGCGTAGAGCGCCTATGCAGGTCGAGCCCCTTGTCCTTTACAAGAGCCGTGGTATTGAGCTTATCGTAAAGCTTATCGAACACTACGTAGAGTATCAGACAGCTCAGCGCAAAAGCCGCAACGCTCACTCCGACAAACTTGAGTAATGCGCCAACATTGCCCCTTATGGCATCGGTAAACCACACGGCAGGGGGATATATCTCTCCAAACCAGCTCGTCATGCCGGAGAATCCCATTCCTCCGCTCTCGCCCTCTGTAAAGCTCGTGTAGAATATAAAGCCGAGCAGTAAAATCATCGATATAAACGACGCAAACGTCTGAATTATGTTTTTCAGTCTGAAGCGAGATGACAGGTACGAAACGAGCAGGCTCACTATCGAGCACAGCATCGTCGGCACGGCGGGCATCAGCAATATGAGCAGCAGCGACCTCGCTACAAGGCCTCCCGTCAAAAACCCGGCCTTTGCGCAGGCGATGTAAGCGCCCGGTACAAACATGACGCTGTACACCATGTATGACGCATACATATAGATGACCCTGCTGACTATAACGGAGCTCTTTTTTATGGGCATCGCAAGCAACATATCGTGATCACGGAAGCCCATGAGCTCCGATGAAGCAGAGCCTATGCCTGACATCAGCGCGATTATAAACGTCATAACGTGAGCCATACCGAAACCCGTTGTCTCGTCAAAGCCCGGCACAAGGCCCATCTGCATCGAAAACATAAACGCAAACTCGCACGCGACAAATATCATCACAACTATTGAAATTATGGTGCGGTTGCGCTCCTTTTTGTCCTGCGTGAACCGAGCCTTGTTTACGCCTAAAAAGCTCTTCATATAGAGCGATAACAATACCCCTAAGTTCTTCATTCGGTCAGCTCCAGGAATACATCTTCAAGCGTGGTGTTGCCCTTTACGTCCTCTGTCCTTCCGGACTCTATGAGTTTACCGTCTTTTATTATGGCTATCTTGTTACAGAGCGTTTCCGCGACGGGCAGAACATGTGTCGAGAAGAATATCGCGCCGCCCTTGTCGCAAAGCTCGCGCATGAGCAGCTTTAATGTGTGACTGCTCTTAGGATCGAGGCCCACAAACGGCTCGTCGAGTATAAGAAGCTTGGGGTCGTGTATTAGTGCACCTATTATGCAGAGCTTCTGCTTCATGCCGTGTGAGTATGATGATATAAGCTGAGACAGACTGCGCTTTATTTCAAACAGCTCGCCGTAGCGTTCTATTCTGCTTGCGCGCTCCTCCTTTGAAAGTCCGAACACATCCGCTATGAAGTTGAGGTACTGAACGCCCGTCATGTAGTCGTATATGTTTGGATTATCGGGTATATATGCTATGCGCTTTTTGCACTCAAACGGATTCTCCCTGACCGACATACCGTCTACGTATATTTCACCCTCTTCAAATTGCAGTACACCCACTACGCATCTTATGGTCGTAGTCTTTCCTGCGCCGTTATGTCCGATAAATCCATATATGTCGCCCGGCTCAACGTGAATCGTGATATTATCCACTGCTTTTTTGCCGCCCGGGTATATCTTTGTGAGGCCACTTATACTGAGCATACAACCCTCCGCTTTTTTTCTAATTATAATACATATCGGTCGCATATTCCACCATTAGCAAAATTCCCCCACACCATAAAAGTGCAGGGGCAGTTTTTTTGCTGTCAGCTTGGTATGTTTTTATTCGTACATATACCAGTTCTCTATATTTCTCAGAATATCCGGTTTTCTCAAAGCTGTTACACCATTTAACTCGGATGTGTATATCAGGCTGTTCATCCTGTAATAGAGCACCATGAATGGAAGCTCCTCAGTGAAACCCTTCATCAGCGCACCGGCATTAGCCCTCGTTTCGGCTTCGTCCTTTGACATATAAAGTGCCGTAACGAGCGAGTCCATTTCAGCCGACGAATACCTGCCGTAGTTTCTATCTCCAGAGCTTGAAAGCACCGCGCGCAAGTCGTAAGCCATCGACATATTAAAGCCGCACAGCGCGATATCGAAATCTCCTTCTTTGAGCATTCTGAGGTATTCGCCGCCGTCCTCCCTGTTAAACTCAGCCTCTATTACCTCTACGGTTATTCCGACCTTCGCAAACTGTTCCTGTATCTTCTTTGCCGCGTCGCTTCGTATCATGTTTTGGCTTACCGTGTTTACAAGCAATCTCAGCGTAAGCTCACTCGTCGAAACGCCGAGCTCGAGCTTGCCGTCATCGTCATTGTCCGAATAGCCCAATTCGGTAAGCAAAGAGAGTGCCTTCTCGGTATTATAGTCATACAGCTTGTACGCCCCATCATAGGCATAGGCGTCCGGGGCTATGGGTACATCGCACTCGTGCGCCTTATTCATATAGACATACGATATTATCTCCTGACGATTGACGCAATAGGCGAGCGCCCGACGCATCCTTGAATCCTTTAACAGCGCCTTTTTATGATTAAACAGCATTACCTCCATGTCCTGAGTCATGAAGTCCACTACGTTTGTGTGATTACTTTCCCTGTATGTACCCGAATAAAGCGCCGATGTGGTTATAAAGTTCAGCTGCCCCGCGGAATACGAGTCGAGTGCAATCTCCTCGCTGTCGCGCACGAGATATGTAATTTGGGATATGTACGGCGCTCTCTTCCACCAGTTCTGATTTGCCTGAAGCACAGTGGACGTATCGTTTGAGCGTACTACCTCATACGCCCCCGTGCCTATGGGGATCTGTGCATCGAGCGCGCTCGTCTTGATTATCGGGAATGTCAGCTTTGCCACTGCAGACAAGCCCGGATGGGAGAACGTTATGCTCAGCTTATAAGGTTCGGTTTCCGAGTAGGAATAACGCACTATATCCTCTATGCATTCGTAGTAATAGTTATCCTCGCCGAGTTCGCGTATAGCTTCAATAGTGTCCACCACGTCCTTGCCGGTAAACTGTCCCCTGTCCTTTTGCCATTTGCAGTTTTCCCTCAGTAAAAACACCCATGTGTTCTGGTCCGTCTCACTTCTCGTCCAGCTCGATGCAAGACAAGGCACGACCATGGCACTCTCGTCAAGCTCGATAAGGCTCTCGAATATGAGTGAATACATCGATTGCATGACCTCGGTATTTACCGTAAGCGGATTTGCAAGCACGGCGTTTCTGGGTACGTACATATATAGCTTGCCGTCCGCATTCGGAATGATATCTGCTACAGGCGTAGGCGTAGGCAGTACTACCGCCGAATCATCCGGCTTATTCGTACTCTGCGGATTGTTGTTCGCACAGCCCGCAAATAATAACGCGTATAGCAGTATCGCAGAGAGTATTCTAAGTCCTGTTTTTCTCATATTTCCTCACAGTATTATCGTAAAGCTCGTCCACACGCGCAAGCAATTCCTCACGCGTACCGTCATTTTTTATGAGCACATCCGCATATGCGTTGCGCTGAATGTCACTAAGTTGAGCATCTATCCTCTGTCCTGCGGCTTCACGGCTCAACCCGTCCCTTTGACTTGCCCTGGCTTCCCTGATATCGCGCGGACAGGTCACAACCCAGACTTCGTCGCACATGGTGTGCATACCCGATTCAATCAAGAGCGGTACATCCCAAATTATAACGGGATCGCCGTGGGACTGTTTGGCTTCAGCCGTTTTTCGCTTCATCTCGTCTATCACGAGCGGATGTATGATTGCGTTAAGGAATGCCCTCTCGTCGGGATTCGCAAAGATCCTGCGGGCGACATACGCCCTGTCTAGCTCGCCGTCCTCTCCTATGGCTTTACTGCCAAAAGTCTCTGCAATTCTTCGCTTGACCTCCACAGTTTCTGTCATTTCCCGGGAAATCCTGTCGGCATCTATACATATAGCGCCGTCATGCGTGAGCCTTTGTGAAACCGTGCTCTTTCCCGAAGCTATGCCCCCCGTAAGTCCTATCACAGGCATATCATCACCTACTTTGTATCGTACCAGCTATTGCCGGTGTGTACGTCGGCTACAAGGGGGACGCGCATGGCATATGCGTTTTCCATGCAGTCGAGCAACAATGAGCTGACCTCTTCTTTTTCTTCGAGCGGACAGTCTATTATGAGTTCATCATGCACCTGAAGTACGATCTTTGCCTTATATCCGCCTTCTGCCAGCCGCTTATAGACCCTAACCATCGCAAGCTTTATTATGTCCGCGGCAGTACCCTGTATGGGCATGTTCATTGCTACCCTCTCGCCAAATGCTCGAGTGTTGAAGTTTGATGAGCTAAGCTCGGGCAGGTCTCGCCTTCTCCCGAGAAGCGTCACCGCACAGCCACTCTGCTTTGCTTCCTTTATGCTTTCCTTCATAAAGCGATCGACTCCCTTGTAACGTCCGAGGTATCTCTTAATGTATTCGGCCGCCCTCGCCCTCGATATGCCGAGATTCTGCGCCAAGCCGTAATCGCTTATGCCGTACACTATGCCGAAGTTCACCGCCTTTGCCGCAGATCGCTGTTCACTCGTCACCTCGTCAAACGGCACTCCGAAAACCTCTGAAGCGGTACGCCTGTGAATGTCCGCGCCTGAAGTGAATGCGCCTATCAGGCCGGGGTCGTCACTCATATGTGCAAGCACCCTCAGCTCAATCTGCGAATAGTCCGCACCTATTAGGCAGTTGCCCTCGTCCGCTATAAATGCACGCCTTATCTCCCTTCCCTGCTCGGTCCTTACGGGTATGTTCTGCAGATTCGGCTCTGTGCTCGATATTCTTCCCGTCGCTGTGACAGTCTGATTGAAGCTCGTGTGTATCCTTCCGGTCTTCTTGTCCACTAGCGCTTCCATGCCGTCGATAAACGTACTCTTAAGCTTGGAAATAAACCTGTATTTGGTTATCATATTGACTATCGGGTGCTTGTCCGACAATGCTTCAAGCGTGTCCGAATCGGTCGAGTAACCCGTCTTTGTCTTTCTCACGGGAGGAAGTCCCAACTTATCAAAAAGTATGTGTCCAAGCTGTTTTGGCGAGAGTATCGAAAACTGTTCGCCCGCCTGCTCGTAAATGTCTTCCATAAGCCCGCTGAGTTCGTTTGCGAATTGCTCAGATAGCTTTGCAAGCACATCGGAGTCTATTCTGAAGCCCGTGCGCTCCATGCTGAAAAGCACTTCGACCAGAGGTAACTCTATCTCCTCGTACAGGGATGTAAGTCCCTTGAGCTCAAGCTCGTTCATGAGACTGGGTACAAGCATCAAAAGCGCCTCTGCATCCGTCGGAGCGCCGTGACCGAGTTCGGTCTCCGCCAGCACCTTCAATGTTACCGACGGCTTTATCGCGTGGAGCAGATAGTCGACTATCATCGCGTCAAAAGTGACTCCGCAAAGGCGTATATCCAACCTCGCCAGCCTGTGCATGAGCTGTTTCGCATCAAATACGAGCTTAGCTATATTCTCGTCCTCTAACTTCGATTTGAGTGCGGTGAGTATCTGTTGTTCAGTCAGCCCCACATCGAGCAAGCTTTCCGGCTCTGCGGCTTCAAACACTCTCCCGTCGTTGCAGGCAAGCGTGAGCTTTGGATACGTGTGGATGGCGAGAATTCCGCTGTTTTCACAGGCGGCTATCAACTCATCAAGCTGCTTCTCTGTGTTGAGTGCGACATGCACGGAAACTCCGATATGCTCAATCGGTTTTTCTTTCTCTTGTACTTCATCCTCCTTGAGCTCCGTCTCCAAACGCCTTATGAGGCTTCTTATCTCGAGTTGTGTCATGTATGGAATAGCGTTGCGGACGCCCTGACGCACAAAACTGCAGTCGTCCAGGCTTATGTTAATGGGCGCTTCCCTGCAAATAGTGGCAAGCTCGTACGAAAGCCTCGCGAACTCTCCGTTTTCCTCAAGTTTTTTCCTGAGAGCGCCCTTTTCGTCTGCGGCGTGCTCAAGCGCGTTGTTTGCAGTGCCGTACTTCTCCAAAAGCGCGAGCGCCGTCTTCTCTCCCACGCCGGGAATGCCCGGAATATTGTCCGAGCTATCGCCCATAAGCGCCTTTAGATCCACTACCTGAGGCGGTGTCACTTTAAACTGTTCCAAAAGCAGCGCTTCATCGAGCTCAATAGTTTCGGATACGCCCTTCTTTGTCAGCATAACGTGGGTATTTGCGTCGATAAGCTGGAGCGCGTCCCTGTCACCTGTGACTATGAGCGAGCTGACACCCTGCTGTGACGCCACCTTTGTTATCGTGCCGAGTATGTCATCGGCTTCATAGCCCTCGCACTCGCATACGGTTATTCCCATCTCGCCTAATAGCGTCTTCATAACGGGTATCTGTGTACGCAGTTCATCCGGGGTGGGCTTTCTTCCCGCCTTGTACTTGTCGTAGCGCAGATGTCTGAAAGTAGGTCCGTGCATATCGAATGCGACGAGCATATAGTCGGGCTTCATCGCAATGAGGTTCAACAGCATCGATGTAAATCCGAATACAGCGCCTGTCGGCATACCTGCCCTTGTCGTCATATTCGGTAGCGCAAAATATGCCCTGTACATAAGGCTGTTTCCGTCGATGGCAATAAGCTTCATAATTATCTCCTACTCGGTAATTATATCGTGTACCATGCTTGGCGGCGCAACGGGCTCTGCACCTATATTATACGCCGCATCGATAAGCTCGAGCGCCTCTGTTAGTCTGCTCTCGTCGTTTATATAAAGCGTCATAACAGATTCACCCGATACCACGGCATCACCTATGCGCTTTTTAAGCAGTATTCCGACAGCCGGATCTATTTTGTCTCTCTTTTTTTCTCTTCCCGCACCCAGTTCAGATGACGCAACGCCTATCTTCAATGCGTCCATGTGGGTTATATAGCCGTCCTTGTCTGCGCATATGTCGAGCGTCCTTCTTGTATTGAAAAGCCTTTCGGGCGAATCGATATAGCTCGTGTCTCCACCCAACGCCTCTATAAGCTCGCGGAGCTTCATAAGTCCTCTGCCCGACTCGATAGCCTCGTTCAGCATTTTCTCTGCCTGCTCCTTTGTCTGTGCGATACCGCCAAGCAAAAGCATATAGCTTGCAAGCAGTATGCAGACCTCGTACAGCAGGTCTCTCTTCTGTACCTTGCCCGAAAGCACCCTTATGGCGTCCCACATCTCAAGCCCGTTGCCTATAGCCGCACCGAGTGGCTGATTCATGTCGGTAATCACCGCAACGGTACGCTTGCCCAAGTGCTTGCCTATACCTACCATTGTGTGTGCAAGTTCTCTCGCCTCTTCGAGTGTCTCCATGAACGCGCCGTTTCCGACTTTTACATCGAGCAATATGGCGTCCGTACCTGCGGCAAGCTTCTTGCTCATTATGCTTGAAGCTATCAGCGGAATGCTCTTTACCGTGCCCGTAACGTCCCTCAGCGCATACATTTTTTTATCCGCAGGCACGAGGTTTCCCGACTGGCCGATTACGCATACTCCTGTTCTTTTTACTATGTCACGCATATCGTCTACAGAGCGCTCTACGTTTACCCCGGGTATGGACTCAAGCTTATCGAGAGTGCCGCCCGTATGTCCTAGCCCCCTGCCGCTCATCTTTGCTACAGTACCTCCGCAGGCGGCAACAAGCGGAGCTATTACGAGTGTAGTAGTGTCCCCTACGCCGCCCGTAGAGTGCTTGTCGACCTTAACACCCGGCAAATCCGAAAGGTCGACTATTTCTCCCGAGTGGAGCATTGCGTCCGTGAGCTGCGCCGTCTCCCCGTATGTCATGCCCGTAAAGCAGACAGCCATCATAAACGCCGCCATCTGGTAGTCTTCCACCGCACCTTTGCAGTAGCCGTCTATTATAGAGTGAATTTCCTCGCTTGTGAGTTCAAATCCGGCTCTTTTCTTCAATATCAAATCGACCATTCTCATATAATTCAGACCTCCTATCTAATTCTGAGACCCTTTGGGTACTTGCTCTTAAGCCTGCCGTCCGATGCCTTTCCAAAGCCTATCGGAAGCGCAGTTTCTCCGATTTTTACACAGACTGCAGTATATCCTTTTTTATCACAGTCGAGCTCCTCACCTGCGAGGAAGCGTTTTAATTCCCGTGACTCCTGTTCAAACACCAGTTTATTGGCAAAACCCATTCCAGCCGCCATGAAAATCGTATGTGACGGCTCAAATCTTCCCTTAATAATCGTACCTGCATGAACTCCTGCAGAGAGTGTGTACATATCGCGCAACGCCCCGTAGACATCTTCTGTCATGAGCAGTACATCGCCCCTATCGTCCATATACGGAGCAAGTCCGCCCGGAAGCTTTGCACCTTGCTTGAAAAAATCGATAACGCAGGCTTCTTTGCACGGCTTGTATCTCTTTGACACATTCGATGCGGGCTTTAGCTCCGGCTTATGCGCCTCGCCCTTTCTCACGAGTACGGCACAGTAATGCCCCTCACCCTCGTAGATATGCGGATAGAGCTTTTTCTGCTCAAGCAAGTAAAAATCGTCGTGCGTTTTGAGGAAGTATTCGATAGTCTCCTCATCCTCCTCGCGCGAAAACGTGCATGTGGAGTATATGAGCTTTCCTCCCGGTATCACGCACTTAGCCGCGCTTTCGAGTATAAGTCTCTGTCTGTTTGCACAGGCGCGGACGTGCTCCTGCGACCACTCAGAGACCGCATTCGCGTCCTTTCTGAACATGCCCTCGCCCGAGCACGGCGCATCGACTATCACCCTATCAAACACATCCCCGTAGCTATTGCTTATAACATCCGGCGATGCACTCGTCACTATTGAGTTCACCACACCCATGCGCTCCAATGTATGCTTGAGTGTCTTTGCCCTGCCGCTGACTATCTCGTTTGACACAAGAACACCTTCGCCCGAAAGCATCGCCGCGGCCGCACCCGACTTGCCTCCCGGGGCAGCACACATATCGAGCACTCTCATGCCCTTGTCTATATCCGACATGGCGACGGTTATCGCCGCAGACGGTTCCTGCATATATATCGCGCCGGCAATGTGAGCGGGGTGGTTTCCTATCGATTCCACGCTTTCCTTGAGTATCACACAGTCGTCTGAAAACCCTCCGGGTGCCGTCTTCCACGATACAGCCTCTAAAAACTCGCTCGTCTGCATCTTGAGCGTGTTCACCCTAAAACCCCTCCGGGGCTCACAATAGTATGTGCTCAAGAACGCGGCAAGTGCGCGCACAGAGACAAGCTGTTCGGCCATATTCTCAATAAAGCTCTCAGGCAGCCGCATCGTTACCTCCAAAAGTTTCGATATCGGATTATACAACGAAAACAGCGCACATTAAACCCCCGTTGGCGTACTGTTGTGCGAGTTCACAAAAAACACACCGCTGATGGCCGCAGTTTTTCGGTCTCACCGCTTATTTGCCGATTACCCTTTCACGGGCGCCTCTCCACGTAAGTAATTTCTACATATTATATTATACATATAAGCGTCAGTCATGCACATTTCCTTTTTGAATTTAACATGACCCGCGCACATCATGCACGAAGCCGGTTTTAGGCAGAAGCTATGTACACCTTAAGCGTAAAATCATTTCTGTACAGATTCACTGATATAAAAGTTGTATTTATGATTATTCCGACAGAGAAAAATGATATATTGTAAAATTTGTTTTATATCACTCAAGTACCACGCAAAAATGCCGAAAATTGCCGATATTTAGCCTTTAAACGTAATTTGTGCGCCGGACCGGGACAATCGCCAAAATATTCATAGCTCAATTGACAAAGTTGAACCTATATATTATCATAATGTGGTATGGTAACCAGCTTTATGCTGTGTATCAAAAAATACTTAAGGGGGAAAAAGATGAACTACAAGTCAGTAAAAGGCTTTTTGGCTGTCGTTCTGACACTTGCAATGGTCGTTTCAATTTTCAGCGGCTTCACATTTGCAAATGATAAGATCGAAACACTCCAACTGGCCGATGAGACACTCGTCACCAAGGATGACGTCGATCCTAACGCTGATGTAACAATCATGGTTAAGCTCGATGGTCCCACTGCTTTCGAAGCAACAAAGTCTGTCAAGGCTTCTACAGCTAAGTCAGATGAACTGCTCCAGAAGCAGGCAGCAATGGAGAAAGTAGTTGAAGCAAGGCTCAATCAGGGGATTGATGTTCTCTACAACTACACACTGCTCTATAACGGTTTCGCCTTTGAAGGTAAGATCTGGATGATCGATGAGATCAACAAGATCAGCGGCGTTTCCGCATATGCAGCTCCCGTGTTCGAGACACCTGTACTTCCCAACATGGGAAGCAGCACTGAGATTATCGGTGCTCCGATTGCATGGCAGGAAGGCTACACCGGTGAGGGTGGCGTCGTTGCTATTCTCGACACAGGTATCCGCGCTACACACGAAGCATTCTCAGTTAATCCCGATAACATCACATTGTCTAGGGATGCTCTCCAGGCTATTGTTACCCAGTATGGCAGCTACATGCATGCCGGTACAACGGTAAACAGCCTGTATAAGAGCGACAAGATCCCGTTTGGTTGGGACTATAAGTACAACGATTACGATCCTAACCACGGCGCAAGCGATCACGGCACACACGTTGCCGGTACCGCAGCAGGTAACAACGGCGACGATTTCAAGGGCGTAGCTCCCGATGCACAGCTCGTTGTCATGCAGGTCTTCTCCGCTACCGGCGGAGCGAGCTTCACCGAGATCATTGCAGCTCTTGAAGACTGCGTATACCTCGGCGTAGATTCTGCAAACATGAGCCTTGGTTCACCCGCAGGTTTCACAGCATACTACGATCCCAGCTATGGCGAGATTTTCGATCTCTTGGAAGAAGCCGGCGTTAACCTCTCGGTTTCTGCAGGTAACGAATTCAGCCAGGCCGAAGAGAGCGCATTTGACGGCTATGTTCTTGCAATGAACCCCGACTCGGGTCTTGTAGGTTCGCCCTCAACCTGGAATCCCTCGCTGTCAATTGCTTCTTCCGATAACGCCTCCGTATCAGCAGGCAGCATCACGGTTGGCAATCACACATTCGGTTTCAGCGAGACATCCGGTCAGTACGGTCTGCCCCTGATATCATCAATTCCCGGCACATATGATTTCGTAATGTGTGGTTTAGGTAACGCAAGTGACTTTAACGGAGTTGACGTAGACGGTAAGGTTGCAGTCATCAGCCGTGGCGACATCAGCTTTATTGATAAGATCACGAACGCTTACAATGCCGGTGCTATAGCAGCTATTATCTATAATAACGCAGCCGGCGTTATCAACATGGATCTCTCATCCATTGGAAGTAACGTTGATATCCCCGCTGTATCTATAACAGCTGAGGCAGGTACATACTTTGAAGGTCAAACCCAGGTCACAATCGGTGCTGACACCTTCATCGACATGTCCACAGCAGGAGCAATCTCCTCGTTCTCAAGCCGTGGTACGACAGCAGATCTGCGCATCAAGCCCGAGCTCACGGCTCCCGGCGGTTCGATCAACTCTGCCATCGGTTTTGGCAACGACAACAGCTACGAAACATGGAGCGGCACATCAATGGCTGCACCGCACGTAGCAGGCGGTTTCGCAATCGTTAAGGCATATCTGCGCGAGCTGTATCCCAACGCATCCGCTACTGAGATTAAGGAACTTGCAGATGCTCTGTTGATGTCAACAGCAACACCTCTCAATGAGCTCGTTCGTTCACAGGGCGCAGGTCTCATGAACCTCACAAACGCTCTCGCAGCACCTGCTTATCTGTCCGTTGACGCAAACTACGGCTCCAGACCTAAGCTCGAGCTCGGTGAGAACGAGAATGGTACATTCAGCTTCGAGTTTGATATCACAGGACTCCCCAATGCTGATACAACCACATTCACGCTTGGCAACATCACTTACATCGATACTCCTTATGAGCTTGGAACAGTTAACGATCAGACGATCTACGCCACAAAGTACACTGCTCTGAACATCTCAACAGGTGTAAACGTAACATTCAACAGCAACACCGTAACCGTAGCAGCCGGTCAGACTGTTACAGTAACAGGTACAATCTCAGTCAACGATGATCTGTTGGCAGAGATAGGCCATGTATTCCCCAGCGGTTCATTCCTGGAGGGCTTCATCACATTGAACTACGGCGCAGGCTGGCTCAATATCCCATACCTCGGATTCATAGGCGACTGGGATGAGCCCGCAATGCTCGACCGTGGATTCTATTGGAACGATGCTTGCGGCGAAGCAAACCTCCAGACCAACGGTTCACTCAGTGCAAACGTTGTCGGTTACAAGAAGGGCAACTCAACCACAGGTCTCGGCCTTAACCTCTACGCCGATATGCCCGAAGGTTCGTACAACCCCGATCGTAATGCAATCTCCCCGAACGGCGACGGCGTATACGATGCAGTTAACAACCTCGAGTTTGGTCTCTTGAGAAATGCTCGTATGCTCACACTCGACCTGGACAACACAAATCTCTATACCTCGAACGAGTATGACTGGAGAAAGGATTACTACTATAGTAACGGTGGATACTACACCTCTTCATCACTCACCGTAGACATTACCGGTTCCGGCATGGCTGAAAACGAGACATCTTACCTCGTACTCAGCGCGTTCCTGGATCATGAAGGTTTCACTCTCGATGCAAACGAGAATGGCAAATGGATCATCCCGATCACACTCGATACAGTTGCTCCCGAAGTAGCAATAGTAGACGGTGCGATAGCAATGACAGACGCCAACTATCTTGCTTACTATGCTGTTTACTCCGACGAGGCGATGACATCACTCGTAACCGAGAGCGGCGTATTTGAAGATGAGCGTGGCTTAACAGAAACCTATGCACCCAATGCCGATGTTGTTTACGTTATGGTAGCCGACTACGCAGGCAATACCGCCAGCTATAAGGTTGACATTGCAAACAACACCGTAACACCCATCGAGGGCGGCGACGAGCCCGATCCCACACCCTCACCCGATCCCGAACCCTCACCCGAAC
>JAEDCW010000023.1 GCA_016293975.1 Clostridia bacterium
ACATACGCGCGTCGATAGTTGTAAGCTTCGTGGATACCGATGAAAACACCGTGGGCATCGTGCCTGTACTTGGCACGGACTACACGATGGAACTCAATCTTAACGGTACGAGCTGGTTCAAGGGCGGTGACGGTTTCTACTACTGCAGGGCTAAGGTCGCACCGAGTGGTTTTACACCTGTGCTCATAACCGAAGCAAAGCCCATTGGGAATTCTCCGTACCGGCTGAAGATTGAAATCGTGGCTTCCGCCATACAATCATTACCCACGAACGCGGTCACAGACGCCTGGGGCGTTACGGTTGATTCAAATGGCATGATTACCGAAGGAGGGCAAGGATGATGAAGAAGCGCATTGTTGTAATCGCAGTTGCATTGGTTGTCCTGCTCATCTCCACGGCGGCGCTTGCCGACGACACCAACGTGACCTATGACGGTACGGCGCAGAAGTTTGTATTCATACCCGAGAGCACGGACTTGTTTGCGAACTTTAAGGGCGTTATGCCGGGTGATTCGATTGAGCAGAGAATACACATATCGAATTCAATCGGCAACGAGGTAAAGATCAAGCTTTATCTCAAGGCTGAACCGGTAGACCCCGAGCACAAGGACTTCCTCAACCAGATGACGCTAAGCGTGGTACAGGATGGAAACTCGATACTGTTCAGCGGTCCTGCAGGTGAACAGGGCAATCTCGCCGATTTCGTGTACCTCGGTACGTTCTATTCGGGCGCAGAAACCGACCTCATCGCAACGTTGGAGATGCCTATCGAGACCGGAAACGAGTACATGGATAAATTCGGACAGATAAACTGGGTGTTCGCTGTCGAAGAGCTCCCGATCGAGCCCGATGACCCCACGCCTCCTATCACGGGCGACAGGCAGATAACCTACATCGTAATAAGCGTTATGGCAGCAGCGGCATTGCTCGTTACTGTAAAACTTATAGTCGATGTCAGAAAGAAAAAGGCTAAGAAAAGCTGACAATAACTGATTAAAAGCGGCCATCGGAGAGATTCGGTGGCTTTGCTTATGTCCTTTGGGGAATAAATGGACGCTCCCTGCAAATGCTAAACAAAGCAAATGCGGAGGTGTTCTATGGCTTTTTCAATAAGAACGGATATGGCAAAGGAGCTTAGGGAAATAAATCCCGATACGAGCGGCGTAGAAGAAAACAATGAGCAGCGCGGCGAAATCGAGCTGACCCGAATAAGACTTGTGACGGATGAAGCGGCGGAGCATTACGGCAAACAAAAGGGAAACTACATAACCATAGAGGCGCCGGAGTTGGCAAACAGACCTTTGGAGCTGTTTGAAGAGGTGAGCGATTGTATAAAAGAAGAGCTGACAAAGCTCCTGGGCGACATAAATGAAAACAGCATGATACTCGTTGTAGGACTGGGCAACAGGGATGTCACGCCGGATGCGCTTGGGCCGAGAGTGATAGAAAAAGTCTATGTAACGAGGCATATAAAACAGCTTTTGCCGGAGGCGCTCGATTCGGGCGTTTGTGCGATGTGCGCCATAGCTCCGGGCGTTTTGGGAGTAACGGGAATAGAGACGCTCGAGCTGATTCGGGGCGCGGTTGAGCACGTCAAACCGGATGTGGTAATCGCTGTGGACGCACTTGCATCGAGGAGAGCCGCCCGCATAAGCACATCCGTACAACTGTCTGACACAGGTATAAGCCCCGGCTCGGGTGTGGGAAACAAGCGGTCTGGCATAAGCTTTGAGACGCTCGGCTGTAAGGTAATCGCAATTGGCGTGCCCTTGGTGGTTTATGCGGCGACAGTCGTTAAAGACACACTCGACCTTATGGCGGACGAGCTTGGCAAGCATGAGGACGAGCAAGAGCTGAAATCCCTCGCAGAGCAGGTGATATCAGCGAAAATGGGCGAAATGATAATGACCCCAAAGGACATAGACATCATGGTCGAGGATATGTCGGGCATAATCGCAGACGGCATAAACAAGGCGCTCTACAAGGAGTCGTATGACAGTGTTATGAGCCTCACAACGTGATTATCTCAGGCGCTTTAGCGTGGATTCGTCAAAATCAAATCTGCCAAAACTTAACGGGAATGTTGAATCATCGAGTGTAAACCACGGGGACAGGGAGGTATCGTTTGTTAAGACGTGTATCTGTTGGGCCGGCGTATTGCCCTGCGCAAGCAGGAAAACCTTGTCTCCGTTTGAGTTTTCAGCCATATCGAGCACAAATATAAGGTGTCCGGGACTGCCTCCTATGACGAATACATCGCCCGGCTGCATATCGGAAAGCGCTACAGGAGCACTCTCTCGTTCAATTGAAATCGTACCTGCATAGTTAAACAGCATATCGCAGTAGGCCCTGAACGTCTCATAGCTTGGGTCGTATTCGGCAGTCTTTTTTAGCGTCACATCCGTACCATTGTCGACAAACAGCCTGTAGCCGTCACGGTACATCGTATAAGGGAATTCGTCTCCGCTTGTGAGCTGATAGCAGATGGAATCGTATTCGCCGGCGGCATAGAGGTATTCGCATCTGAGCCTGAGTGCGGAATCGGCACATTGTTGGAGATCCTTTGTGCCTACGTCCATATCTATAACGCCGCAATGAGAATTACCGCTTTTTATTAGCCTGCCGTCATAGGCTTTAACGGGAGAGCCGTCGGGAAGCATGGGCAGGGCACGCAGATATTCTCCGTAACCGCCACATTTGGTGCGTGTATAACCGTCCGGGGGAATGAACCTTGTGCTGACGGTCTCTCCCTCGGGACAGATATACTGTGATGAATATCCGCAGGAAACGCATAAAAGCATGATGGTAAAAACAATAGCAAAAGTCGTTAACAGATTCTTCATACTCAACTCCTGTTCGAATTATACCATAAAATATCGAATAAATGTGTCGGCAGTGAAAACAAATCGAATGTCGCTACCATGCGCGTTGTAAAGACAAGCAAAAGATGGTAGAATACTATGACTTGATATGGAAGGAAAAACTCATGAGTTTATTGGACACATTACTGGGCACATCGAGTGCCAGGCGCATAAAGAAGCTTATGCCAAAGGTTCATGCGATTAACGCGCTTGAGCCTCAGATGCAGGCGCTGAGCGACGAAGAGCTTAGGGCAAAGACAGGCGAATTCAAGCGCAGACTGAACGAAGGCGAGACTCTCGACGATTTGCTCGTAGAGGCATTTGCCGTAGTCAGGGAAGCGTCAGTCAGGACACTCGGCATAAGGCACTTTGACGTGCAGCTTTTAGGCGGCATTGTACTGCACAATGGCCAGATAGCCGAGATGAAGACGGGTGAGGGCAAAACGCTCGTAGAGACGCTCCCCGCATATCTAAATGCGCTTACGGGCAAGGGCGTACATATCGTGACGGTTAATGAATACCTCGTAAAGCGCGACGCTTCGTGGATGGGAAGGATATTTACATTCCTGGGGATGACGGTAGGTACCATAGTGCGCGAGCATACCCAAAAGATAAGGCAGGAACAATACAAGTGCGACATAGTTTACTGCACGAGCAGTGAGATAGGCTTTGACTATCTGCGCGACAACATGGCGGTATATCTCGAGGATACGGTTCAGCGCGAGCCGAATTACGCCATAGTCGACGAGGTTGACTCTGTACTTATCGACGAAGCGAGAACCCCTCTCATCATATCGGGACGCGGAAAATCCGTGGCGGAGCAGTGTTTGCAGGCGGACAGATTTGTAAGCAGGCTCGTTAGAGGCGAGGATGAGGAAGATACTAAATCTCAGATAGAGGATCTGCTCACAAACCACCCTCCCAAAGAGACGGGAGACTATACAGTCGTCGTTAAGGAGAGGCGCGTCTCTCTCACTCAGCAGGGAATGAAGAAGGCAGAGGTGTTCTACGGCATACCCGATTTGTACGGCACGGAGGGCATGGACGACGACCTCAACGACGATTTTGATGCAGAAGCGGCCGCGGAAAAGGAAGAACAGTATTCTGAGATAAAGCACTTCATAATGCAGGCGTTGAGGGCGCATGCGCTGTATGAGCGTGACGTAGAATACGTGGTAAAGGACGGAGAAGTCATAATAGTCGACGAGTCTACAGGCAGACTTATGATAGGCAGAAGGTACTCCGACGGTCTGCATCAGGCAATCGAGGCAAAGGAACACGTCACCGTACAGAGTGAGAACAGAACAGTAGCTTCGATAACGATCCAGAACTACTTCAGAATGTACAGGAAGCTCGGCGGCATGACGGGTACGGCAAAGACCGAAGAGCCCGAATTCCAGACGATTTACGACCTCGACGTAATCGAAATACCCACGAATAAGCCCAATATCAGAACAGACTACAACGATGTCATAACGATAACCGAGGACGTCAAGTTCAAAAGAATCGTAGACGAGATAATGAGAGCGCACGTAAAGGGGCAGCCGGTGCTCGTAGGTACCGCATCGGTAGAAAAGAGCGAGCTGGTCAGCCGAATGCTCACAAAGCTCAAGATACCGCACAATGTGCTGAATGCTACACGCCACGAGCGCGAAGCGGAGATAATCGCGCAGGCGGGTGCCCCCGGTGCTGTCACAATAGCCACGAACATGGCAGGTCGTGGTACAGATATCCTCCTCGGCGGCAACCCGGGCTTCCTCGCTAAGGGAAGACTTTTAAAGAGCAAGGATAAGCGCGGCAGGGACTTTGACGCAGAGACAATAGAGAGAGCTATCGAATTTCTTGATATGTCAAAGGACACGGGCAGACGCATAGAGGCTTCCGAGCTCTATGAGGAGTATTATGCCGAGGCAAAGGCGGAGACCGACCGTAAGAAAGCGGAGGTGATAGCCGCAGGCGGACTCTATGTAATAGGCACGGAGCGCCACGAGTCGAGGCGTATAGACAACCAGCTCAGAGGCCGTGCGGGACGTCAGGGAGACCCCGGTGAAAGCCGCTTCTTTATATCGATGGAAGACACCATAATGAAGCGTTTCGGAAAGGTCAAGGAGATTATTGACAGATTCGGCGCATACGGCGAGGACATAGTTCTCGATATGAAGATGCTCAGCAAGAGGGTGGAGGCAACACAGAAGAATGTCGAGGCGTACTACTTTGATGTCAGAAAGAACGTATTGAAGTACGACACCGTAATGAACGAGCAGAGGGAGATCATATACAAGCAGAGGCGCGAGATTCTCGAGGGCAAGGTAATAACCGAATCCATAGAGAAGATGGCGCGAGATGCCATACTGTCGCGCATTGAGGAGTACTGCCCGACACACGCGTCAAAGGAAGAGTGGGACATGGCGGGGCTCGTAAAAGAGCTTATGGGGCTCACGTTTGTAAGGCCCATGCAGTCGGTGATACCGCAGGAGACATTTACCGTGATAACCGATGAGGCGAAGGCCGAGATGGATAGGTTCATAATGCAGGCGATGCCAAAGGCGCTCGAGAACAGAGCAGCAAGACTCGAAGAGATAAAGAAGATAGGCGACGTATCGAAGCGAGTTAAGCTTGAAAACACAGTACCCACACCCTCCGAGCTTGCAAAGCACGTCGAGAGCGAGGCGCAGAGGGTGTTCTCCGATGCGGTTGTCTCGAGAATGTACAAGGCGGTAGACGAGGCGCTAATGAAGCTTTCAAGGGCACAGCTCGAGGAGACACTGGAAACAAGGCTTATCGGGGAATATGACAAGCTTCGCGAGGCATATGCTGCAGCAGGAGGAAATCCCGATGAGAGGGAGCGCTGTATACTGTTAAATGCCATTGACGAGAACTGGAGTGAGCATCTCGATGCTATGCATCAGCTTAGAGACGGCATAGGTTTAAGGGCGATAGGGCATAAGGACCCGTACTTGGAGTATAGAAACGAGTGCTTCGATATGTACGACGCTATGCTCGAGCAGATACGCGAACTTACGGTAAGGAGCTTATACAATCCCAGAATAACAGAGCCGAAGCGCAGGTTGCACTTCGATGTGTCGACCGAGCCCAAGCCCGTTAAAAAGCAGTCAGTGCCGTTGCGCAGACAGACAAAAAAGGTCGGCAAGAACGACCCGTGTCCTTGCGGAAGCGGCAAAAAATACAAATACTGTTGCGGAAGAACAGACGACTGATTAAAAGAAATTGAAAGGAAGTGACCAAATGGTACAGCTTGACGAGTATCGCCAGCAGTTAGCGGCAACGATCGAGACACTGAAAAAGGCAGGTGAATCTCTTTGACCTCGCCGGTTTGAGGGATGAAAAGGCACAGCTTGAGGAGCAGATGGCGGCTCCCGAGTTCTGGAATGACATTGAAAGTGCGAACAAAGTAAATCAGCGCATGAAGGTCGTTTCAAACAAAATCGATAAATATGCAAAGCTTATGACCCGAGCCTCTGACATCGAGACGCTTATTGAGATGGCGGACGAGGAGGAGGACGAGTCGATGATAGAAGAGATTGCATCCGAGTATAGAGAATTTGAGCAGGCGGTAGAGGCGCTGAAACTTGAGACTCTTATGAAAGGGCCTTACGATTCAAGCAATGCGGTGCTTTCACTGCACGCAGGTGCGGGCGGAACAGAGGCGCAGGACTGGGTAAGCATGCTCTATAGGATGTATACGCGCTATTGCGATATACAGGGCTTTACGGTGAAGGTGCTCGACCTGCTCGATGGCGAAGAAGCGGGCATAAAGAGCGTCACATTTGAGGTCGACGGCGACAACGCCTATGGCTATCTCAAGGCGGAAAAGGGCGTCCACAGATTGGTCAGAATATCGCCCTTTGACTCGTCGGGAAGGCGTCATACTTCGTTCGCTTCACTCGATGTAACACCGATTTTTGACGATGACACGGGCGAGATAACTATAGACCCGGACGATCTGAGAGTCGATACATATCGTTCGAGCGGCGCGGGCGGTCAGCACGTAAATAAGACTTCCTCGGCGATAAGAATCACACACTTGCCCACGGGAATCGTGGTACAGTGCCAGAACGAGCGCAGCCAGATACAAAACAGGGAGACGGCCATGAGGATGCTCCGAGGCAAACTGCTTGAGCTTCAAGAGAGGGAGCGCATGGAGCATATGGCTCAGATCAAGGGCGAAATGAAGAAGATAGAATGGGGAAGCCAGATTCGCTCTTACGTTTTCCAGCCCTATACGATGGTAAAGGACCACAGGACGGGCGTCGAAAACGGAAATATTCAGGCGGTTATGGACGGAGCTATAGAGCCGTTTATTAACGCATTCTTGGTACAGTCGTAATGGCAGCAAGAGAGACGAAAAAGATCAGGAATTTTATAAAGAGATTCAAGCCGGTGACCTCCACGTTGAGCTTGCATGCGGAAAGGCTCGGACAAGATGTATTGGGGAAGGTAACACCCATTCCCCACGATATCAAGCTTGTCGAGGCGAATGTCGGCGACATACCTGCGGAATGGGTTATAAGCGCAAAAGCCCCGAGCGACAAGGTCTTACTCTACATTCACGGCGGAGCGTATTTTTCGGGATCACTCGTAAGCAACAGGCTTTTATCCGTGACGATTGCCGAAAAGGTCGGAATAAAGACGTTCTCATTCCAATACAGGCTTGCTCCAGAGCACCCTTTCCCGGCGGCTTTAGAAGATGCCGAGCGAGTGTATGACGAGTTGCTTCGCGAGTATAACAGTCAAGATATAGCGTTTATCGGTGAAAGCGCCGGAGGAGGGCTTCTTGTAGCACTCGCATTAAAACTCAAGGATGAGGGAAAGCCCCTTCCCGCGGCACTTATTTGCATGTCGCCTTGGACCGACCTGACACTTTCGGGCGAATCGTATAAAACAAACGAGGAAAAGGACATTCTTCTTACGAGGGAGAAGCTTGAGCGTGCGGCAAAGGAGTATGCACCGTGTGATGCGGAGAACCCCTATGTTTCGCCTGTATTTGGCGATGTGCGGTCGTTGCCTCCCACGCTGATACAGGTAGGTACGGCAGAGTTGCTGTTGGACGACGCGAGAATGCTGTCTGACGTAATGGAGCGTGCGGATGTCGACGTGTGTCTCGAGGAATGGGAGAACATGTGGCACGTGTGGCAGGCAATGGATACGCCTGAATCCGAGGAGGCGCTTGCGCGGATAAGGCGGTTTGTTTTCGATAAGTTGGGCATAAAGGATTGACGGAATGAAGGAACACAATTGGTTCAGACTTGACAATGCGGCAAAGGTCTATCCGGTTATACAGACCGACCAGTGGACTCCCATGTTCAGATTAGTTGCTGTAATGGACGAGGATGTGTGTCCCGAGCTTCTGCAAAAGGCGCTCGATTCTCTGACCGATAGATTCCCAAGCTTTTTTGTTTGCATGAGGACCGGTTTTTTTTGGTATTATCTCGAAAAGCTCAAAAAAACCATCAAGGTTGAAGAGGACGTAATAAATCCTACGGGACCTGTAATGCGCGGAGAGCCGCTGTTAAGAATCCGATACTACAGAAATCGCATAGCATTTGAGATCCATCATGTTGTGACCGATGGAAACGGGGGGCTCGTATTCTTTAAGACGCTTTTGGCACAATACCTGCGACTGCTTGGCCATGACATACCCTTTGAAAAGGGAATATTGAATCCAAAAGATGCGCCCGACCCCGGTGAGCTTGATGATGCGTTTTTGCGCTTCAGTCGGATGAAAGTCCTTCCGACGAGGATGGAGGAGCGCGCCTATAGGATAAGGGGAACAAAGCTCCCGGCGAGTTATATGAGAGTAACTACGGGCACAATGAGCGCAAAGCAGGTGTACGACGTTGCAAAGAGCTACAATGCGACCATTACGGAGTTTCTTGCCGCGGTACTGCTTCAAAGCGTATACAGGATACAGCTTGCGGACGGCAAGCCCCAGCGTCCTGTAAAGGTCAGCGTGCCTGTAAATCTGCGCCAGTTTTATCCGACAAATACGCTCAGAAACTTCTCGCAGTACCTCAATCCGGGCGTCGACCCCCAGTACGGCGAGTTCAGCTTTGAGGAAATACTCTCCTCCGTGCATCACTACATGAGGCTCATGTGCAACGAAAAGAACCTCAATGCGCGAATGAGCAAGAACGTGGCGGATGAGATAAATCCCGTGTTGAGAGTGGTACCGCTCTTTCTTAAAAACGTCGCGATATTTGCGGAGTGGTCGCGCATAGGCGAGAAACTGTTCTCAATTACGCTGTCTAATCTGGGGAAGGTAGATATGCCGGAGGAGATGTCAAAGCACGTAGAGCGTTTGGATTTCGTACTGCACACCTCCAGAATAAATGCGTGTGAGTGCTCGGTTTCAACGCTCGGCGACAAACTGTCGCTGTCTGTTGCCTCGGCCATAGCGGAGCGCTATGTCGAGAGACTCGTGTTTACATCGCTCGTAAAGCATTCTATACACGTTCTCATTGAATCTAACGAATTGTAGAGGTCAGCAATATGTCATACTGTGTTAATTGCGGGGTTGAGCTTGAAAAGAGTCTCGAGTGTTGCCCTCTGTGCGGAACTGAGGTAATTAATCCCAGGGAGCCGAGGCGGGCGGACAGTATAAGACCGTACTCAAGGCATTTGGACAAGGTAGCGAGAAAGGTACAGCGCAGGACAATAGCGAGCGTTATAAGTGTATTGCTCCTGCTTACTGCGGGCATATGCGCGATAATAAACGGCGTCTATGAGGGTGAATTTACATGGTCGCTTTATGTGATCTCATCTCTGCTGCTCGCAATGCTTGTGATCGTGCTGCCGATTTTCCCGCTTAACTGGCATCCACTTTTCTTCGTGGTGATAGATTGCCTGTCGCTCACGCTTTATATGTATGTGCTTAATGTACTCATATCGGGCGATTCGTGGTTTGAGACGCTCGCATTGCCGCTTATCATACTCATAATGGCTATAGGAGCCATAGACGTGTGCGTGGCGGACGGCGGAATGTTGAGACGCTTGCCCCTGTTGGCGTTTATCGTGATATCCATGGGTGTGGCTGTAGTGGGAATAGAGATTATAATAGACATTTATACCACTGCGGCGGTGGACGTATCGTGGTCGTGGCTCGTGCTTGCGCCTTGTTTAGCGGTTGCGGCGATACTCCTGATAGTCGACAACAACAGGCGCATAAAGAGCGCCATGAAAAAGCGCTTGCATTACTGATTAGAGGAAGTGTGATTCTGTGGAGGCATTGGAATACAAGTACGATACGCAGCTTCTGATAGAAGGACAAGCACTCGATGAGGAGAAGATAGGCGCTTATTTTATGAGCAACTTCAAAGGTGATTGCCTGCTTGCAGTCGGCGATGAAAACCTCATTAAGATACATTTCCATACGAATGAACCGTGGAAAGTGCTAGAATACTGTTCATCCTTGGGTGAGATATATGATATCGTGATTGAAGATATGGAGAGGCAGTCCAGGGGACTTACGGGTTGACAGGCACGTACGTTTTATAGCTGTATGTAAAGTTGGGATATGGGGAGATTATGACAATATTTATAAACATAATAAAGGGTTTCGTGACGGGTATGGCGGTTATGATACCGGGCGTCAGCGCAGGGTCGATGGTTATGAGCATGGGTATGTACCGCTCGGTGTTGACTCTTATATCGGGAAGTAAGGAACAACGTAAGTCTACATTGCCCGGTTTGATACCTTTTGGGGTTGGCATACTGGCGGGAATAGTTGTGTTTGCATTCCTTCTGATTGCGTTGCTTGACAAATTCCCTTTGCAGACATCAATGGTATTCATAGGCATGATACTGGGCGGAATACCGTCTTTGTACAGAATAGTGAAGGGTGTACGTATCAATGTCAAATACGCGGTCTCGTTCCTCGTCGCGGTCTGTGTCATGGCAGGTATGCTCATACTCAGCCATAACTCCAATGTGACTTCGACGCTCGAGCCTTCGGTTTTAAGCTTCCTCATAGCGGTTTTCCTGGGTTTTGTGGCTGCGGCAACTATGGTAGTCCCGGGTATAAGCGGCAGTGCGCTTATGTTGATACTGGGCTACTATTATGAGATAACGGGAAGTATAAAGGAGCTCGCCGTGGGTTTGGGAACATTTCAAGGAAAGCTCATCGGCCAAGGTGCTTTTGTTATCATACCGTTTGCAATAGGTGCGGTTGCAGGCATTGTACTCGTATCTAAAGTGATTCGCAGACTGCTCGACAAGGCTCCCGTGACAACTAGCTATGCGCTTATAGGGCTTATGGCGGCATCGCCCGCGGCTGTACTGCTTAAGGTGAGCGTCGATTGGAGCGCTATCGGTTGGCTGGGATATTTTATCGCGGTGTTATGCCTTGTCGGTGGTTTTACGGTGGCATACTACTTTGGCAGGGCAGATGGCCAAACAAAAAACTGCTGACATGATACTTTTACAGCTCCTCAATGTTATAAATACTGCCGTTATCAAATTCAAAGCACAATAGCTTTGATTCGTATATACCGGACTCCGTTTTCCTGCAAAGACCTATGACAGTTCTATCCTCAAGTCCGATGGGTACTGAGGCATATTCAAAGTCGCCGCAGAGACTGCGGACTACGCTTATCACGTCGTCAGAGCGCATATCCAACGTGAGATAAGACTTTGCCTCCTCGAAAAAGCCCTCTCTTGCCGCCTCGCAGAGCGCTATTGCCTTGTCATGCTTCCCCGTGGGTACGATTTCGGTGCCGGTAAAAAAGCCCCTGTCCTGCGATATGGGGTTAAAATCGCCGCCCGTATACTCGTACACTATCTTGCGCTGATGTCTGCGCAATGTCGGCAATACTTCAAGCGAGTACGGCCTACCTTCCTCTATGCCCACGGAAGTTCCGTGTATATCGAGCATAACGGACTTATCCCGCCTCATGACGAGCAGCCGCTCACGGTCGGACAGCTCCGCTCGTATCACCGCAAGGATGTCATCTCCCACGTCGAGCTTTTGCAAATTTCCTCCAACACCCACTCCCAAAGAGAATACAGTGGTATCGCCAGAAGACTTCTCGATCAAGAGCTTTATGCCGCAGTCGTTGTATAGTGTGATATGCGTATCGGGCCATATGCTGTCGAGAACGGATATGCTGAAAGGTTGACCAGAGCGCTCATATACGAGCCTTGGCAGGGATATATGCAGATCTATAGTTCCATTATCCCAACAGCACAGCCTTACGCCGTCGGGAAACGGCATGGCAGGTCGGGCGCCACTGAGGATTAGCTTGTGTACTATAGGCATGTACGGCATAACATGTCTGCTGAGAGGATACGCACTTATGTAGAAAGTACCGCCTTCGAGCGCGGCATATGGCAGACGTTTTTTTTCTGAGCACTCACCTACAGGTATGCCGTTGATTTCAATATAAGCCTCGACATTCGAGGTGATGCAGAGAAGCGGAAGATAGATCATAATAACCTCCGAGTTTTATTCAATTCGTGGCATATTGTGAATCATTTTGCGGTTTTTTGCATATTATTAGCTGAGGTGATTGCATTGATTGATACCTGCACGTCCTTTTCGGATTTTAAGCGCAAGGAAGTTATCAACGTCTGTGACGGAGCGAGACTCGGCACCCCGTGTGACATCGAGTTCAACCAAGGTACGGGCATTATAAGTTCCATAATTGTGCCGGGACACGCAAAACTGCTCGGCATACTGAAGAGCAGCGAGGAGATAGTCATACCCTATTCAAAGATAATAAAGATAGGGGAGGACGTCATACTCGTCGAAATAACGTTCTAATTGCCGCTCGTGAGCAAGTCTGTGACAAGCGCCGTTATTGTCGCCGCCGACGTGCCTATAAGCATATCCAGCAGAAAGGAAGCCTGTATGCTGATCTGCTTGCTCATGACACAGTAAATTACGAATGCAAATACTATATAGCTCAGTCCCGCAACCCCGGCGAACAACACCTTCTTCGGGCAGGAGGTACGCATCACCGTGTATGCCGCAATAGCTGCGCACAATGCTTTTATGATGGGTATTGTTATATAAACACCCTTCTCGTTGAGCACTTTCTTCCACACGCCCACAGAGATCAAAACGATAAGCAATATACTTGCGATAGAGGCGAAAAGCACGCCTTTTATGACTGCCGGCAAAGCTTTTGAGTCTGTTGCTCTTTCCATGATTACACCTGCCTTTTGCACATATATATGCAATAACGCTTTTGTATAGCACAAAAAAGGGAGCCACATCAGTGACACCCTTAACGACTTATTGACTTGATTACTTTGTTGTTGCTACGCTGTCGTCCATCGTGTTCTCGACTTCAGAATCCTCGATTGTGGCAACCGCGCCGCGGGCAAATACCATGCGGACCTTGTCGGGACCTACGGAAATGGTTATGACGTCATCCCTTACGGATGTGATTGTGCCATAGATACCCCCGATTGTGCGTATACGGTCGCCGGGCTTGAGAGATTCAAGCATCTGCTTGACTTTCTTTTCACGCTTTCTCTGAGGTATGATCATAAGCAGCAACATAGCTACTATTATGATTATCATGAAACCGCCGCCCTCTGTAAAGAAAGAGACTATGCTTGTGAAAAAATTGCTTGCGCCCTGGGTGGCGGCAATTACGGGATTTATAAACATCTGAGTACTGTCCTCCTTATATAATGCCAATAGCTGATTAATTGTATAATATTTAAACAGGGCAGTCAAGGCAAATATCAATCATCACATTTAAATTGCAATTGGAATCGGCTGTTCTTGTCAATACCTGTCGAATGAGTAGAATCTGCCTGCATTGTCAGCCGCGGCTTCATCTATAGAGCTGTATCCTGTGCCTGAAAGCAAGCATTTTTCGTTAAATGCACAGAGGCAATTGAATGCTATGGACGGTGCACGGGCAGGCGAAAAATCTGCAGGCAGGGGGTATTCGATATGGGTATACTCCGCACACAAAGCTCTTACAAGCTCGTCTATCGATGCCCTTTCACCGCAAAGCTCACAGATATAAGCCGAGGATTCGTCTGTGTATAAAAGCGCATAGGCATCTTTTAGGCGTATTGCGCGCGCATCGCTCTGCGAATACTCTGCAATAAGTGCATTGCAGTATGCGAGGTCTCTGATTGCATACCCATCTCTGTCGTGCATAAAGCGGTCATATGTGTTGAGCATAAACTCCGCATCGGGTACGGATAGTTCATTTGTAATTTTTGTATGGGATGCCTCGCCATCTGTTTTTACGTACTGTCTATACACGAATGGGCGATAGCCGTATTTTGCGTAGAAAACGGGATCAAACGGCTGAAGCACTGTCGCCTCATAGCCTTTCTGCTTCATGTAATCAAATGCGACTTCAAACAACGCCGAGGCGACGCCCTTGCGCCGATATTGCGGCAGTGTGGCTACTCCGGAAACAAAGCCTATCGGTATGTTGCGCCCGAAAAGCCTAAGTGTCTGCGGTAGTATATGCATATCGCCTATCATTTTGCCGTCTGAAAACGCTGCGAGCACGTATTCGGGACTTGTGCGCGTGGAGAAATAGCAGTCGATGTATTCTCTTGAGTCCTCCGGGAAGCACTCCGCCCAAACGGATTCGGCTTCTTTGTACTCGGTGAAATCTATGAAGCGAATCTGCAAGTTCAAGCTATTGGCCTCGCTGTGTATTTGTCTATCATAAACGCGGGGAGATAGGAGCGCTTTGCGCGCCTGAGCCCGGGTATACCCATGTCCTCCTCGCGGTTTACATAGATAAGCCCGGAGCAGTTTGCCTCTGTAAAACGCTGATTTATTATGGCATATATGCCCGGTATGTTGTCGTCACCCTTTTCTATATGTACGACCATCATGCGCTCGCTTATTCGTTGACCGAGCGAAAACGCGACGAGTTTGTCGTTCAGCATTATGCCGCCGCCCACTATGCCGAGCTCATCCATGTGCTCGAAAAGTAATCTTATGGCGTCGTATTCTCCATCCATGCCGGGGAGGAGCGCCTCTTTGTTTTCGAGCCATGACAGTTGAACGACAAGTGCCTCGTCCTTCATGTCGGGAGTAAGCTTGACATATGAGTAATCGGGGTGTTCAGCTATGAACTGGTTTATGTGGTTACGCTTTGCATGCAGTTTTTTACCGGAAAGGGATATGAGCTTTTCACTTTCGTAGATGTAATCGCAGTTGTCGAGGTCGAGTTCGAGCGTATAATTCCTGCACTGAGTCCTAAACAACTCGAGCGGAAGCTCGCTTATACCGCGAAACAGCGGGCTTATGCCGAGTGCCAGCATTTCCTGCCTGCCCGCCTCGACGGCTTCTGCGTAATCTGCGTGCTTGTCCAATGTCAACGGCGCATACATGAACGGAGGTTCGTTTTCATAATGCCCGAGTATGTACAGCGTAGAGTCCTCCTCGGCTACTTTCAACTTGCCCTCGTGGCCCCACATAATAAGGTTGGATGCGGTGTAGATAGAGTTTTCAAGCCCCCAGACTGACAGATACTTGTCTATAAGGGGACGCTGCCTGATCGTTATAGGTTCGAAATACATAAATTCTCCGTGAATTTTTCTCGACCTATTTTACCACAGCGTAATCCCTTGTACAAGCTACTGCATGGCTGTGATATCGCGGCGGAGCTGCCGTATTATGCGCTTTTCGAGCCTTGAAATGTAGCTTTGTGATATTCCGAGCATATCCGCGACCTGCTTTTGGGTGTATTCTTCGTTGCCGAACAGGCCGAAGCGAAGCTCCATGATGCGCTTTTCCCTGTCGTTGAGCCTCATAAGCGCCTTTAGGAGAAGTTGTTTGTCGACTTCATCCTCAAGCCTTTTAGATATGTCGTCGCTGTCTGTGCCGAGTATATCCGAGAGAAGCAGCTCGTTGCCGTCCCAATCGATATTCAATGGCTCATCTATGGATATCTCAAGGCGAAGCTTGCTCGTCTTTCTGAGGTGCATAAGTATCTCGTTTTCGATGCATCTCGAGGCGTAGGTCGCAAGCTTTATGCGCTTAGTTGCGTCAAATGTGTTGACTCCCTTGATAAGCCCTATCGCTCCTATAGACACGAGGTCCTCCATGCCCACACCCGTATTCTCGAATTTCCTCGCAATGTAGGCTACGAGTCTGAGATTGCGCTCGATAAGCGTTCTCCTTACCGACGTGTCGCCCAAAATAAGCCTCTGCATGAGCGCTTCCTCCTCGTCCTTTGACAACGGAGGGGGGAGGGTGTCCGAGGATGTGAGATGCCCCAGAGTCCATGTGAGCATGAACTTCTTGTAGAGCATATCCAAAAGACAAATGATAGCTTTTAACATTGTAGTTCCTCCTTTATATCCGTTTCAATTATATATGGCAAAGCTGTCTCGGGCACGAGCGAGTCGGAAAGCTTCTGTGTCGACAATGCGACGAAAGCATCGCATGGGTGGGGTTTGCCGTCGTCAATTATCAGCTTTTCGGGGAAAAAACCGTACAGTATAGCGTTTCCCGAAGCTGTCGTACAGGGAATGGGGAGTATTGCAAAGGGCAAAAGCTCGGGCGCATATAGTACTATCACACATTTTCCGCTCAAAGGCTCACAGAGCGTGTTTCCGCTGTCAACTATCCCCGAGACCTCCGTAACAGTGCCCTTGTGCTCGATTCTTATCCGTACACGCCTTACGGAATTCTTTCTTTGGATAGCGCGTATAAAACGCGGAAGGACTGCAATGAGAAGTGCTGTAAACAGTGCCACCCTCAGCTCCACGCCTCCGTAGACAACTCCGCCGCTTTCTCCTGACCCGAACATCGCCGCAATTGCGTATGCTGTACCCCCTGCAACCGCCGTAGACAAGAACACGGAAAGCACATTGAGGGCATATGCCTTTATGCTGTGAAACGGAATTGCAAGCGACATAACGAGGAGCAGAACGGGCTTTAATATGGGTGTCATAAGCACGTGCAGATATGTTACCGAGAGCACGGCATACACTCCTCCCAGAGCGGCAAATGCAATAAGCCTTCGTACAGTCGTCCGTCTTTTGAGAACAGCGGCGGCGAGTAGAAGGATGAGCAGGTTCATCACGAAATTATCGATGAAGTAAAGCTCAATATACATAGTCACTCCTTGTCGCTCCGATATTAACATATTCAAATGCAGTATATATGTAGAACACAGAGCGAAAAAATAGCATGATAATGACGAAGCATGCGTAAATGTAGTATGTAAGCTTTGCCGATTTCGGAGGTCTGTTTTATGGGTAAACCCCTGTCAAAAAGAGTCATTATTACCTGGGTAATACTTACTGCGGCAATGATCGTGTACATGGTTTATATGCCGTTCTTGATAAAGGACGGTGCGGACAAGAGCGAATATTACGGCTGGATGAAGAGCGAGCCGGAAGCGTTTACGGGGCAGATAACCGTGTGGCATATCGTGTCGTTCAAACCCTATGTCGGCTCCGCAGGCAACTGGTTGGCAAACTGCGCCGCCCCGATAGAAAAGAAGCACTTCGGCGTGTACTTCAAGGTGGAGGCGATGAGTACGGAGGATTGCGAGGCGCGCATGCAAAACGGCGAGAGAGCCGATATATACTCGTTTCCCGCGGGCTGGTGTTCGGGCGAGAAGCTTCGTACTATGAATCTCACACAAAAGCCCGCAATGAAAAGTTCATTTGTAAGCGCTGGCGAGTATGACGGCGAGCAGCATGCAATACCTTATCTCTACAGCGTGTATAATCTGCTGATAAGTAGCGCGATAGCGTCGGAGAAGAGCGTGCAGCTTCCGAGTGATGGCATGAGCGCAGAATTCGTGGCAGATACGGCAGAGAAACTCGACTTCTCGAGAAAGAGCGGCAGGGTATACGGAATGTCGGGGAATGCCGTGCTAGCGGCACTGTACGGCGTGCACGGGGACGTGACTCAAATCAACTCATTCAGGGACAGCGATGCCTCTATGGCATTTGCGGACATTAGATTTATGGGCGACCTCGACAGGTTAAACAAGCTCGGAAAAGGCATAGAGCACAGCTCATATACAGTGACCTGCTACACCGACTTGGTTCAATATATAGGTATAGACAGCGAGACGGATGACAGCAAACTCTCGTACTGCAACGAGTTCATATCAAACGTATTGAGCGAAAAGATGCAGAGAACAATTCCAGAGCTCGGTGTGTTCTACACTGTGGAGCTGCCCGACGAGCTGGTTTTCGAGCAGGAGACCGTTCAAAAAATGTACGACGCAGCAAAGAATGTTCCGTTTGCAAACACGTTTGCGCTCTACGACAATCGCGACGAGATATCGAGGCTTACCGCAGAGGCCCTCAAGGGCTCGGATGAGGCGAAAGGAAAGCTCATTAGCTTATTTTGCGAACTTGTAACGGGGTTCAAAATAGAGTAAAATGTATAAATGAAAGCATTTATATATGCGGAGGTTTGAATTGAGATTTGACGAATTGACTGCGAAATTCCACGCCAGGATACGCCGCAGTGTTCCTATGCGCGAGCATACGACATTCAGAATCGGAGGGCCTGCATTGGGCTTTTTTGAACCCGAAAGCTTTGAGGAGCTCTCAGACGTGCTCAACACAGCACATGAGCTGGACGTACCCGTATTCATAATGGGCAACGGCTCAAACCTGCTCGTGAGCGACAATGGGATAAAAGCGCTTGTGATCAAAATAGGCGAGTCATTGAGCGAAATAAACATCGATGGCAGTATTGTAACATCAGGTGCGGGAGCATTGCTTTCAAACGTGGCGAGACAGTCAATTGCAAGCGGACTGATGGGGCTTGAACTGATATCGGGCATACCTGGCACAATAGGCGGCGCACTTGCGATGAATGCAGGCTCATACGGCGCTCAGATAGGCGACTTCGTGGTATCGGTAAAGGGTATCAAGAACGGAAAGCTTATTGAGTGCGATATAAGGGACGGAGACTTCGGCTACAGGACGAGTTCTTTCGGTGCGCCTGAGTTTATCGTATGCGAGGCGACACTCGAATTAAAGCCCGATGACGGCGGCGCTGTGGGGCGCATGACGGAAACATCAAGGCTTCGCAGGGAGAAACAGCCGCTCGCGTATCCGAGCGCAGGAAGCGTGTTTAAGCGTCCTGAGGGGCATTTTGCAGGTGCATTGATAGATAACGCCGGGCTTAAGGGCTTTCAAATAGGCGGAGCGCAGGTTAGTGAACTCCATGCGGGTTTCATAGTAAACAAGGGCGGAGCCACCTGCAGCGACGTGCTTAATCTTATCTATCACATACAAAAGACAGTCTTTGACAAATTCGGGGTTATGCTCGAAACGGAAGTAAAATACATAGGGGGCTAAAATGTACATACTCGTCGTTACAGGTCTTTCCGGTGCAGGAAAATCAAATGTTCTGCGTCTTTTGGAGGATATGGATTTCTACTGTGTGGATAATATGCCAACAAAAATGATTCCATCGTTTATTGAGTTGTGCCGTACAAATAACCCTCCTGTGGAGAGGGCGGCTATCGTTATCGATAGCAGGGAGAGCGTTTTTAAGCACGACACAGTAAACATACTCGACACTCTCGACAAGGAGAATGTGCGCTATGAAATACTGTTCCTTGACTGCAAGGAGGATGTGCTCATAAGGCGATACAGTGAGACGAGGAGACGTCATCCTATGAGCGCAAGTATAGACGACGGCATGAGGATAGAGCGCGAGATGCTTCAGCCGCTCAAGGAGAGGGCAAACTACGTCATAGACACGAGCGAATTGAAGCCCATTGACCTCAAAAAGCGGATAATAGCTCTGCACGTCGACCAGGGTGAGAAAAAGTTCAGACTTATAGTGTCGAGCTTTGGCTTCAAGAGAGGCGTGCCTGCGGATGCGGACATGATATTTGATATGAGATTTACGAAGAATCCGTTCTACGAGGAGAGCCTCAGAGAGCAGTCCGGACTGGACAAGCCCGTTGCGGACTATATAAAGCGATCCGACGCGATAGAGCCTTTTTTGGATTCCGTGGAGAAGATGCTACGAAATCTCATACCATGTTTTATCGATAACGATAAACACAGGCTCATGGTCGCATTCGGCTGTACAGGTGGGAGACACCGCTCGGTGTTTGCGGCGAATTCCATATACGAAAGAATGAAAGACGATTTCGATGCGATAGCTGTGCACAGGGATCTCGAAACCGAAGCACAGGATATCGGGGGACGTTTTAAGAAGGAGAACTGATGTCTTTTTCCTCCGTAACAAAGGATGAACTTACCACATTGAAGCTCAAGGGCGAGAGCGCATCTCGTGCCGCCCTTCTTGCGCTTACAAAAACTGCGGGAAGTCTTATCATATCAAACGGCTCAATGGCGATACAGTACACAACAGAGAGCTACAGCGTGGCAAAGTTTACTTCAAAGTTAGCTTCGAGGCTGTATGCTGTTGAGGCGTCCGTGGCAGTTACCGAAAAGACGGGGCGTGCCGCGAGAAACGTAATCGTTACGGTCGAAGGGAGCGGTTGCGCGGAGCTTATCTCGGATTCGGGGCTGTTTTCGCTCGACGAGGGCAATGCTGGAATAGATCCTGCGAGAATCAGCGGAGATACGTATAAGATAGCGTTTGTTCGAGGGGCGTTTTTGGGAGCGGGCTCTGTAAATGAGCCTACCAGGGGATATAATCTCGAAATAGTTTGCAGGGAGACTGAGCTGTCGAAGCTACTCATCGGTATGCTTTCGGAACACGGCATAGCGGCAAAGACCCGCAAGCGCAAGGAAACGCATGTACTTTATATAAAAGATGCCGACATGATAAGCGGCTTTCTTGCGCTCATAGGGGCATCGGATGCGGCACTAAGGCTCGAGGAGGTAAGAACGCTCAAGAGCATAAGCAATAATATAAACAGGGTCGGAAACTGCGATGTCGCAAATATGCAGAAGACTGCCGAAACCGCGGCGATTCAATCGAAGAGCATAGAGCTGATTGCAAAGGTCTACGGACTTGAAAGACTGCCAAACGAACTGAGGCAGATTGCCGAGGCGAGGCTCAACAACAGAGAGGCGTCGCTTACATCGCTCGCAGAGGAGTTGGAGATAGGCCGCTCGGCTGTGAACTACAGACTGCAGAAGCTTATGAAGCTTGCAGAAGAGCTAAGGTTCAAATACGGGGAGGGAAGCTGATGGCGTTTACCCACTTGCATGTACATACTCAATACAGCTTGCTTGATGGAGCTTCACGCATAACCGAGCTCGTTGACAAGGCAAAGTCGCTTGACATGACGGCCATTGCCATAACCGATCACGGCGTATTGTATGGTGTTATCGATTTTTATAAGGCGTGCAAGAATGCCGGAATAAAACCCATACTCGGCATGGAGGCTTATGTTGCCCCGAAATCCATGGAATCCAGAGAGGGATTGCGAGAGTATGCCCACCTCATATTGCTTGCCAAGGACGATGTCGGCTATCACAATCTGATGAAGCTTTCATCGCTTGCGTTTATTAAGGGTTATTACTATAAACCGAGAATAGATTACAATTTGCTCGAAGAATACTCCGAAGGGCTCATATGCCTATCGGCATGTCTTGCCGGCGATATACCTTCTCTTTTGCTGAAGGGCAAGTACGACGAAGCGGATGCGCTTGCAAGCAGACTCAAGGACATATTCAGGGATGATTTTTACATAGAGCTCCAGAATCACGGGCTCGACGACCAGCTCACGGTACTGCCGAGGCTCGCGGACCTCGCAAAGCGGCTCGGAATTAAGACCGTTGCTACAAATGACGTTCATTACGTTAACAAAGAGGATGCGGAGGCACAGGATGTACTGCTCTGCATACAGACAGGTCGCTATGTAGACGAAGAAAACAGAATGCGCATGAGCGCCGATGAATTCTACCTCAAGAGTGAGGATGAGATGAAAAAGGTGCTGTTTGAATACAGGGAGTCGCTTGAGACCACGAACGAAATTGCCGAAAAGTGCAATGTCGAGATAGTTTTCGGTGAGAGGAGGCTGCCCAATTTTGAGGTGCCCGAGGATTACACGAGTGACGGATACCTCCGTATGCTCTGCGAAAAGGGACTTGCCGAGCGGATTCCCGATTTCAGCGAAACGGAAAAGCAGAGGATGGACTATGAGCTGTCCGTTATAAGCAAAATGGGCTTCTCAAACTATTTCCTCATAGTAGCGGACTTTATCTCGTTTGCAAGGCGAAACGACATAGTCGTAGGACCGGGCAGGGGAAGCGGCGTTGGAAGCCTTGTGGCATATTGCTTGGGCATAACCGGCGTTAATCCGCTTAAATACGGCCTGCTGTTTGAGAGGCTTTTAAACCCTGAGAGGGTATCAATGCCCGATATAGACGTAGACTTCTGCTTTGAGAGAAGGCAGGAAGTAATAGACTATGTTACGCAAAAGTATGGCAAAGATCATGTGGCGCAGATAATCACATTCGGTACTATGGCAGCAAAAGCCGCAGTCAAGGACGTGGGACGCGCGCTCCATATGCCGTATGCGGAGGTCGACAGGATAGCGAAGCTCATACCAAACGAGCTCAACATGACGCTTGACAAGGCGCTTGAGTTGTCGGCGGAGCTCAGAGAGCTGTGTACGATAAACCCTCAAGTGGAAAGACTCATAAAGCTGAGTAAGAGGCTCGAGGGACTTCCGAGGCACTCTTCTACACACGCGGCGGGCGTAGTGATCGCGTCAAAGCCCATAGTGGAGTACGTACCTCTGCAGAAAAATGACGATTCGGCTATAACGACGCAGTTCACGATGGGAACTATAGAGGAGCTTGGGCTGCTCAAGATGGACTTTCTTGGGCTCAGGACGCTTACTGTTATACGCGACACACTGCGCTATATAGCAGACAGCGGCAAGGAAGTTCCTGATATGGAGAAGCTCGAGTTTAACGACCAGCGAGTATACGAGATGATCACTCAGGGGGATACGGACGGGGTATTTCAGTTGGAGTCGAGCGGCATGCGTCAGTTTATGACAAAGCTCTGCCCGGATTGCCTTGAAGACTTAATAGCGGGAATTTCGCTGTACAGACCGGGCCCTATGGAGCAAATCCCGAGATACCTAAACGGCAAGCACGACAGCGCATCGATACAATACGCGCATGAAAAACTAAGACCCATACTTGAGAACACATATGGTTGTATGGTCTATCAGGAGCAGGTAATGCAGATAGTACGCGACCTTGCAGGCTATTCTATGGGACGAAGCGACCTGATTAGGCGTGCCATGAGCAAGAAGAAGCACGACGTCATGGTAAAGGAGAGGAAGAACTTCCTTTACGGCATAAAAGAAGACGGAGTGCCAGGAGCGATCGCAAACGGTGTCCCCGAGGCGGTCGCAAACAGAATATTCGATGAGATGATGGATTTTGCGTCGTATGCGTTCAACAAATCCCATGCCGCCGCGTATGCGGTAGTTGCGTACAGGACGGCGTACCTCAAGTGCTATTACCCCGTGGAGTTCATGACTGCGCTTATAAACAGCTTTTTGGGGACGCCCGACAAGATATCACAGTACATAAACTGCGTCCGTCAGGCGGGTATTAGACTGCTTCCGCCCCATGTGAACAAGAGCCAAACTCGTTTCAGCGTAGAGGACGGGAATATCCGTTTCGGAATGTCCGCGATTAAAAACGTCGGCGAGAAGGTCATGGACGATATGCTTGATGAGAGGCGCGAGCATGGAAACTTCACGAGTCTCAGGGAATTTGTCAGCAGGGTAACGGGCATAAACAAGCGCATGATAGAGAGCTTGATTAAGGCAGGCTGTTTCGACGGTCTGGGCGCAAACAGGGCGCAACTGCTCGCTTGCTACGAGTCCATAGTAGACGGAGAGGCGGGAAGCAGGAAGCTTCGCGATTCGGGTCAGCTTTCGTTGTTCGACATAGTGGGTTTTGCAGATCCGTCATTTGCCATGGATGAGATGCCCGATATCGAGGAGTTTTCTTCGAGGGTGCTCTATACTATGGAAAAGGAAGTGACAGGCGCATTCATAAGTGGTCATCCGCTCATCGATTTCAAAAAAGAATTGGAAAAAATGAGCATAACGGCTTCCGAACTCGCAGGGCACGAGGATGACGATAATAACATTTTGCTTAGGGATGGAGAGAATGTTAAAATCGGTGGCATAATAACATCTGTCAAGAAAAAGAGCACCCGTGCCGGCAATGCGATGATGGCGTACATAACGCTCGAAGACATGACGGGCTCTGTAGAAGCGGTGGCTTTCCCGTTTGTTTTGGAGAAATACGGCGCACTGCTGATAAATGACAGCATCGTGTGTATACACGGCAAGATAAACGTTCGCGAAGGTCAGGGTACGAGTCTCCTCATAGACGAGGTAGAGCCGCTTTCGCAGGTAAGGCAGCGCTCAAGGCTTTATCTTAGGGTGGATGAGAAGACGGAGCACATGCTTCCTGCGGTGTACGACATGATACGCCGCTATAAGGGCAACAGTGAAGTTGTGGTGAGAAACGAGGTAACGAAGAAGACGTCGCTTGCACCGAAATCCATGTGTGTGAACGCGAGCGAAGCCCTGCTTAGAGACCTCAAGGAAATGCTTGGTGAGGAAAGTGTGCGGCTTGTAACTAACAATGCATGATTATTGTACTAAGCACCACAGCGTGATATAATTTGCACGAGTTAAGTATTGGAGACAACAAAAAATGAGAAAAATTGGTGTTTTAACGAGTGGAGGCGATACCCCCGGTATGAATTCCGCGATTCGCGCGGTGTTTAAGGAGGGCGTCAAACAGAACTTTACTGTCCTCGGCATATTTCACGGCTATCGTGGCCTTATAGAGGGCAACATCAGAGAGATGAACCACTCCGACGTTGAAAACATAATGCATAAGGGCGGTACCATACTCAGAACTGCAAGGAGCGAGGAGTTTAAGTCCCCGGAGGGACAGAAGCGCGCGCTTTCGGTTGCAAAGGCATATGGAATCGAGGGAATAGTGATAATAGGCGGCGACGGCAGCTACAGGGGCGCTAAGATACTCAACGATTTGGGCGTAGCGACAATCGGCGTTCCGGGAACGATAGATAACGATATGGGCTACACCGATTACACCATAGGCTTTAACACCGCCGTCAATACGATAACAAATGAGATTTACAATATAAGGGATACAATGCGCGCACACGACAGAGTAGGCGTTATCGAGGTAATGGGAAGAAACTGCGGAGATATTGCACTTTGGGCAGGCGTTGCAGGCGGTGCGGACATGATACTCGTTCCCGAGTGCCCCATGCCTTGGGATGAGGCTGCACAGAGATTGCAGGACTACAGGCTCAGAGGTAAGCTGACGAGCATAGTGGTTATGGCAGAGGGTGCAGGCAAGGCAGAGGATTTTGCGGCTTATGTGCGTGAAAGCACGGGCATCGAAATTAAGGCTATCGTACCCGGCTATACACAGCGTGGCGGCAATCCCGTTGCGTACGACAGGATACTCGCCTCACAGCTTGGACAGAGGGCGGTAGAATTGCTCGTCGAAGGTAAGGGCGGACGCGCGGTCGGTACGCGGAGAAACAGCATAATAGACGTTCCCCTCGAAGATGCGATAGGAAAGGTTGACTCGTTTGACGAGAAGCTATATGATTTTAACAACAACGTCTTAGCGAGGTTTTGATGAAACTTGCACCTCCTGTACGGAAGAACGACGATATTGAGCTGAGCATAACGGCGCTCAGCTCCGAAGGACAAGGCATAGGCAGAGTTGATGGCTATGCCGTATTTGTTATGGGCGCGGCGCCCGGAGACAGGGTGCGTTGTCACTGTATAAAAGTAACGTCGAGCTACGCCGTTGCAAAGCTTATCGAGATAATTGAGCCCTCTCCCGATAGGGTGCAGGAGAAGTGCCCGGTCGCAAACAGATGCGGCGGATGTTCGCTTCAGCACATCGCTTATTCCGCTCAGCTCGATGTAAAGCGCAAGCAGGTCGAAGATGCGCTCTCACGTTTGGGTGGCATAGAGAATCCCAATGTGTTTGCCACAATCGGCATGGACGAGCCGTGGCGCTACCGCAATAAGGCGAGTTTCCCTGCGAGGGAGATGTCCCAGGGCGTTTGTTTTGGCTTCTTCGCAAAAAACAGCCACAGGATTGTGCCCATAGATGACTGCTTGATTCAAGACGAAAACGGCGTCGCAGTTATGAACGCTGTTCGTATGTGGGCAGAGGAATGCGGCATCACCGTGTACGATGAGACTACGAGGAAGGGCGTTTTGAGGCACGTCGTAACTCGCACTACGTCGCTTGGGGAGACTATGGCAATTATCGTCACGACTAGACCCATGAGGCGCGATGAGGAGCTTATCGAGAAGCTCACATCTGCCGTGCCGTCCGTTAAGTCAATAGTTAACAACATAAACAACACGAATTCAAATGTCATATTCGGCGATACGTTTATAACCGTATACGGTGAATCGACCGTAAGGGAGCGCATTCTCGGAATAGACTTCAGCGTGAGTGCGCCATCGTTTTTGCAGGTAAACCATGAGCAGACCGAGAAGCTTTATAACTGTGCGGTAGACGCACTGGAGCTTTGCGGCGATGAGCTCGTGTTTGACGTGTACTGCGGGATAGGAACGATATCGCTTCCCGTTGCGCGCAGGGCAAAGAGGGTAATCGGCATAGAGGAGGTCGCGGAGGCTGTGTGTGACGCAAGGGCAAATGCGAACGCAAACAAGATAACAAACGCCGAGTTTATTGCCGAGCGCGCGGAAATCATACTGCCTAAGCTGATAGAGGACGGAATGAGACCTGATGCCATAATACTGGACCCTCCGAGAAAGGGCTGTGACGCCGAAGTGCTGGAAGCCATTGCCGCGAGCGGTGTCGCAAAACTCGTGTACGTCTCCTGTAATCCTGCAACGCTCGCACGCGACTGCAAACAGCTTATCGAATCCGGTTACAGACTCATCAGCGCCCAACCCGTGGATATGTTCCCGCAAACGTCCCATGTGGAGACAGTAGTATTGATGACGAGAACTAACGCTGGAAAGGTCTGAAATGTACTGAAATAAAGGGATTCCGAGGTTTGCCCCCAAAAACCGGCGGCGG
>JAEDCW010000060.1 GCA_016293975.1 Clostridia bacterium
CAAGGAAGATTTGGTGAACGCTCTTGCGAATGTTCTGGAGGTTTCTCCTTTGGCTCTGAACATCCCCGACATTGACAGCGATCTGGGCTTTATCCATACGCTTTTTGCTATTGAGGACATTCATGGTGTGAGAGCTGAAAAGCAGGGAGACGAGGTACATATCGTCTTTGATGGCAGCAAGCGCACAATGGACGAGTCCATTTTCAAAATGCTTTCTGCATGGGCTGACCAAGCTGAGAAGCTGAAAAACGGCGAAATCAGCAAAGATCAGTATGACCGTTGGCGTTATACATTTCCGGCAGAGGACACCACTCAGATTTGGGCGAAAGTACCGTCCCAAGCACTCAGCGATATGTTTGTAGAGGCATTCAAAGAGGACATCAAGTAAAAATGAACGACAAAAAGCCCGTACTGACATCCGATCAGTACGGGCTTAAATGCTAATATGGGATTTTTGTGAGATGGTTGAAATTATTCTTTACTCACAAGCCACTCGCAACGCAGAATAATCGCATTGGAGGGCATTCTTATCAAAACCTTATCAGAGAGAGTGGGCAAAGTCCGAAAAGCCTTGTGATTACTGAGTTTTTCGGCTTTTTTAAATTATTCCCACTCGACCGTTCCCGGAGGCTTGCTGGTGATATCATAGACTACCCTGTTGACGTGGTCGACCTCCGCTATTATGCAGTCAGAGATACGCTTGAGCACAGAGAACGGTATCTCCGCCCAATCGACGCTCATCGCATCGGAGGAGGTTACCGCCCTCACGCCTATTGCATAATCATACGTGCGCCTGTCTCCCATAACGCCAACGCTCTTGATGCCCGTAAATACGGTAAAGTACTGCCATAGCGCACGCTCAAGCCCTGCGTTTTTAATCTCTCGCCGGAGTATATAGTCGGTCTTTCTGAGTATGTCAAGCTTCTCTTCTGTGATATCTCCAATTACCCTTATGGCAAGTCCGGGACCGGGGAACGGCTGTCTCCATACCAGATGCGAAGGCATACCGAGGCTTTCGCCCAGCTCCCTTACTTCATCCTTGAACAATGAGCGCAAAGGCTCGATTATTCCCTTGAACGAGATGTCCTTGGGGAGACCGCCTACATTATGGTGGCTCTTAATGACCGCAGACCCGCCAGCACCGCTCTCTATTACGTCGGGATAAATAGTGCCCTGGAGCAGATAATCGTAACCGCTGAGCTTATTTGATTCCTCTTCAAACACGCGAATGAATTCTTCTCCTATTATCTTGCGCTTCTTCTCGGGGTCGCTTGCGCCCGCAAGCTTACTGAGGAACCTCTCGCGCGCATCCACCTTTATTATATTGAGTCCCACGGAATCCTTGTAGAACTCCATTACTTCTGCAGCCTCATTGAGCCTAAGCAGACCGTGATCGACGAATATGCATATGAGCCTGTCGCCGATTGCTTTATGCGTCAGCACCGCCGCAACGGACGAGTCTACGCCTCCAGACAGCGCCGCCAGTACCTTTCCGTCCCCAACCTTTTCGCGAATCTCGCGAATCATGCTGTCAGCTATGCTCGCAGGGCTCCAGTCGCACTTTAGGCCGCAAATGTTCTTGAGGAAATTCGAGAATATCCTCTTGCTGTCCTCGGTATGCTCGACCTCGGCGTGGAACTGAATGCCGTAGAGTTTTTCGCTATCGTTTGCAAATGCCGCTATTTTGCAATTTTCGGTGGATGCTATCGCAACAAACCCTTCGGGAAGTTTCGTCACGGAATCGTTGTGGTTCATCCAAACCGTACGCTTGTCCATGCCTTCAAAGAGGGGATGGTCGGCGTATGTAGTCGGCGTCCTGCCGTATTCGCTCACATCGGCAGCCTTTATCTCACCGCCGTTGATCTTTGCGATGTACTGCATTCCGTAGCATATGCCGAGCACGGGTACGCCAAGCTTAAACACCCAGTCTGGGCATGACATCGCATTATCTTCGTACACGCTGTCGGGACCGCCAGTGAGTATGATGCCGGATAAGCATCCACCCAGTATTCTCTCCTTCGAAGCAGTTCTGGGCAAAAGCTCGCTGTATACGCCCGCCTCGCGCACTCTTCGCGCGATAAGCTGGTTATACTGACCTCCAAAGTCCAACACTACAATTCTTTCGTTCATATTTCCTCCCGCTCCTCATCTCTGAAGCGAATCTTTCCGTCGGCAGTATCTTCGATTATCGCAAGCGAACGAACATCATAGCCCATAGCACGGAGCTTGTCTCCTCCGCCCTGGAAACCCTTTTCTACAGCAATGCCTATGCCCACTACCTCTGCGCCGACTGAATGTATCATCTCAGTCAGACCGCGCAGCGCCTCTCCGTTTGCCAAAAAGTCGTCTATTATCAACACTTTGTCGTCTGCGTTTAGCCATTGTGCCGATACAATAAGTGTTACCTTTTTCTTGTAGGTATATGAGAATATCTCGCTTTGAATAAGGCCGCCTTCGATGTTATCCGACTTTGCCTTCTTCGCAAAGAGCATCGGTACGCCGAATTCCTGCGCACAAACCGTCGCCAACGCAATTCCCGACGCCTCAACGGTCAATATCTTGGTTATTTTCTTGTCTGCAAAAAGTCTGTGGAATTCTTTGGCAAGTTCCCCCATGAGTTTGATATCTACCAAGTGATTCAAAAAACCATCGACTTTAACAATGTTTCCGGGCAGCACCCTGCCTTCCTCGCGTATTCTGTCGCAAAGCAGCTTCATATTGTCCTCCACTCGAATATTATCGAAATTATGCCCTAAACACGATAATATGGCAAGGAGTCACAAAATATATTTGGGCGCAAAAAACTTATCTGTAGAGCATTCTATCTGACGCTTCCGCACGTTTATGTCCCTCTGTTATTATATAGTTCCATAGCATTGAATCGACGTGTCTTGCATCGGGCAAACCCGCCTCTCTCCTTAGTATCCGAACGCTTTCCACCGTCTTTTTGTCGCATACGCCCGTCAATGCAAGTTCGCATCTGCCAAGGAGCAAAAGTGCATCCTGAAGTGCAAGCACATGGCAGCCCCTATCCCCCGGGAAAACGCTCTGCAGCTTGTTATGTCCCCATGTTTCCCCACGAAGCTCACAGGCGACCCACTTTGGCGCTATGCTCTTTGGCGCCACGAAGCTGAATAGCCCACTCTGCGTACACAGCTTTCTCAACCTATCCAATTCCGCATCGGCAAGGCCTTTTCCAATGTCCACAGCAAAGCCGCAAAGTTTTAATGACGGGCTTTGAGTCATACCCTCCCCCAATCGTCTGAATGTGAGCTGCGGCATGATTTCAAGTCCCGATAGCTTCTCCATGTATCTGCACGTATCCAAAAGACGGCAGTCGGTCCACACGAGACTTCTGCCCCAAGGTTCTATGTCGAGCGAGCACTCCCAAGTGAACTCGCCCTTTTTATTGTCAAAAAGAAGGCACGGCATGTTGTACCTTATGCTTTTTGAGGGTTTTTGGTGACGAGATATGAATAAAAAGCCGTACCCTAAGGCACGGCGAAAACCCTCGGTTTTATACCAGCAGCGTATAGAGCACAACGAGAATTACACCCGCAACACCCAACACACCGACAATCAATGACGACAATATTGTGATGGGGACCGTGAAGCCTATAAGCCCACCGACAAGGTTCAAGAGTATCAGTATCACCCCACCGATTATGGTGTTGACCAAAAGCTTGAAGAACATCTTGAGCGACCAGCCGAATATCTTAAACAAAAGAAAAATGGCGAGCAGCACGATTGCAATTGTAATGATTGCTGTTAACATATTTGCCTCCCGTTATATTATTCGCTATCTAAATAGTAGATACCCTCGGCTACCAAAAGCACGCTTTCGGCATAAGGATGTATTACATCATATTCGAGCTGTGGAGTATTAAGCTCGGTTGAGCCGACCAAAAACCTCGGTGTGTCACCCTCAATCTCCAAAAACGACCACGCCGCACCATCTGTGACAAACGATACATAGCCATCCGCAGTCTTTTTCGCAGATACCGTAAGCTTTGTCGTTTCGCCCGAAATCATCTCAAACGACAGCACATCCGCACCGACTGTGCCCTGTATGACCTCATCTTTGTCCGTGTACTCGAATATGAAGCTGTAGCTGCCATATTCGTTGAGCTCACATTTGCCGTTGCCGTTTGCCACACCTACGGTGCTTCCTCCGAAACTCTCATCCGCGTTGCCTCCCAGCATTCCTACGCTCTGCCTCGGTAAACTCACCGAATACTCGTGATTTGCAAGCTCCAGATACACAAGCAACGCATCGCCCGACGGCTGTTGTTTTCCCAAAATCGCGATCTTATACGCTTCTATATAGCCCTCAAGAAACTCAATCACCGGGTTATTTATGTTATTTATGGGAACCTGCGTAGGTTGTCCCAACTGCGGCGTAGCCATAGGCCCCTGTGTATTTACCGGCTCTGCGTATGGCTTGCACCCGCATACCGCAATCAGTAACGCAAATACCGCCGCTATGGGCCGCATACACTTTTTCATCAATACTCGCCCTCAAGGTATTTCCTTTGCTCCTCTGTAAGCGTGTCGAGCTCCAGACCCATCGCTTTTAGCTTTAGCATTGCGACCTCGTGGTCAATCTCCTCGGGTATGTCATAAAGGCCCGGTTTCATATGTTCCGAATTATCGAGTATGTACTTTGCGCCGAGGAACTGTATTGCAAACGAGAGGTCCATTATCTCCGCAGGATGTCCGTTCCCTGCCACTATATTGACCAGTCTGCCGTCAGCAAGGAGATTTATCACTCTGCCGTCTGCGAGCTTATAGCCGTTAATGAAAGGCTTCCTCTCCCATGTCTCCGTCGCCATTTCGGCAAGTTCGACCTTGCTTATCTCGACATCAAAGTGTCCTGCATTGGCTAGCATTGCATTGTTCTTCATTTTTGCAAAATGTCTGCCCGTGATTACATCCTTACAGCCCGTAGCGGTCACAAAAATGTCGCCCAGAGATGCCGCGTTGTCCATCGTCATTACTCTAAAGCCATCCATTGCCGCCTCAAGAGCCCTGTACGGGTTGATTTCTGTGACGATGACGTTTGCGCCGAGTCCCTTTGCCCTCATTGCGATGCCGCTCGAGCAGAAGCCGTAACCTGCGACTACCACCGTCTTTCCGGTTATCATGTTGTTTGTCGAATACATGATTCCGTCCCAAACGGACTGACCCGTACCGTGGCGATTGTCGAAAAGATGCTTGCAGTTTGCGTCATTCACCGCCATCATCGGGAAACGCAAAGTTCCTGCCTTTACCCTTGCCTTAAGCCGTGCGATGCCGGTAGTGGTCTCCTCACAACCCCCGAGCAGATTCTCGGCATACTCGGGATATATGTCCAACAGCTCCATGAAGTCGCCGCCGTCATCAATTATTATGTGGGGCTTAAACTCAAGCGTCTTTCTCTGATGTTCCCTGTATTCCTCGGGCGTTGCCCCGTGCCATGCGTTCACCTCTACGCCAAGCGACGCAAGTGCTGCACAAACATCGTCCTTTGTGGACAAGGGATTTGAGCCTGTGACCGCGACGTGCGCCCCGGCTTCCCTCAAAAGCAGTGCAAGGTAAGCTGTCTTAGCCTCCAGATGAACCGCAACTGAGATGCGTTTGCCCAAAAATGGCTTTGTCTCTCCATAGCGAGCCCTAAGCTCTGCCAAACAAGGCATGAAATCCTCAACCCAGTGAATCCGCTTTAGCCCGAGCGGAGCCAGTGACATATCTCTTACAATAGGCATACAGTCCCTCCATTCTCTGCTTTATTTTACATTATAACCTACCCAAAGACAAGTCGGCTTTACAACTGCCTATTGCAAAACGCCTCAAAAGGCGGTATGCTATATATGTCGTGCTAAACGGGGAGTTAGCGGTGCCCTGAACCTGCAATCCGCTACAGCAGGGTGTAATTCCCATCGTGAGGCATAAGTCTGTGAGGTCCGGTGTCGATAAGGAGTGTTGATTGTCGGGTCCCGTGCAATTGACGTCTGTGAACCATGTCAGGCCTTGACGGGAGCAGCATTAAGCAGAAGAGTCAATGTGCCGCGGGTCTGCCTGGCAGGAGCCACCTGCCGGAGTGCCGCTCGGAGGCTTGTGTCGAGCGATGGGTGCACGACATTTTTCATTTGTTTATAATTGTACCCGTAGCTCAGCCGGATAGAGTATCAGACTCCGACTCTGA
>JAEDCW010000024.1 GCA_016293975.1 Clostridia bacterium
ATTCATTCGGCAGAGATGCCAAACTCGCCACAGACAAGGCGAGAGCGCAGATCGCGAGCGTGCTCAACTGCCTGCCCGACGAGATAATATTCACAGGCGGCGGTTCAGAGGCTGATAATATGGCGATAAAGGGTACGGCTTCAAGACTCGCACTAAAGGGTAAGCACATAATCACCTCGGCAGTAGAGCATCATGCGGTGCTCCACACATGCGCTCAGCTTGAAAAGCAGGGCTTCGAGGTAACATATCTGCCCGTCGACGGGTTCGGAATGGTTTCACCCACAGACCTCGAAGCGGCAATTCGTCCCGACACTATACTCGTCACGATAATGTATGCAAATAACGAGATGGGTACGATAATGCCCATAAAGGAGCTTGCAGAGGTCGCCCACAAGCACAAGGTACTGTTCCATACGGACGCAGTGCAAGCGGTATGCCACATTCCGATTGACGTAAAGGCGGAAGGCATAGACATGCTCTCGTTGTCGGGTCACAAGTTCCACGGTCCCAAGGGAATCGGCGCGCTTTACATAAGGCGCGGTGTATCTGTCGATCCGCTTATCTCAGGCGGCGCACAGGAGCGCAATCGCAGGGCAGGAACGGAGAATGTGCCTGCAATAGTCGGCATGGGATACGCTGCAGAAATCGCCGCTTCAACTATGATCGAGGATGGCGTGAGACTCACGAAACTTCGCGACAGAATGATATCCTACATACTCGAAAACATACCGTATGTAAAGCTCAACGGTCATCCCACAAAGAGGCTTCCGGGCAACGTCAACGTGAGTATAGAGTACATCGAGGGCGAGGCGATACTTTTAATGCTCGACATCAACGGAATTGCCGCCTCAAGCGGCTCTGCTTGCACATCTGGCTCACTCGACCCGTCACACGTGTTGCTCGCTATGGGTCTGCCGCACGAGATAGCGCACGGCTCATTGAGATTATCTATAAGCGACATGACGACCGACGAGGAAGTCGATTATGTGCTTGATGTTTTGGTAAAAATAGTTGGAAGACTGCGCGAAATGTCACCATTATACAATAAATAAGCTTTTAGAACTGTACGGAGGATAAGCAAATGTATACACAGAAAGTAATGGATCACTTCTCTAACCCCCGCAACATGGGCGAGGTCGAGGGTGCAAACGGTGTAGGCATGGTAGGTAACGCCAAGTGCGGAGACATCATGCAGATGTTTTTGAAGGTAAATGACGACGGTATAATCGAGGATGTCGGCTTCAAGACATTTGGTTGCGGCGCGGCAATAGCGACAAGCTCAATGGCGACCGAGCTCATTAAGGGCAAGTCGATCGATGAAGCACTCGCGCTGACAAATTCCGCCGTCGTTGAGGCGCTCGAGGGTCTTCCCCCCGCAAAGCTCCACTGCTCTGTACTTGCAGAAGAGGCCGTACACGCCGCTATTGACGACTATTATAAGAAAAAGGGCGAGCCTTCCCCCGTTCAAATGAAGTCCGGGAGCTGTAAGCACGGTTGCTGCAGCGGTGAGCATCATCACGAAGAATAAGCTGAAGCACAGAATAAGGCGAGGAGCGATACCTCGCTTTTTTTATTTAAAATTTGCCAAGTCAATTTCCCCGAAAAATTGTGCAAACTAATGCTAAAGTTAAAAAAGGGGGTGAGAAGATGAAGACTTGGATGTTTATCGCAGGAGTCGTGACGGGCACAGTCATGGCCGCTTCGGCACTTTCGTCTATGTATCCGGACGTACCCAAGCGCATTATGCGCGATTCAAAGAGAACGCTCAGAAGCGCCTGTCGGGCAACACGCCAATTTATGAGATGATTTTGCACAAAATAATAGGCACTTGAGCAGAAGCCCTGTGCCTATTTTCAGTTAAGACGTATATTTAGCCTTGTATTACGATTGTGCCCTTTTTTTCTTTTTCTTTTTCACAATCAGTATCACAGCTACGACTATCGCGGCGATTATCAGTATAATCGGGAATCCTCCGATAAGCACTATGAGCAAGCCTTTGCCAAACTCTCCGAGTGCGTTCAGAGTACCCTTGAACGTCTCTGAAATGCGCGTGCCGAGCGTATCCTGCATAGTCGTCTGTGTGGCCACAAGCTCCCTTACATACACGTTGAGTGTCGAATACGCTATCAGATTGTCATATTTATTGAGAGTGCCAGTGAGTGACTCTATCTCGTAAGTAAGCCTGCTCAACTCGCTCTCGAGCTTTAATATGTCGTCAAGCTCGGTCGCCTTTTCCAGTATCTCCATCAGTCTATCGCGCTGTATCGTATACATTTCGAGTCTCGACTCGGTATCGAAATACGCATCGGTGACATCATCGCTCGCTATGCTGGATTCTGTGACGATCGCCTTTCCGCCCATGTCGCTCATATAAGTTTCGAGGTTTCCCGCAGGTATCTTGAGCGTTATATCGAGTGTTCTTCCCGAATCGCCGTATTCCTTGGGCTCTGTGCCATATACTCTCTCAGCATAGACATAACCGCCCAGCTCTTCGACTCTTGTGCGAATGAACTGATATACATCGTTGTACTCGCGGGTTTCCATTGACATGCTGCCGGTCTTTATTATCTTATGACCGCCGTAAACGTCGCCATTGTCCTTCGGGGATGCAGTTGCCCGGATAGGCGCATCGGAATCATTTACGCTCCCCCACGCTTCCCCCTCCTGAGCGTAATCAAATGTCTTATCGTCATTGAACCGTGCAGGTGACGTACAAGCGCCCATGAGAAGAATAAACGCGATCAGAGCCGCCAAAACCGCTATTGTACTGCGCTTCATACATAGTCCTCCCTCATCTTAGTTTACACAGATTATACGAACCGGGGAAAATATGGTTGCACTGTATTGATTATGTCAATATTCCTTTGGTGTCTCTTCGCCACTGAGTACTCTTATGCCACCCTCTGCAAGCGCTCTGAGCTCATCCTCGCCCGGGAATACTACCACAGGAGCCATGAATTCGACATACTCCTTGATGTAATCTACGAGCATGCTGCTCCTTGCAAGTCCACCCGTAAGAATGATGGCCTCCGCCTTACCCTTGAGTACCGCCGCCATTGAGCCGATGTACTTTGCTACGCCGTAACCCATGGCCTCGAATACGAGCCTTGCCTTCTCATCGCCCGCTTCTACCCGGTGCTCTATCTCGAGACAATCCGTAGTGCCGAGGTGTGCCACGAGTCCGCCGCGTTTTGAAGCAAATGCGAGCATATCAGCCTTGCTGTATTCGCCGGAGAAGCACATTTCGACTACCTTCTGTACCTCTACTGCACCACATCGCTCGGGTGAAAGCGGACCTTCGCCGTCTATTGCGTTCGTAACGTCGATTACCCTGCCGTTTTCGTGCGCACCAATTGAAATTCCTCCGCCCAGATGCGCGACAACAACCGAGCACTCCTCATAGCGCTTACCCGCATGCTGGGCATAACGCCTTGCAACGGACTTCTGATTGAGCGCATGGAATACGCTTGTTCTGGGAGCCTGCGGTATGCCCGTTATGGTCGCTACTTCGTTTCTCTCGTCCACTACTACAGGGTCTGCTATAAACGAGGGCTTGCCGTACTTGTCGCCGAACTGACGGGCAAATATTCCGCCCAGAGCGGACGCATGTGTCGCCGCCTTACCGTGCTTCAGGTCATATAGCATTGCATCGGATACCGTATAGACACCGCTCACCATGGGCTTAAGTATTCCGCCGCGTCCGACAAAAGCATCGAATGAATCCATCGGTATTGAGTTCTCGACGAGCGCATTCTCGATCATCTCCATACGCATATCGCTCTGGTCGAGTATCGTAGGGTACTTCGCTATCTCTTCGGTATTATGCTTAATACTTATATCAAGCAGACAGCTCTCTCCCTCGAAAACGCCGATCTTCGTCGATGTCGAACCGGGATTTATACTGAGTATTCTGTACTTTTTGTTTGCCATCTGTCTCACCTCTTTAATGATATGCTTCCATTATACATATGCAAACCGCAAAACGGTAGGGTTTTCGGGCAATATATGATGTATTGTAGCGGATAATATTGTTGACAGTGTTCTGCCAATTGGGGCATAATATAGGGTAAAAACGTGAAAGGGCGTGATACGGTGGATTCCGAAAATACCATTGCAAGAAACTTTATTGAGGACATAGTCGAGCAGGGTCTCGCGCAGAACCCCAACGTGGTAACTCGCTTTCCTCCGGAGCCCAACGGATACCTGCACATAGGCCATGCTAAGGCGCTGTGCGTTGACTTCGGAATTGCAAGGAAGTTTAACGGTGTATGCAATCTTCGCTTTGACGATACCAACCCTACCAAAGAGGATGTAGAATTTGTAGACTCCATACAGGAAGATATTCGCTGGCTGGGCTTCGAGTGGAATAAGCTGTGCTTCGGCTCGGACTATTTCGACACATGCTATGAGCTTGCTGTAAAACTTATCAAAAAGGGCCTCGCCTATGTGGACGACCTGTCAAAAGACGAGGTCAGAGAATACAGAGGGACACTTACCGAGCCCGGAAAAAACAGCCCGTACAGGGACAGGACCATCGAGGAAAACCTCGATTTATTCGAGCGCATGAAGAACGGTGAGTTTGAGGACGGCGCAAAGACGCTTAGGGCAAAGATAGACATGAGTTCGCCCAATATAAATCTTCGCGATCCGGCGCTCTACAGGATAATCCACCGCTCTCACCATCAGACCGGTGACAAATGGTGCATCTACCCCATGTACGACTTTGCCCACCCCATACAGGACGCCATAGAGGGCGTAACACATTCACTCTGCTCACTCGAGTATGAGATACACAGGCCGCTTTACGACTGGGTAACGCTCCACTGTGACTTTGAAAAGCGTCCGAGGCAGATAGAGTTTGCGAGGCTCAACATGACCAACACGATAATGTCCAAGCGTTATTTGAGAAGGCTTGTGGAAGAGGGCTTTGTGAGCGGCTGGGACGATCCGCGTATGCCTACACTGTGTGCTATGAGGCGCAGGGGCTATCCCGCAGAGGCTATCATAGACTTTTTGGATAAGGTAGGCGTATCAAAGGCGGATTCAGTCGTCGATACCGCTATGCTTGAGCACTGTGTACGCGAAAAGCTGAACGCCACAGCGCCCAGAATGATGGCCATACTCGACCCCATAAAGCTCATAGTAACGAATTGGCCGGAGGGTGAAACCGAGAGCGTTACACTCGAAAATCTCCCCGGAAGCGAAGAGGCCGGCAAGAGGACCGTTCAGTTTGGCAGAGAACTTTACATCGAACGCGATGACTTCATGGTAAAGCCGCCGAAGAAGTACTTCAGGCTCAAGCCCGACGGCGAGGTCCGCCTCAAGGGCGCATACATAGTCAAGTGTACAGGCTATGATGCCGACGAAAACGATGTTGTCCGCGAGGTATACTGCACATACGATCCCGATACAAAGAGCGGCGAATGCGAGCGCAAGGTAAAGGGCACACTGCATTGGCTCAACGCAGCCGACGCTCTCGATGCGGAGTTCAGGCTCTATGAACCCATGATGCTCGATACCGACGAGGAATGCGAGGACTTCACCGAAAAGTTCAATCGTGATTCCCTCATAACTATAAACGGCAAGATAGAACCTGCACTTGCGAATGCGCACCCCGTTGACAAATTCCAGTTCATGCGCATAGGCTACTTTGCCGCAGATAAGGACTTCACAGACACAAGGCCCGTTTTTAACAGAACAGTGGGTCTGAAGGACAGCTTCAAGCTGCAATAATAAGGAGAAAAGGGAATAAATGGTAAGGACGAGATACGCACCGTCACCGACGGGTTATATGCACCTTGGCAATCTGCGCTCTGCGCTCTACGAGTACCTGTTTGCAAGAAAAAACAACGGTGCTTTCATACTTAGAATTGAGGACACCGACACCGAACGCTATGTCGAGGGTGCAGTCGATGTTATTTACCGCACGCTCAATGACATCGGTATGTATTGGGACGAGGGACCCGACATCGGCGGCGATTTCGGCCCTTATTATCAGAGCGAAAGACGCGATATGTACCTCCCCTACGCAGAGCAGCTCGTCCGCGAGGGCAAGGCGTATTACTGCTTCTGCACAAAGGATGAACTCACAGAGAGAAGAGCCGAAGCAGAGGCGAAGGGCGAAACGTGGAAGTATGACAAGAAGTGTTCGCACATCCCGTATGAGGAGGCACGCAAGCGCGTAGATGCCGGCGAAAGTTACGTCATACGTCAGAATCTGCCCGAAAGCGGAGAGGCATCGTTTGATGACGTGCTTTACGGACACATCGCCGTCGACTGCAGTGAGCTTGACGACATGATACTCATAAAGGCGGACGGAATGCCGACATATAACTTCGCAAACGTCATAGACGACCACACGATGAACATTACGCACGTTTTGCGCGGCAATGAGTACCTCGCCTCGACACCCAAGTACAATATGCTGTACAAGGCATTCGGTTGGGAAAGCCCGGTATATATACATCTGCCCCAGGTTATGAGAGACGCTCACAGAAAGCTCTCTAAGCGTGACGGCGATGCCTACTACGAGGATTTCACGCGCGCAGGCTATCTGAAAGATGCGATAATCAACTATGTAGCGCTTTTAGGCTGGAATCCCGGCGACGAAAGGGAATTCTTCACGCTCGACGAGCTTATCGATGCATTCTCCATAGAGGGACTTTCAAAATCCCCTGCGATATTCGACATAAACAAACTCAACTGGATGAATGCGGAATACATAAGAAAGCTCTCTCCCGAGGACTTCCACAAGAATGCGCTCCCCTTCTACGAGAAGGCCGGTATCGCCCACATGGACGCCGGTATACTGACGACCATACTGCAGCCCAGAGTTGAATTTTTCGCTCAGATACCCGACATGGTGGACTTTTTGAGTAAGCTCGACGAGAATTATTCGATAGAGCTGTTTACCAACAAGAAGTCAAAGACAGACGCTCAGGTATCAAAGACCGTTCTCGAGATGGCTATCGCGGCACTCGAAAAGCTCGACGATTGGACGCTCGAGAGCGTACACGACTGCTTATTGTCGCTCGCGGCAGAGAAGGGGCTCAAAAACGGCACTATGCTGTGGCCGGTAAGAATCGCCATGGCAGGCAAGCAGGTAACGCCCGGCGGAGCTATCGAAATAGCTATTCTGTTGGGTCGAGATGAGGCCATGAGAAGGCTTAACCTCGGGCTTGCGAAGCTTTCGGAGTAATACAGTGCTAAATAGAATCGACTACTAAAAACGGCGGCATGTACACTTGCCGCCGTTTTTGTTTGCTGTGAGATTTACTTTTTAAGCATCGCAAGCACCGCTGCCTTGGGCTTTGCACCCAAGCTGCGCTCGACCGCCTCGCCGTTTTTGAAGAGTATAAGCGTGGGGATACTCATTACGCCGTATCTCTGTGCAAGATCGGGCTGTTCATCCACATTTACCTTGCAGATCTTCGCATCTGTGGTCTCTTCTGCTATCTCGTCGATAATCGGTGAGAGCATTCTGCACGGGCCGCACCAGCTCGCCCAGAAATCTACCAATACGGGCTTATCTGAGGACATTACCTCGGAATCGAATGTTTCTTTTGTAAGTTTTATAACAGGCATATTGTTCTCCTTAATGCCCTTGCAGGGCTTTATTTTTCTTAATTATACCACCAAATTCGTTCAATTCAGTAACATTGTCACATATAAAACGCATTACCGCAGATGTTTACCCTCTGCCTGCGGCTTTGCCCTTATCGCCATGTCTGAAGCTCTTTATAAACTGCCTTACAGACAGCAACATGAGTCCTGCGCCGAATATCTTTCTGAGCACATTACCCTCGATAAGCGAAGCCACATAAGCCCCTGCGGCCGCCCCCACAATTCCCAAAACTATCATGGGGAGCATTCCCTTGACGTCGATTCTGCCCTCTTTTTTATGGATCATTATTGCTACTATCGCCGCCGGCAAAAAGGCTATCATATTGACTAACTGCGCGTCGTGCTGCGCCACACCCATTATAAGTGTCAGCGCGGGTATGAGTATCGTGCCTCCACCCATGCCCATTCCTGCGGCAACTCCCGCAATGAGCGCTCCCAGTATACCTAAAACTATCATGTTGCCACCATCGATATTCCTGCGGCGAGCATTAGTGCCGCGAAAAAACGTGCCGACCATACGTTGCTAAGCTTTCCCAAAAGCTTTGCTCCGAGTATTCCGCCCACAAAGAATGCGGGTACCGCGTACCATGCGGATGTTGCGTCACCAGTTTTAGTCAAAAAATACACAACGATGCTTACCGCAGAGAGTGGAAGTATCAGACAGAGTGCCGTCGCGTGGGCCGTTCTTTGTTCGAGTTTCGCCGCATCATCGAGAGCAACGACCGCTATCATACCGCCACCCGCGCCAAAGACACCGTTGCAAAAGCCTGTCAGCGCACCTATTACAGCTTTTAGAAGCCATCCCTTTTTTCCTTTGTTTCTCATGCTATAAGTTTGCGCATTATAAAGGCAAGTATGCGTATAAATCCAGACGTATAGGCAATAATACACATGAGGTGATGACATGAATAAGAACAAGGGCAATATTAAAACCAAAGCTTTGGGTTTTATAAAACGGAATGGCGTGTTTTTGGTTCTTGGTGCATGCTTTGCACTACTCGCATTGGCAACAGTATTGTTCGGGGATTTCGGCGGGGCTAATCCCAACGATGCAGGTGAAGTAGGTCAGAACAACAACCAGCATCTCAGCGAGATACAGATGCCGACCCCATTCCATTCAGCTACACCAAACCCTTCCGGCACTCCCGCACCGGACATTACCCCCGGAAATCAAACACAGACTCCAAAGCCCGCGACAGAGCTGCTTGCTCCCCCTGTTGAGGGCAATATCATATGGGACTATGCAATGAACGAGCTTATATATTCTAAGACGCTTAAGCATTGGACGACCCACAGAGGATTGGACATCGCAGCAGACGAGGGCACACCCGTGCGCTGTGTAGCAGCCGGCAAGGTAGCCGATGTCTATAAGGACGATGCGTTTGGAATCAGCGTAGTAGTAGACCATGGAAAGGGCATAAGCACCGTATATGCCTGCCTCACCGACAATGTTCCCGTCAAGAAGGGCGACAGCATCAAGAAGGGCGGTACATTGGGTTATGTAGGTACATCCGCTTTATCCGAGTGTGCAGACCCCCCTCACCTACACTTTGAATATCTCATGGACGGAAGTCCCAAGAATCCGCGTGACTATGTTTTTTTCTCCTAAGTTTATATAGCGAAGCAGTGGGAAGCGCATCCGGCAGGGGTGCGTTTTCTGCGTGAAAGCTTGTATAATGCATGTTTTAGGTTTATACTTGTTGCATGAATAATCGGCAGTTTATCGATACAATCGAACATAATCTCACTCGCGCTTGCGGGGTTGCGCCGGGGGCATCCGTTGTTGTCGCACTCAGCGGAGGTGCGGATTCCGTTGCGCTTCTGCACGGTATTGTCGCACTCACAGAAAAGCTGAAACTCAACATAACTGCCGCCCACATGAACCACATGATAAGAGGCGAGGAGGCGGAGACCGACGAGGCTTTTGTCGTAGGGCTCTGCCAAACGCTCGGGGTTACACTCGAGACGTACCGCTTTGATGTGCCTGCGTTTGCCGAAAGGGATTCGCTCACGCTCGAAACCGCTGCAAGGATAGCCCGATACGACTTTCTTAGGCGCGTAAAAAACGGCGTAAACGCCGAATACATAGCCATTGCCCACCACATGGACGATCAAGCGGAGAGCGTGCTTCAGCACCTAATCAGGGGAAGCGGTCTCAAGGGGCTTACCGGCATGGACTATCGCGCCGGCGACATAATCCGTCCTATGCTTTCGATGTGCCGCAAGAACATATTGAGCTATATTAAGTCAAATGGCCTTTCATACAGAACCGACAGCTCGAATCTTATTGCGGATTCGACGAGAAACAGGCTTAGGCTCGATGTAATACCCTACATAAAGGAGAACATCAATCCACGCGTATGTGAGTCCATTTGCTCGGCGGCCAGGCTTTTGAGCGAGGACGAGGCTTATCTCAATGAGATTGCATCGAACGAGTTCGAAAATGCGAGGCTTAACGTCGGATTTGACAGGCACAAGATAGCCGCATTGCCTATGCCTATACGCAGCAGGGCGTTGAGACTCGCAATCGCTGATGCGGGCGTCTGCGTCGACATAGAACGAAAGCATATTGCGGCTCTTTGCGAGTTTTTGGGCGCAAGGACGGGCTCACGCCTGGACATACCCCACATAAGTGCGTACATAAGCTATGATGCAGTGCTGTTTTCTCCCATATTTGAGCGCGAGGAGTACTGCGTGCCGCTCTGTATCGACACTCCCACGACCGTATCCGGCTTTAGTATAATCGCTCGTGAAAGTGACCCGAATACAGCCGTATTCTCCCCGCACATCGCCTGTATGGATTTAGATAAGTTAACACTTCCGCTCACGATAAGATGCAGACAGGACGGCGACCGTTTTTGGCCGATAGGCTCGGCAGGCACGAAAAAGCTCAAGGACATACTGATCGATAAAAAGATCCCGCGGCATGAACGCAATATGCCAATAATCTGCGATGCAAGCGGAAAAATAGTATATTGTTACGGGCTGTGTGTGTCTGACGATGTCAAAATAAGTAAAAATACTACTCGGATGCTAAAAGTCTCATTCGACAAAGAGTGTAATTTGAGATATAATTAGTATGAGGTATAATTACTAAAAAATCATCGGAGGTTTGTATGAATATAGGACAGGACATGCAGAAGGACATACTTAAGGTTCTGATAAGTGAGGAGGAGATTTCTGCGCGCGTTAAGGAATTGGGCGAGCAGCTTGCAAATGACTATCGAGGCAAGGATGTCATCGTAATCTGTGTGCTCAAGGGTGCCTGCGTATTCTTCACAGACCTCGTGCGCAACATGGATTGCCAGCTTGAGATGGAGTTTATGGCGATATCGAGCTATGGCGGAGGTACAAAGACCTCAGGCGTTGTACGAATTGCAAAGGACATCGACACGAGCATCACAAATCGTCACATACTGATAGTTGAGGACATTATGGACTCCGGACTCACTCTCTCTCACATGAAGAAACTCCTGGAGTCGCGTTCACCTGCCTCTATCAAGACTGTCTGCCTGTTGGACAAGCCCGAGCGCAGGGAATGTGACATAACGCCCGACTACTGCGGCTTCACAATACCCAACGAGTTTGTCGTGGGCTATGGCCTTGACCTTGCCGGCTTCTACCGTAATCTCAAGTATGTGGGTGTACTTAAGCCCGAGGTGTACAGCGAATAATACTTGCAAACGCAAAAAAAGAGCAATTGGAAATCGTCCTTTTCTAAATGCCATATTTTGCAAGTAAATGATAAGGGTTGAATATACAAAAAACTCTTGTATAATGAACGTTGTGTATTCTTGTGGAATACTAAGCTTATTGTTTGGACGGTAATATGAAGGTTAGTACAGTAAATTACTCCGGCAAAATCAGCGATGTAAGGCTCAGCGGATGCACTGTCATCGTAATCGATGTGCTTCGCTCAAGCACCTGCATTATATGGGCATTGCGCAACGGAGCGGCAAAGGTTATCCCTGCTGTCGACCCGGGAGACGCCGCATCGATGCACATGGTTATTGGCGGAGACTCCGTTTTGGCCGGAGAGCGCGGTGGCGTTAAAATAACGGGATTCGACATAGGCAATTCGCCTATGGATTTCACCGCATCCACGGTTAAGGGCAAGACGGTAATAGTCAGCACAACAAACGGTACGGGTGCTATATGCTCGGCATCAAGTGCCCCCTGTGTGCTCATAGGCGGCATGATAAACAAGACCGCAGTTGCAAAGAAGGCTATAGAGCTTGGCAACGACGTTATACTGCTGTGCGCAGGTACAGACGGCGAGGTTTCAGCCGACGATATATGCGCCGCGGGGGCTATAGCTCAGGCGATATACGACAATTGCGGCAATATTGAATATCAGCAGAACGACATGACGTTCATTGCAAGGGAATTGTATAAGGATCACTTTTCAAAGCGCACTGACCTGTCCCGTACAAAGCATTGGCGCAGACTCGTTGAGCTCGGTTTCTCTGCTGATGTAAGCTTCTGCTTAACAGAGGACATGACGGACACTGTTCCCGAGTTCGCAAGTGGTATAATTCAGTAGTTTATGTAAAGAACGAGGCGTCCTCCGGACGCCTTTTCTATTGCTGTTGTTTGTAATTATTCTAACATATCACTGCTTAAGCAGGAGCTTTAGCTGGTCTCTGTAGCTTCCGGTTATGCCGGCATTCGTCTCAAGCATACAGCCGTCAACTATCGTAAAGAACAGCTCGGACAACGCTCTTGTGCGCTCCGAATACGGCGATGCCATTTTAAGCGAGCCGACTTCAAGCATTATGCGCCACTCTTTGTAGCGCGCCCTAAGCTTCTCTATGAGCGTTTCGTCTGACACGGCATATGTGAGCAAAACACAGTGCAGTCTGCTCTCCGTCTCGTTTGTCGTCAGCATATCGAAAAGCGTCAGTACGACCTCGTCCGTGCAGTTCCTTTCCAGACCGTTTACCCATGTAAACATTACATCGCTCACCCAGATGAGGTGCATGTCCGCAACGTCATTCACCAAGTCGCTCTTCGCCTTATAGTGATAATACAGAGTACCCTTGCTTAGATTTGTCGCTTCGGCTATATCGCCTATGCTTGTCTCGTGAACGCCCTTTTCGCAGAAAAGACGAACAGAGTGCGCAAGTATTGCAGACTTCACGGTATCGTATTCACCGTTTGCCTTTGACATACGCACACCCCCAATTCTTAATCAGATTCCATCTGTATTTGATTATATTCCATATATGCTGCGAGCGCAATGCGAGAGCCTACAGTAATTTATCGAACGCTATCCTTTTTGCGCCTGATTCTATAAAAATTATGCCACATTTCTCGTAACCCATGCTCATAAGGAGCGTCTGCATGGCGATATTGTCCTGATGAGTATCCACGCGGATATAGGAAAGCGCTCTTTCGCGACAGAGCTTCTCTGCCTGCGAGAACATGAACCTTGCCGCACCCGTGCCTCGGAAGCGTGCACTTACAGCCATTCTGTGAATGGTGCAGTAGCTTTCCTCGCTCCTCCATGCACCATCATAGATATTCTCATATGTCGGCTCGGCGTCCCCAAAAAACAATGCACAGAAACCCACGGACTCCCCATCGCAGACCGCCTTATACAGCCTGCCGCTCTCTATATCCGATAACAGCTTGCCGCTCTCGGGATAACCGTCCTGCCACTGGTCGACTCCGCTGCGCTTTAAGTACGCCTGCGCCTCTGCAACAATCGTCATAAGCCTCGGCATATCTGAGGCAACAGCCGGCATAAACTCCGTCATAGCAGTTTCTTAAGGCTTTCGGTATCGATACCTTCGATCCCGTCCAGAAGTCCGTAGATGAGCTTTGCTATCTGTCTCACACCGCCCACCGAATCGCTCTCTATGTTTAGGGGCATTACTGGGTCATGCAGGGACATTCTCAATAAGAACCACCCGTCAAATTCGGGGACGTTTGCTCTTATGCCTTCGTAATTCTCCTTTTCGGGAACTATTTTATCCGATCTTATGCATCTCTCGGTGAAAATATCGAGCACGTTCTTGCCGACCGCCTTGAAATCATCGACAGGAAGTTTAAATCTCACTTCAGTCGCCTCTGCGGGCTCGCTCAAGCCGTCGATGAGCGATTCGAGCGTCTTGCCCTGCGACTTCACGCGTGCAAGCTCGATCAGCAGCTTTGCGACTATGTAAGCACCGTCGTCGAGGAAGTAATTCTCGCGCAGAGCCCCGTGACCGGACGTTTCCATTGCGAGCAGACACTCGTACCCCTCGTTATTAAGTCTTATGGCTTCGTTTATTACGTTTCTGTAACCGCGCCTGAAGCGCCTGTGTACTCCGCCCCTCTCAGCAATAAACTTGGCAAGTCCCGTAGATGTTATAGAGTCCGTTACGATAATGCTCCCCGGCACATCCCTCAGCACTATGTCCGCCATCATCGCGATAAGCTTGTTTCTGTTTATCTCTCTGCCGTCGCTTAAAACCACAGCCGCCCTGTCAACATCCGGGTCGAATATTATGCCGAGGTCGGCTTTCGCAGCGAGAGTCGCCTTTGCGAGCTGCTCCATAGCCTCCTCTTGCTCGGGGTTGGGTGAATGGTTGGGGAAATGGCCATCGGGTTCGAGATATATGCTCCCCGATACGTCCGCACCAAGAGGTACAAGTACACTGTTTGCAAAGAAACCTCCGCCGCCGTTTGCCGCATCGACCACGATCTTATAGCCGTCGAGCGGTTTCATGTAGCTTTCGGCATTCGCTCCCTGCCTTACCTTATTGCAGATGTATTCCGCATACACGGGCATAAATTCCAGCTTTTTTAATTCAAAATGCTTGTATGTGACGGATTCCAATTCGCCCGCACGCTTAAGTATCTCCGCTATGTCCTTCTTCTCATAGCCTCCGTCGCAGGTAAAAAACTTGAAGCCGTTTCTGTCGAAGGGCAGATGGCTCGCCGTCACCATAACAGAGCCGTCAAACTCGAAACCTTCGAGCACCGTTGACATAAACATTGCGGGGGTACTTGCAAGCATAATGTCGTTTACCTCTGCACCCGCCTGTATAAGTCCCGATGCGATTGCATCTAAAAGCTTCTCGCCGCTTATTCTCGGGTCACGTCCCAGTGCCACGCGAATCTGCTCCTTGCCTTTTTGGCGCATTAGGTATTCCGCAAACGCATAGCCAATCCTCGTAGCCGCCTCTACCGTCAGATTTGCGCGCGATGACTCGGTATCCACTGCGATCCCCCTTACATCGGAACCGTTCTGCAAGCCTGAATAATCCATGTTAACCTCCCTGTAAAAGCGCCAACCCTGGGGTCGACGCTTCTTATTCACAATATGTTGCCGTAAATCCGCCCAAATTACTCGAGCCAATCTCCGCCTGTCTCGTTGTTGTAGATGGTATCTCCCATCTGATTTAGGTCGCCGATTATTATGTTCGTGGTCAGATATTCGCCGTTTCGCCAATACTTGACCGGCATCGAGTCTCCTATTTTGAACGAGCGCACTATTTCACCGAACATATCGTTGCCCGTCAACTTTATTCCGTTGCACTCTACCAGTATGTCGTCTGCGCGAATACCTGCGTTACACGCCGGCGCATCCGCAAGCACTGACACAATGAGTATGCCACTTGGCCTCTGGTATTGCTGGGCTGTTGCTTCGTCAAGGTATATCGAAGTAAGACCTATACCCGGACGCTGTACATTTCCCTCTGTGACGAGCTGAACAACGACAGAAAGCACATCGTCTATGGGGAGTGCAAATCCCAAGCCCTCCGCGGATATTGCGTTGCCATTCTCGTCATAGCTCGCTGTAACGGTCTTTGCCGATGTCACGCCAATAACCTCTCCCCTCATGTTGATGAGAGGTCCACCGCTGTTTCCGGGGTTTATCGCCGCATCAGTCTGTATGTAGTTGTTTGTCCTGCCGTCGATGTTGACGGACCTGTTGAGCGCACCTATTATGCCGAATGTTGGAGTACCGGCAAGTGCCGTACCCGTCGGATCACCTATCGCCAGAACGAATTCGCCTACGCGTGCCTCGCTCGATGAGCCGAGTTTGAGCACGGTAAGGCCCTCTGCCTCAATTCTCAGTACCGCCACGTCCATGGAAATATCCGAGCCGATAACCTCTGCTTCGTATTCGATAGAGTTATAGAGCTGTACCTTGACATAGCTCGCACCATCTATAACGTGGGCATTCGTCAATACATAGCCCTCCGATGAGACTATAAAGCCGGAGCCCGTGCCCTGCAGGTTTTCACGCGTGTACTGACCTACCGTCGTCATGGGACCGTAATTGAGTACGCTGATGACACCGGGGGAAACCGCCGCAACGATGTCGGGCAGCGCCTCTAAGCCGCTGTCGCCAATTTGCGGAGCTACACCGTCAAACAGCGGATACGGCCTCGACGTCGGTACAGGCGTGGGTGTGGCATCCGCGTCGGGCGTCATGGTTATTGTCGGCTGTAACGTCATCGTGGGATAGCTTGGCAATGCCGGACGCTTACTTATAAATATAGCAGAAGCAAGCAATACCAGCATTATCGCCGCAATTATAATTATCGCTATCGCAGTGCCGACACCGGAACCCCTTCTGCGTCTCGGCGGCTCTTGCGTAGGCTCGGTTGTATTGAAACTGTCCGAATCAAACCCTGTGTATGGAGTATAGCCGCTATTTGCCTGTGAGCAGGACTGCTGATACCCTCCCTGTGCGTCATCTGCGCCAAAGGGGCCTTCTCCCTGTGTGTAATATTCGTTGTTGTCTGTTTCGTTTGTGGAGTTTTCCATTTTCTCATATCCTCCTGAAAGAATTATACAGCATATATCGGTTTTCTCCAAACACTCTTATTGTATTGATTGTAAAATTACTGTGAAAGCCTCATATTTGTCTGTCTCGGACGGCGCGCCTTGGTAAGCGTTACTGTAAAAGCAGACCCCTTGCCCTTCTCCGATTCGACACTTATACTCTGCCCGTGAGCGTCTACTATGCGTTTTGCAATAGAAAGCCCCAGGCCCGTACCCGATGTGTTTGACGGCGTATGTGCCTTTTCTGCCTTGTAAAACCTGTCGAATATCCTGCGCGCATCCTCGGCATCCATTCCACAGCCCGTATCGGAGACCGTTACGAATACGAGTCTCTCATCAGACCTCGTGGTAAGTGTTATCTTACCGCCCTCGGAGGTGAATTTAATGGCGTTGTGCATCAGGTTGTGCAACACCTGTGTTATCTTCTGTTCGTCCGCCTTTACGTACAGCCTTGGCTCAAATTCCACATCTATTTCAATCTTTTTCTTGTCGAGTACCGCCTCAAACGTGAGCACCGTCCTCGATATGAGCTCGTTTATGTCAAATATTGTTATGTTCAGCGGCTCCTTGCCGGACTCTATTTTCGCAAGGTCGAGCAGGTCGTTTACCATATTCGTCATTCTGATGTTTTCATCCAGGACTACTTTGATATACTTCTCGTATTCCTCCTTTTCGATGACGCCGTCAAGCATCGCCTGCAGAAAGCCCCTCATAGCCGTGAGCGGAGACCTCAATTCGTGCGATACGTTCGCCACGAAATTTCTCCTTGCCTGCTCAAGCTCATTCAGTTCATCCGCCATTATATTAAAGCTTCTGCCGAGCTGTGCGACCTCGTCCTCGCCACTGACGCTTACCCTCGCGCTGAATTCGCCCTTTGTGTAGCGCATTACCGTCTGATTCATCAGCGATATGGGCTTTGTCATAGTGCCCGTAAAGTACAGCACCGCAAATGCGCAGATAAGTACGGCAACGAGCATCGCAAGTATCATCTCGAGATACACGTCGTTAAGCGTAGTATATACGTCGCTCAGATCAAAATGTATGTAGAGCACGCCGTCGGGCGTCGACTCATCGAGTATGAACGCCTTTCTGAGCGTCAGCGTGGGGTATTCCACTATGTCCTTGAATATGTTCTCCACCTTAAACACGCCTTCGAGCTTCAGTACGTTTTCCATATCCCCGCTTAGGTCGACTTCATCGCAAAGCTCCCACTTCTGCCTCGAAGCCTCGTCAAAAAAAGACGCCTTCGGCATTGAGGTGTCAACAAAGCGGAGCTGTATAAGCGCATCAAAGCGCCTTGCGGAGTTTACGAGACGTTCATCGGCAACTGCGCGCCATGCGGGGTTTCCGTATAGCTCCGAAACCGATTGTGCAAGGTCCTCGCACTCGCGCTTGAGCTCCATTTCTTTTTCTGCGGTATAGAGATTCTTAAAAAGCGCGCCCAATGCCAATCCTAGCAGTAGAAGCACACACAGAATTATAGACAGATATGATATGAGCATGCGTCGAAATAGTGTTCCCGCACCTCTTTTGAAATGAATACCAGACATGCTCAAATTATATCACATTCACAATATCAGGCGACACATCAATCCTTTTTTTCGGTAAACATATACCCGACAGTATGGCACGTTACAATGTCCCAGCCCTGCCTGTTTGTAAGCTTTTCCCTTATGCGCTTTATATGCACGTCCACAGTGCGGGTATCCCCGAAGAAGTCAAAACCCCACACGGATTTGAGAAGCTGTTCACGCGTGTATACCTTACCCCCGTTGCTTGCGAGGAAAAAGAGAAGTTCAAGCTCTTTGGGAGGCATCTTTATCAATTCGCCGTCGAGCGTCACCTCGTACTTTTCGAGCGACACGGTCAGGTTTCCTACTGCCTTTGTGTTGTCGACCTTTTCTTCGTGATCGCTGTATGCGCGCCTGATCACCGCTTTTACCCTTGCTACCAACTCGTTTGCATCAAACGGCTTAGATACATAATCGTCCGCGCCAAGGTCAAGCCCCTCTACCCTGTCGTCTATCTCGCCCTTTGCAGTGAGCATTATAACGGGCACAGAGCTCGCCTTTCTGATGTCCTTAAGCACCTCATAGCCGTTTTTGCCAGGAAGCATTATGTCCAAAAGCACTATTTTCGGCTTAAGCTTATTGAAAACACTGAGAGCGGTATCGCCTCTCTCGCAGGTGGCTACATCAAAGCTGTCCCTGACAAGATACATCTTCATTATCTGAAGGACGTTTATGTCGTCATCGATTATAAGTACGAGTCCGTTATTATCTTCCATTTTGTCAACCTTCCATAGCGTTCGGCAGATATGCAGGGTGTCCCGTTTAGCACAGACAGCGCCGCCGTAACGCTGTCTTCCCCGATTAGCTTTCCCAAAAAGCTTCCGTCATAGACAATTCCGCCTCCGCATGGCGGGTTTTATACTTTATCAGTTATTGCGGCAATATTGAGCCGCTTCTTTTTTTGCCATGTTCGGCGCCTCATATGCGCCTACCATCTACTGCCTTGTAACATCTCTTCCGTTTAACGTAAGTACTCGTCCGTGGTCTTAACTCTTACGCCGTTTCCAAAAGCTCCTCAGACCATCCGGATATTTTCGTCCGCCCGTGTGGCATATGGCCTCACAGCCCTGCTTTGGTATGCACGCGCGCCGTTTCTGCCTCACCCCAAATAAGCAATTGGTAACTATATACATAATAATTGCTATCCGTTGGAAAACTCAATACATCCGATAAACAGTTAATAATATGTTCACAATATTCTATCATCCTTTGAAGCCTTTTTTGTAGAGATGAGGCTGTGCTATCGCGTAAAAAGCATCGAACTGTTGCCATGCGCGGACGTAGTTTTAGTGGGTACTAAAAGCACCGCAGCACCCCCGAGGCGTTGACACAAAAACACGCAGGGCATATAATTTAAATTGGAAAACAAGACAGGAGATCTACAAATGAAGCTTGGTGTCGTCGGACTTCCAAATGTTGGAAAAAGCACACTTTTTAACGCTATAACGCAGGCAGGCGCACAATCGGCAAACTATCCTTTCTGCACTATAGAGCCCAATGTGGGCGTTGTCGCAGTACCCGATGAAAGACTCGACGTATTGGCAAAGATGCACCACCCCGAAAAAATCACTCCCACGTCAATAGAATTCGTGGATATCGCGGGATTGGTCAGAGGCGCATACAAAGGTGAAGGCCTCGGAAACAAGTTTTTGTCCCACATAAGGGAAGTAGACGCCATAGTTCACGTGGTGCGCTGTTTCGCCGACGATAACATCGTTCACGTTGATGGCTCGGTGGATCCTGTGCGCGATATGGAGACGATAAATCTCGAACTCATATTCGCAGACATGGATACTATGGAGCGTAGGATAGAAAGAGCCATGAAAAACTCAAAGAGCGGCGATAAAAAGCTGCTCGAAGAGGCCGCATTCTACAAACGCATACTCGCGCATCTGGAGGCCGGGAAGCCCGTCAGGAGCATGGAACTGACCCCGGAAGAGAAGGCATCGGCAGACACGCTGTTTTTGCTCACGACAAAGCCCGTGATTTACGTCTGCAATGTAGACGAGGACGGATTATCCGGCGACAACGACATGGTAAAGACCGTATACACTGCAGCGAAGGCGGAGGGTGCAGAGGCGCTTACCATATGTGCGAGAATAGAAGAGGAGATTTCTCAGCTCGACCCCGAAGAGAAGCTCCAATTCCTCGAAGCTATGGGTATCAAACAGAGTGGTCTGGATAAGCTTATTAAGGCATGTTACAGATTGCTCGGACTCATAAGCTACCTCACCGCAGGGCCGAAGGAAGTCAGGGCATGGACTATAGAGCGGGGCACAAAGGCACCTCAAGCGGCAGGAAAGATACATACTGACTTTGAGCGCGGCTTTATTCGCGCGGAAGTAGTCAGCTATGATACGCTCATGGAGCATGGGACCATGCAGGAATGCAAGGAAAAGGGTCTGATACGCTCCGAGGGCAAAGAGTATGTAATGCAAGACGGAGATATAGTTCTCTTTAGATTCAATGTTTAATGTCTGATCGGAGGTAGAAAAATGCACCACGTTTATTTTCCCAAGGGAGTTTGTTCCACAAGGATTGATTTTGATATTGAGAACAACACTATTCACAACGTAAAGTACACAAACGGCTGTAACGGCAATCTGCAGGCAGTCGGCAGACTCGTCGAGGGCATGACCACCGACGAAGCTGTAAAGAGACTTAAGGGCATTTGCTGCGGTCCAAACACGACATCGTGCGGCGACCAGCTTGCAAGGGCGATAGAACAGGCAAAAAGCGAGGAAAACTAAGCCATGAGGATGCGTCTGCTGTTCAACTACATAAGTGAACTCTCCAATCAAGTCGAGGGCTTCTGCATCATAAAAAGCGTTCAGCAAAAGAGCAACGTAAAGGGTGCGGACTATCTCGATATGATTCTCTTTGATGCAGACGGTGAGGTAAATGCCAAGCTTTGGGACTACAGTCCCGACGTATTTGGCAGTTATGCCCCTCAGGACGTTATAAAGGTGCGCGGCACGGTATCGATGTATCGCGACCAGGAGCAGCTCAAGATAGACAAGATACGCAAGGCGACCGCCGCAGACGCTGTAGATATGATGCTTTTGGTGCCCTCTGCCCCCGTTGCCTCGGAAGATATGTTTCAATCCGTCAAACTGTACTCCGAACGCATGACAAACCCTGAGCTCAAGAGGGTTACGAGTTTCCTGCTCGACCGCTACAGCCACAGCCTAAGCTTCTTCCCCGCGGCGCTCAAACTGCATCACGCGGTAAGGGGTGGGCTGCTCTTCCACATGCTCACGATGCTTGAAACGGCAAAGGGTATATGTACGACCTACAGAAAGCTTTATCCCGAGTTGAATTGCGACCTTGTATATGCGGGCATAATACTCCATGACATAGCGAAAATAAACGAGCTCGATGTAAATGATTTGGGAATAGCGACCGGATACACAGCAGAGGGTGAGCTCTTGGGGCATATCACAATGGGCTGTAATATGCTTGCCGAGACTGCGCGCGAGATAGATCTCGATTCCGAGATAACAATGCTCCTACAGCACATACTGCTCTCGCATCACGAAAAGCCCGAATTCGGGAGTCCCAAGCCGCCGATGTTTCCCGAGGCGGAGATAGTAAGTACAGTGGACAGCCTCGACGCCAAGCTTTATGAGATGTACGACGTGCTCGACGCTATGGACAAAAAGACCATGAGCGACAGAGTGTGGTCGCTTGAAAGCAGAAAACTGTACAATCACAGACTGAGTGACTCAGACGAATAAAACTGCCGCCCACAGGAAAAACTGTGGGCTTTCTTGCAATTTGGCAAACGGTACTGCACTTGCAACAGAAGTAAGGGTGTTGTATCATATTAGGTATGTATATAATATAACGGCAGGAGGACATTATGCCATTAGACGCAACATCCCTTTACTTATTCAACACGGGTAGGAATGCATACGCATACCGTGATTTAGGCTGTCATAGGGACGGAGACGGATTCAGCTTTGCTGTTTGGGCACCGAATGCGCGTTACGTCAACGTAGTAGGCACCTTCTGCAATTTCGACCTTTCGCATCAAATGACACCCATAGGCACAACGGGCGTATGGCATTGCAAGGTAGACAACGCCAAACCCGGCGACAGATATAAATTCCGCATAGTCGACCAAAACGGCAATGTGCGTTTTAAGGCTGACCCGTTTGCCTTCTACACTACCAAGAGGCCCGAAAACGACTCGATAGTGGCAGAGCTCGACACGTTCAAATGGACAGATGAAGAACACTTGAAGTGGAGGGCATCCGCAGACCACTACAGCCTCCCCATGAGCATATACGAGGTGCATCTCGGGTCGTTCAACGAGTCTACGACGTACAATGACCTCGCAGAGACTCTCATACCCTATGTCGTGGAAATGGGATATACGCATATTGAGCTCATGCCAATAATGGAGCATCCCCTCGATGATAGTTGGGGCTATCAGGTCACGGGCTTTTTCTCCACGACATCCCGCTACGGCACTCCGCATGACCTCAAGCACTTCATAGACGGCTGTCACAGGGCTGGAATAAGCGTAATACTTGACTGGGTACCTGCTCATTTCCCCAAGGACGATTTTGGTTTGAGGCTGTTTGACGGCACGCCTTTGTTCGAGCATCCCGACCCCAGACGCAGCGAGCAGCAACAGTGGGGTACTCTATTGTTTGACTATGCTACACCGCAGGTGAGGAGCTTTATGATGTCGAGCGCGATGTTCTGGCTCGACGAGTTCCACGCAGACGGACTAAGGGTAGATGCCGTAAGCTTCATGCTCTATCACGACTACTGCAAGGACCCGAAGAATTGCCTTATGAACCGCTATGGCGGAAGGGACAATCTCGAAGCGATAGATTTCCTGCGCGACCTCAATACTATGGTGCATACGCGCGTACCGGGCTGTATTATGATAGCGGAGGAAAGCACGACTTTCCCCGGCGTCACTATGGCGCCTCCATATGGGCTTGGATTTGACTACAAGTGGAACATGGGCTTTATGAACGATACGCTCTCCTACATGGAGCTAGACAGCGTATACAGAAGATATCACCACGAAAAGCTCACATTCCAGATGATTTACGCATTCAGCGAGCACTACATACTCCCCTTCTCACACGATGAGGTCGTATATGGCAAGGGCTCCCTCATCAACAAAATGCCCGGCGCATATGACGACAAGTTCGCTCAGCTTAGGCTTCTGTTCCTCTATCAGTTCACAATGCCGGGAAAGAAGCTCATGTTCATGGGTGACGAGATAGGTCAGTTTGACGAGTGGAATTTCAAGTCTCGGATAGAATGGGATTTGTTGCAGTACCCAAGACACGACGAAACAAATCGCTTTGTGAAACGGCTCAACGGCATATACAAGGATTATCCGTGCCTCTATCACAGCGAGGACGGATGGCACTGTTTCAAGTGGGTCAGCGTAGACGACTCCGACAGAAGCGTATTGGCATACATACGCCGCAGCAGAGCGCACAAAGACCTGCTTATGATTGTGAATTTTGTGCCTGCACGTCACATAGGCTATAAGGTTGAGCTCGAAAAAAACGCGAGACTTGTACCCGTCATATCAACACAGGAAAATCAGTATGGCGGTACAGCTCAAAGGAGCGAGATAGTCTGCGATGAAAACGGAACCGCATATATAGACATTGACCCGTACGAGGGTGTTATATTTGAAATAGATGGTTAAATTGCGGAGGTATTACAATGAGAAAAAAGAAACTCATTGCCATGCTATTAGCCGGCGGTCAGGGGACACGTCTCGGTGTGCTTACAAATCGCATGGCAAAGCCGGCTGTTCCTTTTGGCGGTAAATACAGAATTATAGACTTTCCGCTTTCAAACTGCGTCAATTCCCAAATCGATACTGTAGGTGTGCTCACCCAGTACGAACCGCTTGAGTTGAATTCCTACCTCGGAACAGGTCAGGCATGGGACCTCGACAGACTCAACGGCGGCGTGTATGTATTGCCTCCCTATGTCACGAGTGACAAGGGGCAATGGTATTCGGGAACGGCAAATGCGATATTCCAAAATATGGCGTTTATCAACCAGTTCGACCCCGATGACGTGCTCATACTCTCTGGCGACCACATATACAAGATGGATTATCACCTCATGTACAACGAGCATAGGAGCAGGAATGCGGATGCGACAATTGCCGTACTGCGAGTCCCTATGGAAGAGGCGAGCCGCTTCGGCATAATGAACACGGATACCGATAATAAAATAGTCGAATTCGAGGAAAAGCCCCGTGCGCCAAAGAGCGACAAGGCTTCGATGGGCATATACATATTCTCTTGGAAAGTGCTCAAAAAATATCTCATAATAGATTCGGGCGACCCCAACTCGCACAATGACTTCGGAAAGAACATAATCCCGAATATGCTCCGAGACGGTTTGAATCTTTACGCATATCCCTTCAGCGGCTACTGGAAGGACGTAGGTACTATCTCGAGCCTTTGGGAAGCGAATATGGACCTCATATCCGATCCCCCGAAACTCGACCTATACGACAAGGAATGGCGCATTTACAGCAGAAACCCCGTGCTTCCCCCTCACTTTGTGGCGGCAGGCGCACACGTCGAGAATTCGCTCGTCACAGAGGGCTCAAACGTATACGGCTCCGTATATCACAGCGTAGTGTTTTCGGGCTGTACGATAGGCAAGGGCTCAGTAATTAGAGACTCGGTAATTATGCCGGGTGCCGTAATACAGGACGGAGTTACTATAAACAAGGCTATAGTGGGTGAAAACGCGACGGTAGGCAGCCACACATATATCGGCTGTGACCCAGTAAACGGCGACCCCGCATACGATAATTCGCTCACCGGTGACATAACGCTCATCGCCGACTCTATTGACCTGCCCGCAGGCAAGCGCGTTCCGGCAGGCATGGTCGTTTCAAAGACGAGTGTAGACACTATTTCTGATATAGGCGGAGGTGACGCAATATGAAGGGCAATGCTTTCGGACTGATTTATACGGGCGAATCCAATCTTCAGCTAAGAGACCTTACGACATCGCGGTCCATCGCCGCAGTACCTTACGGCGGCAGATATCGCTGTATAGACTTCGTTTTGTCCTGCATGGTGAATTCGGGCATAACAAATGTGGGCATAATAGCACAGAAGAATTACCACTCGCTTATGGACCATTTGGGCGCAGGAAAGGAATGGGACCTCAATCGCAAGCGCGACGGTCTGTTCATACTTCCCCCCTACGTTACAAAGGATTCCACGGGAGTATACAAGGGGACGGCTGATGCGTTGCGCTCTGTAATGGGCTATGTCAGGCGCAGCTCACAAAAATACTGCGTCCTCACGGGAAGCCATACGATTTACAACACGACATTCAACGACATGCTCAGATTCCACGAGGAAAAGGATGCCGACATAACAGTACTCTATAACGACGAAAAATCCTTCTCCCCCGACGACCAGTTCGACGATTTGAGGCTCTGTGTCGACGATAACTACAGGGTCATAGATATGGAGATAGACCCCTACAGGCCCAAAAGTACATTCCAGTCCTGTGACTGCTTCGTAATGGAAAAGTCACTTCTCGAATATCTCGTCGAGGAGGCGGCGACACACGCAGAGCACGACTTTATAAGGGATATACTCATACGCAAGGTCAACTCCCTCAAGATATACGGCTATCGCTACGACGGATTTGTCGCAAGGCTCAACTCGATGAGTATGTACTTCAACCAGAGCATGGCTCTGCTCGACCCCATAGTGCGCGAGGACATATTCAACCCCGACCACCCGATTTACACAAAAGTCAAGGACGAGGTGCCTGCACGCTATAACGCCAACGCAAATGTGACCAACTCGTTTATAGCGGACGGCTGTATAATCGACGGCACGGTCGAAAACAGCATATTGTTCAGAGGTGTAAAGGTGGCAAAAAACGCCGTCGTACGGAATTCAATAATAATGCAGGCGTGCGAAATAGGCAGTGACACCGGCATCGACTACGTAATAATGGATAAGGGCGTAACAGTAAAGAGCGGCAGGACGCTCTCGGGTCACAACAGTTTCCCGGTAGTTCTCAGGAAGGGAATGATCGTATAATGAAGGTGCTTTTCATAGCAAGCGAGGCTTCGCCGTTTGTAAAGCTCGGAGGGTTGGCTGACGTAATGGGTACGCTGCCCAAGGCGCTTATCAAGCGAGGTGTAGAGTGTGCGCTCATGCTTCCCATGTACTCACAAATACCCGAGGAATACAGAAACAAGGCGAAGGAGATATCGCGCTTTACCGTCAAACTTAACTGGAGGCGCCAGGACTGCGTGCTCCGCAAGCTGAGGCACAACGGCGTAGACGTGTACTTTTTGGACAGCCAATTCTACTTCTTCAGACCGTATGTCTACGGCAATGCATACGAGGATGCAGAGCGTTTCTCGTTTTTCTGCAAGGCGGCGCTCGACGCACTGCCTCATATGGGCTTTGTCCCCGACATACTGCACTGCAACGACTGGCATACGGGCATGATACCCATGCTCTTGAGGATAAAGTACGCGGGCGCACCCGAATATGACCGTCTCAAGACTGTTTTCTCAATACACAACCTGCGCTATCAGGGCGTTTTCGACATGGATTTCGTGCGGGACATATTTGAGCTCGACCCCAAGTACC
>JAEDCW010000061.1 GCA_016293975.1 Clostridia bacterium
ATGTAATCACAGTCAGGGAAGCGAAAAGCACCCAAGGGGGCAATAAGCTCAATGGCTCAAACGAATCTTGAAAATTGAATATAGTCGGGAACGGGCGGATGAAATTCTGCCAATAAAATACCGATATAACCTTGTATGCAAGAGGTGAAATAAATACGGTATTTTAGATAATTCCTTATCAATTTTGGTGAAATTGACCTTATTTACACAAGGTGACGTGTAAATTCACTTAGCAGGAAAATGCTATGCCTTCGGGGTGTGAGTAGGTAAACACCCTAACCTTTATGGTGAGTTGGAGAAACCTGCCTTCGCTGATTTGGGGCTTAAAATCAGCTTATCTAAAATACGTGACACGTTACAAAAGCCATTGTATAGGGTACGTAAAGGGTAAAAATGTGTCTCCCGATTATACGGTGAAATTATAGCTTAATAGCCGTATAAAAGCATAAGTTTAGCACTATACATATGTCATAACAAAAATGCGCCCACACTCTAACCAGTGCAGGCGCAAACTCTCATTTCTGCAACTTTTAGCATATCCAACAGGGCACGAGTGTATTCTCTTCACCATTTACGTCGGAGGTCTAAATATTTGTGCCTTGTAAGACGTGCTAAACGTCAATATTTTTACGGGTAAAAACGCCCTATAAGCATACCTGCGACAGCAGGGGAAGGAATTTTATGACTACATTTGAAATGCTTAAAAACGCAAAGGTTAGCTTTACTCGCAAGGACAAGGACACAGGTGTCAAGACTACTATCACTCGCACTGTAGCAGAGGATAACTTTGACCACATCTGCAAAGACGATGAATTTAAGCCCCTCTATGGCTGCCTCTCCGCTATCTACAAGAACGCTGTCCGTATCGCTGAAACCACCTCTGACAAGGTGCGTGAGGACAGCTCTGCAAAGCTTGACAAGGCTATCTCTGACTATCTGTCACAGGTAGGTCTGCACAGCTCATTCAAGGCACTTGTAACTATGTCCTGCAATGCAAGACTTGCAAAACGGAACGGTGAAACCATAGCAACGCTTTGCTCTGAAAAGACCTTTATCAAAGCCGTTCTCCGTCTTACCGACCATGCTATTACTACAGGTGCGTGGACTGATGCCAAGCCCTCAAAGGATAAAGACACAACAGTTATAACAAACGTGTCATTTGTAGACTACCTCGCAATGTCTGCAAAGGCAAGGGGTATCTCTGTTGAAAAGCTGAGAGAAGAGCTTATGTCTCAGCTTATTGCAGGCTAATCATACACATTAGCAACCAACAAAGGAGGTGTCTTATGTCATTCAAGCTACTACCTCCGCCCTGAGCACGGCAGAAAACTGCTCCCGTGTTTGGTGGTCGCACGGTTCCCAGACCACTGCCACAACGCCCCTGCGACATGAGCACCGCAGGGGTAAAATTATGCTCACGGAGGTATACTATGGATACATTTGCACAACCAATCCACATCACCGAGGCACAGGCATACTATGCAAAGGACAGCTATCACGACATCATCGAGGACGAGGATATTGACGATACCTGCGACCCTTTTCCGGAAGACAGCGAGTATATTGTAGTACCTAAGTGCTATGGTGGCGGTGTTATCGTCGTAGCCAATGGTATCTATGACAAGTTAATGCGTCTGTATCGCATGGCGTTCATCACAGAGAGGGAGATGTTCGACCGCCTCAAAACGATAGCTTTAGGAAGCAATAGTCCCGAAGTCTGCATGGAAGATTTTATAGAAGAGATAGGCGAAAATACCCACGCCTTCTAACCACCACCCCTGCCCACCACAGCAGGGGTAAACTTATGCCCAAACTCTCCGCACGAGGTGAGCAAGAACACCATCACACTAAAACAAGGAGGTGACACTATGTCACAGCGTTCTATCAATGCAGCATACTCACTGTATCGCTCATACATTGAGCAGGGCAAGTATGACCTTGCCAAGACTACATACGAACGATACCTTGACAAGGTATCTGTTAATATGCTTGAGGTAGCCATCTATGACTACATCATAGGCTAATCACAGCACGTTCACAGGGTCGGGTTAAACCGCCCACCGCCGTTCAGCTCCGTGCAACAGTGCGGGGACGGCTGACCGTCCAGCTCATGACACTAAACCGAGCAGAAAGGAAAATTATTATGCCTACATTATTCACACTTGGTTGCCACTCTCGTTCTGAAATCATTCTCCGTCGTTCAGACGACGACACCACCGCCCTTATCCGGTTCAACGGTCATCTCTACGCTGCACCTTGGAAACGGTTCTCTGTAGAGAACTTTACTTGTCCTTTGTCTTTAATTGACTAAGGCAAATACATATTAGAAAGTGAGGCGAGTCCAATGCACTAACTATGGTCCAAGTGCCAGCGACCCTGAAATAGCGGCACGGCTCTGACCAATACGACAGTCCTACCGTCCGATGTACGTTCCGCACTTGGTAACTGCGGAGTCGATAATCGTAAGCGGTAAATCTGAACTGGGCTGGTCGATTGGCTGAGTTTTGAGTGAAAAAAGACAAGTCCGTGGTGGACTTGGGGAGGAAATGCTATGAAAAAGCTCACTCAAGCGGTTTGCAGACACCGCCTTGCTAAAAGTCTGACAACTGCAAAAGGACTGATTCCAATGCCCTAACAAACGTGCGGTTTCAGCGAGGCACCGCCACAAACAACAACCTCGCTCCCAACAGCGAAAGCTGTCAAATCAAAATTCTGGAGGTAATCAAAATGAAAACTGCAAAACGCAAACACCGCTACATGACCGCCGACACACACGCTTGTGTCCTTGGTCTGGTTCTTGCAACCATCACACTCTTTGCCCTATGCCGTTACCTCGGCATTGAGGACATAACCGGAGTTCTGCTTTTCCCCACGCTTTTTATATATCCAATCCTGCGTTGTGCATATGATTGGATTTTCGTAATCTATGCGGTTGTTTCGACAACTGCAAAATACATATTAGAAAGGTTGGTTAATTATGTTGGTGTATCTAAAAGACATATTCGCAATGATAATAGCAATCTTGCTTAACGTTGCGATTGGCTATTTCTTCGGTAGTCATATGGGTTACGCAATGGCTATCGTAACTGCATTCTTTCTCATTGGTAAAATCATAACAGGAGGTGAACATCGTCATGGCTGAATACTATCGTCAGGAGCTCGCAATGTTGCAGAAGCAGCTTGCAGACCTCAACACTAATCTCATAGCTGCAACAAGCAAATATGAGACAAAGCTTATCAAAGACCGCATCTCAGTGGTCAAGGCTGAAATCTCCCTTTGCAAGCGAGACCTTGCAAGGGAAAGTGCTTAATCGCAAATCCAAAAATCCACCACATACATATTTGAAAGGAAATGATATCATGAAAAAGCTCGCAGAAATCAAGGCAATGCTCAACAACCTCGGCAGAGACAGCTTCAAAACCAAAGAGGTCGCTATCATAATTGGGTCTACAGTAACTGCAATTAACCAATGTCTCATCTCTCACGATGATCTGAAACCTGCAATTCAGAATGGCGGTTCTATAGGATACATCTGGACAAAAGCAGAGATTATCAGATATGTTAATAGCTGTTTCGGAGATTCAAATATGTTGACAACAAGAGAAGCAATCAAGTATCTTGGTATTCCATACAGCACAATGAGTTATTATATCAAGAACAAAATAATAACTCCCGATTTTGTGGGCAGTGGAAAAATTCCTAACCGCTTTTCCAAAGATACCCTCGACAAGTTCAAGGAATACCTTGACAGTAAATCTGAAATATCAGAACCTACAGCACCAATCGCCCCCATAACCGCAGCCTCTGTTTCCGCTCCTGTCGAGTACGTCAGCCCGATTGACACACTCATTGCCATAGATAAGACAATCAACGAAGACCCTAACGTCAAGGCTTACTACGAAATGCGGAACCGGTTTGAGCAGATGAATGAGGTTGCGCTACAGAAGCTCTTCAAGCCCCTGCTTGAGCGGTTTAAATTCGCATACATCTGCAAATGTATTCCTGAGATACAGAGTCAGATGTTGACCTGCATTGCAAAAGGCAAACTCAAAGGTATGAGCAAATACGGAATGGATTTTAATGCATTCTTGAAGTTGATTAAGTTTGCTCACGATAACTGCTGCCCTCTCGATGCAATAGACGACCAGAAGGAGGTGAACTGATATGGCAAAAATCAATTTCGATAAGCACATTTACGAAGGATGGACAGTCCGTGACTTCATCGAGGAGCTTGAACCACAGCTCGATATGATACAGACCGGTAATTCCTGTTATCGTCCTATGAAAACACGAGCAGAAATCCGTAGCTGGACTGCTGATAATCAGCCCTACTACAAGAAGCCTGTCACAGATGTTGTCAACTACTTCTGCAACAGATATGGCATTACATAACTTCCAATTCTGAACCCGACCTCATCAAGTCAGCTTGGTGGGGTTTATTGAGTATTGGAAACAAGCTCAAATAAATTATATATGGAGGAAACACATATGACAACTGCAAAACTTATTATCAACGGCAAGGAATTCGAGATTCAGCTCACAGAAGAACAGGCACAGGAGCTGACTGCACAGAAGAAGGTAACAGGATTCGAGAGGGTTAAAGCTGACGAAACATATTTTCATACCGATGGTGATGGGGAGTTTTCTGAAGATTATGACGAAGGTGCATCGGTAGATGACAGGAGATACCAAAATGCCAACTATTATTCTGACGCAACCATTGCCGAATGGTGTATCCGCAATGACACTCTTAACCGTAAAATGAGAAGATGGGCAGCGGAGCATAACACCGATACTATTGATTGGGAAGACAGATTTTCCGATACGTGTTTTATATCATATAATTACGAGCAGAAAGAAGTCGATATCACCCATTGTTGTGCGACTGCCCGTGCAGGAGTTGTTTATTTTTGCATGAGAGAAATTGCCGAAGAAGCCATCAAAGAATTCGGTGACGAAATCGAATGGCTTGCAGAGAATCGCCCCAAGTGGTTCTGATAATACCAATAATACATATTAAAAAGGAGAAATGTCAAATGATAACCGTAAAAGAACTCATCGAAAAGCTCAAGACCTGCGACCCCGATGCCTATGTAGGATTCTACAACAGCGAAACCGAAGATGATGGTATAGCAAATCGCATTATTCCCGAAGTACATCTGTCGGAAGAATGGAGCTATCAGTTGGAAGAGTATGGTTGCGAAGGAGATTCGAATATCGCAATCTGCCTTGAAGACGATGAGCCCGATGCCAAGTTTGTTGTCTTGGTATACTAATTTCAAACTATGAGCCCAAGCCCATCAGCCTTGGTTGGTGGGCTTTTCTGATAGCTTGACTATCTAATAAATTTTTAAGGGCACAGCCCAGAAAGGAGCGTTCACTATGAATGCTAAGTACACAGAAGGAACAAAGGTTGTAATCGTAAATCGGTTTAACGAAGCTACTATGTCAGAACAGATGAGACGATATCTCGGAACAGTTATGACCATTCGCTCTGTTGGTGAAACGGGCAATTCTGTATTTCCTTACAGAATGGTCGAGGACAAGGGTGTTGACCGCACCGAAGGCTGGTATTGGGATGATGCTATGATCGACCATGAAGCCACAGCTCGCCTCCATAACGGCGAAACTGCAAAACCCGAAACCGAAACCGCCAATGAGTTCTCCGTAGATTACTACACCGACAAGGTGTATGATATGCTCAACAATTTTTCTTGTGATGGCGACCTCCTCGAGAATGCCGACAACTACTCGAAAAATGGTATTCGCAAGAATGTAACTGAGTGGCTGACCAACAAATCTAAGCTCTTTAACATTCTTCGCAAGCACCCGCTCTGGAATGAAGAGGCGAAAGCTG
>JAEDCW010000025.1 GCA_016293975.1 Clostridia bacterium
TATTAACGCCCAGAGGTGCGCTTTCGGAGTATTCTACAGACTCTCCGATCTTGACCTCCTGCGAGTTATTGAGCACCTTTATATCCAATGCCAGCGACTGGAGCTCTCTTATAAGAACCTTGAACGACTCTGGGATGCCCGGTTCTGGCACGTTTTCGCCCTTTACTATGGCTTCATATGCCTTTACACGTCCCGTTACATCGTCACTCTTGATTGTCAGGATTTCCTGCAGTGTGTTTGCCGCGCCGTAGGCTTCGAGTGCCCATACTTCCATTTCGCCGAAGCGCTGTCCGCCGAACTGAGCCTTACCGCCCAGAGGCTGCTGCGTTACAAGTGAGTACGGTCCTGTACTTCTTGCATGGATTTTGTCGTCGACGAGGTGGTGGAGCTTAAGGTAGTACATGTAGCCAACCGTGATTCTGCTCTCGAATCTTTCACCGGTTCTGCCGTCGTACAGCCATGTCTTACCGTCCTCATCGAGATTCGCCTGCCTGAGCAGTGCGGCGATATCATCCTCTGACGCACCGTCAAATACCGGCGTCGCTATATGCCAGCCGAGTTCCTTTGCCGCGCGGCCCAGGTGCAATTCGAGAACCTGACCGATATTCATACGGGAAGGAACGCCCAGCGGGTTAAGCACTATCTGGAGTGGTGTGCCGTCGGGCAGGAAGGGCATATCCTCTGGCGGAAGTATTCTTGAAATAACACCCTTGTTACCGTGACGACCTGCCATCTTATCACCGACAGATATCTTACGCTTCTGAGCTATGTAGACCCTTACTATGACGTTTACGCCCGGGGCAAGCTCATCCTTGTTTTCGCGTGTGAATACCTTTACGTCAACGACTATACCGCCCTCGCCATGAGGTACTCTGAGGGAAGTATCCCTAACCTCGCGTGCTTTCTCGCCGAATATTGCGCGAAGAAGCTTTTCCTCGCTCGTAAGCTCTGTTTCACCCTTGGGGGTTACCTTACCTACGAGTATGTCGCCCGGTCTTACCTCTGCGCCGATGCGGATAATGCCGCGCTCGTCAAGGTCCTTCAATGCTTCGCCGCCGACATTGGGGATGTCACGGGTAATCTCTTCCTTGCCGAGCTTTGTGTCTCTCGCCTCAAGCTCGTGCTTTTCAATATGTATCGAGGTGTAGATATCGTCCCTTACGAGCTCTTCGCTGATAAGTACAGCGTCCTCATAGTTGTAGCCCTCCCAGGTCATGAAGCCTATGAGTATGTTCCTGCCGAGCGCAATTTCACCCTGCTCTGTCGCCGCGCCGTCTGCGAGTATGTCACCCTTTGCTATGGAATCGCCGACACTCACGAGGGGACGCTGATTGATGCAGGTGCCCTGGTTTGATCTCTTGAACTTTATAAGCTTATACTCGTGGTCATAGCCGTCGTTTCCTGCGACAACTATCTTGCTTGCGCTGACGCTCTTGACCATTCCGTCTTGTTTAGCTACGACGACAACGCCAGAGTCTCTCGCCGCAATATACTCCATTCCCGTGCCTACAAAGGGCGCTTCGGGCTTAAGGAGCGGTACTGCCTGACGCTGCATGTTCGAGCCCATCAGAGCACGGTTTGCGTCGTCGTTTTCGAGGAAGGGGATCATAGCCGTTGCGACTGATACGAGCTGCTTGGGCGATACGTCCATGTAATGAACCTCTGTGCAGGGAACTTCGATTATTTCATCGAGCAGCCTTGCAACAACACGGTCACGCTTGAACCATACGTTTCCGTTTTCATCCTCTTCAAGTGGTTCATTTGCCTGTGCGATAATAAAGTCGTCCTCTTCGTCTGCCGTGAGGTAAACTACGTCGGCGGCATCGTTCAATATACGGCGATGCTCTGCGTCGACTATTCTGTACGGGGTCTCAATGAAGCCGTACTTGTTTATGCGCGCGTATGTCGACAGCGAGTTAATAAGTCCGATGTTCGGTCCTTCAGGTGTCTCTATCGGACACATTCTGCCATAATGGGAGAAGTGAACGTCTCTGACCTCGAATGTGGCCCTGTCTCTGTTCAGACCGCCCTGACCCAAAGCGCTCAGACGCCTCTTATTCGTAAGCTCTGCGAGGGGGTTGTTCTGATCCATGAATTGTGAGAGCTGTGATGAACCGAAGAACTCCTTGATTACTGCCGAGATAGGTCTCGTGTTTATGAGGTTTGACGGTGTAAGTGCGTCGAGGTCCTGTGATGACATCCTGTCCCTGACGTTTCTCTCAAGCCTTGTGAAACCCACTCTGATGTGGTTCTGCAAAAGCTCGCCTACCGAACGGATACGACGATTGCCCAAGTGGTCGATGTCGTCCGTCTTGCCTATGCCGTGGGGCATACCGATAAAGTAGCTCACTGAGGCGAATATGTCATCGGGGATTATATGCCTCGGTATGAGCGCATTGATGTTCTTCTTGAGGAGCTTTATGAGCTCTTCCTGTGAAAGCTCGTTTGCCTTTGCCTGTTCGAGGAGGCTCATCAAAGTATTGAAGTGCACTTTCTCGTTTATGTCTGCACGCGCAGGGTCGAAGTCGAGGTAGTTTGCGGCATCGACAAAGCCGTTGCCAAGCACCTTAATGCGCTTGCCATCGGGTGCGATGATATAAACGCCCATAATGCCGGCATTCTCAATCGTCTTTGCGATGCTGCGAGTGATGACCTCACCCTCTGAAACGAGTATCTCGCCGGTCAAGGGGTCGATTACGTCCTCTGCGGCTATATGTCCGTCAATCCTGTGGAGCAGACCGAGTTTTTTGTTGAATTTATAGCGTCCTACCCTCGCAAGATCGTATCTCTTGTTATCGAAGAATAGGCTGTTTACGTGATTCTGCGCACCTTCAACGGTCGGCGGTTCGCCCGGGCGAAGACGCTTATAAATCTCCTTAAGACCATCCTCGACATCCTTTGTGGCATCCTTGTCGAGTGTGTAAAGGAGACGCTCATCCTCGCCGAAAAGCTCGACGATCTCGGTATTTGTGCCTATGCCGAGCGCTCTTATGAATGTGCTTAGGAAAATCTTGCGCTGACGGTCGATCTTGACGTACAGTATCTCATTGCTGTCCGTTTCGTACTCGAGCCATGCGCCTCTGTTAGGTATTATCTGCGATGTGAAAAGTTCCTTGCCGTTCTTGTCCCTCGCCATATCGTAATATGCACCCGGAGAACGGACGAGCTGGCTTACGATAACTCTCTCGGCTCCGTTATAGATAAACGTACCGTAATCCGTCATGAGCGGGAAATCGGCAATATAGACATCCTGTTCTTTTATTTCGTTTGTCTCACGATTGATTAAGCGCACCTTAATCTTCAGCGGTGCCGCATAAGTCGCATCCCTGCTCTTGCATTCCTCAACGCTGTATTTGGGGTGGTCAAAATCGATGCTGTAGTCGACAAACTCGAGTATAAGCTTATCACTATGGTCGATAATCGGAGATGCATCTCTCAAGACCTCAGCAAAATCCTCTTCCACAAACCGCTTGAATGAGTTCTTCTGAACCTCAATCAAGTCAGGCATGTCGATTACTTCATGGATTTTGGAAAAGCTTTTACGCACGCGCCTGCCTAATCGCACATCCTTCACCATTTGCACCATCGCATTCACTCCTAACTTTTAAAATAAGTCCGACGTATGTGGATCGTTGCCCTTTAAAACAAAAGCAAAGTCGAGGCATGCCTCCGGTCAATTGTTTCCATTTTTGGCATAACATATACTTAAGTGCCTGTTTTTCCCGCGCATAAGTATAAAAAGGGCAGTATGCCAATGCTAATGCAGTTTAGTAGTGTATCACTGTCTGTCAACATCGTCAAGCAAAACCACGGCATTTCCTTGTATTTTCTAAAATATATTATTTTCACACAGTATCGCAGGTGATCTCTCAGCAATTTCTCGCCTATGCTACAACCGGTGTCATCTCCTCAGTGCACAGCAATCGCATGCGCCCATTAGGCTTTCGCATCGACCTGACAACTTCCAGTGGAAACGCTATCGTCTGCACGGTCTCCTTACGACGCAAAATATGGGCACACCCAAAGGCATGCCCATATTGTCACTCACTTTGCTTAAGCTTTGCAAATATCATCTTTCCCGCAGATGTCTGAAGTACACTCGTCACGACAATAACCACGGTCTCGCCCACGAGCGGCTTTCCACTGTCTACTACTATCATAGTCCCGTCGTCAAGATAGGCTACTCCTTGATTGTGCTCCTTACCTTCCTTTACTATGAGCACTTCAAGCTCCTGACCGTTGGTAACTACCGAACGAACCGCATTTGCAAGCTCGTTTATATTGAGAACCGGCACTTCGCGCACCAATGCGACTTTATTGAGATTGTAGTCGTTTGTCACTACCACACCGCCTATTGAAGAAGCGAGCTTCAGAAGCTTTAGGTCAACTTCTTCCATCTCGGGATAATCCCTCTTGTCGATAGTCACCCTTCCGTCCAGCTCCTCCATGAGCATGTTGAGCATATCGAGTCCTCTTCTGCCCCTTGTACGCCTCGTCGAGTCAGCATTGTCTGCGATGTTCTGCAATTCCTTGAGCACAAATTCCGGTACGATTATCTCACCCTCAACTATGCCCGTCTTGCATATGTCCAATATCCTGCCGTCAATTATAACGGATGTATCAAGCAGCTTGGGTCTTGCTACCGTCACGGCGTTTTTATGCCCCTTTGTACGCTTGAACCAATTCGGAACATTTATCTCGTTGCGCTTGTTTATCGTTATGTTCCAGCCCAAATAAGCGCAGACGGTGTAAACGGCAACGTTGATCGGAATCTCAACCCACACTACTCCTATCGTGTTGACTAACGTGCTCACCAAAAACGCGATTACCAAGCCTAAAATAAGTCCAACAATGCCGAGAAAAACGTCGGATGCAGGGATTTCAGACAACTTGTTTTGAATTTTGTGCGCGAGTGAAGCGAATGCCTCTGTGATTTTGGAAAAATAAATAAAAGCTATAATGCCACAAACAAGCCCAAATACGACATAAGCTATAATGACTGCACTCGCATAAAATGCCCAATTGTCGATGTCTTTGATGAGACTCCCCAGGAGCTCGTTAATAGAAGCGGCAAGACCAACGCCAACACCAGCACCTACCAGCGCAATAAAAAACCTAGCAAGCCGTTTTGCCATCTTATACCTCTCTATTCAATTATTTGTTTACTTTTGACACAGCGAATCAAAGCACATCTCTATATCGGAAACAGTCTTTCCGCTTGCGTACGACAACTCGGTTATGAGCACGTTCTTTGCGGAAATGAACATCTTCCTTTCTACAGACGAAAGCCCCTTTTCGGTTTCACGCTTCTTAAGGGACTTAACAACATCTGCTATCTCGTATATCGAGCCGCGCTTCAACTTATCCATGTTGTCTCTGTATCTCTGATTCCAGTTGTCGCTTTCGTCCGTAGCCTCGCCGTCTAAGTATTTAAATACCTTGTCGCACTCGTCTGCGTCTATGACGTTTCTCAAACCAACCTGCTCGACATTATTCACCGGAACCATGGCGGTCATATTGTTGGACACAAAGCGTATTATGTAATAGCTTGCCGTATCCCCAAGAATAGTCTTTTCTTCTATCGATTGAATCGTACCGACACCATGCATTGGGTAACATACGATATCGCCTACCGAAAACACGCTTTATTCCTCCTTCATACACAGTATAGATCTTCGCTGTTTTAGAGTAAAAATTAACCGGATATTATTATATACCATCGTTGTCTTTGTGTCAAGTTTGCCCGACTTTTTTGGGGAACAACGCAACCCCGGCATCACACATCAGACAGCGATGACGGAATATAGCCAATATTTACCAATTTAACGAAAAAATACAGTATACGAGCCGCGCATCGCCGAGACACGCGGCCCTAAACACTATCACACTATCAGTTCTTAAGAGCCGGATATAATGACGTCGTTAATGAGAATGCTCGGGGAACCGACCACTGCGCCGAACGGCAATCCAAAGCGCAAGTCGCTACCTATTGCCTCGATAGACTTGAGCAGTTCGAGGAAGTTGCCGCCTACGGTTATCTGGTCGACAGCCCTGACTACCTTGCCGCCTTCTATGAGCAGTCCCCGTGAGAGAAGGCTGAACTCGCCCGAAACGGTATTGAGTCCCGAGTGCAGACCTGACATATCCGTAATCACAAGTCCGTTTCCGAGCTGTGCAATGAGTTCATCATAGCTCTTGTCGCCGGGCTTGACGTACATGACGGACGGCGTGATGTCTATGGGCGCGGATGTACCTGCCCTGCTCGCATTTGATGTGGACTCACAGCCCGCCTTCTTTGCAGTCCTAAGATTATAGAGCAGTGTCTTGAATACGCCATTCTCAACCACGGTCTTTGTCACGGAAGGTACACCCTCTGCATCAAATGCCCTGGGAGCTTCGGGATGTAACGGGTCGTCTACAATAGTGAGGAGCGACGAACCTATGACCTCGCCTTCCTTGTTTGCAAGCAGTGACAGACCCTTCTGTGCGTTGTCTGCGGAGAATATGGGCGAGAATGCCGTGAGCAGGTCTACGAATGTTGTGTTCCTTATGATTATGTTGTACTTGCCCGCAGGTACGGTCTTTGCGCCAAACTGAAGTGCGCACTCCGCAACGGCTTCATCTACGAGGCTGTCTATCTCCATCGCCTTGCCGCCGCTTCTGAACGCCATTGAATTCTTGACCTGTTCGCCGTCCCTCATGATCGGCAGTACATATGTGTAGCTGATATCGTCGTCGGATTCCGCATCGAGGCCGAGCGTGTTGTAAATACAGGTCCTGCCTGTGGTAGTGGTGCAGTTTGCGGATTCGACCCTGTCAACCCTCGGGTCCCTCTTGAGCGTCTTCTGCTCTATCGATATGGCGAGGTCGATCTTTTCCTTTTCGCTGAGTGCATCTATAGGATGTGAGTGCTTTTCAATCATCTCGTACTCGCACTTTCCCTGCATGGGACTGATATCCGAAGATTCTACCGACTTTGCGTTGTCTATTGCCTTTGCAACGAGTGTATCGGCATCTTCGAGCGCCTCTGTATATGCGTAACCGTTCTTTCCATCGTACTCTACGCGCAGATTCAGACCCAATTCCTTGCTGACAGAATACTCATCAACTACGCCCTGACGCACGTCTACCGAAAAGCTCTCGCCCTCGGAGAAGTAAATCTCGGCAGCGGTACATCCGCTCTCAAGTGCCTTTTTGAAAACCTGTTCTTTAAATTCGATAACCGTCATTACAGGGCACCTCCCTTTCCGCCGACTACAATGCTTTCTACCCTGATTCTGGGCTGACCTACGTTTGTGGGTATGCTGCCCGACGCCGAGCCGCACATTCCCTGGCCCATCCACATTTCCTTACCTATCCTGTCAATCTTGAGGAGTACCTCTGCGCCCTTGCCTATGAGCGTCGCACCTCTGACGGGGCAGTATATCTTGCCGTTCTTTACCCAATAGCCCTCGAGTACCGCGAAGTTGAATTCGCCCGTGAGGGGATTTACCGAGCCTCCGCCCATCTTTGCGGCAAACAGACCGTCACCCATTGTCGCTATCATCTCTTCGCTGTCGTGATTGCCCGGTGCGAAGAATGTATTCGTCATTCTCGATGTCGGTGCATACCTGTAGCTCTGTCTGCGGCTGCTGCCCGTCAGCGGATGCGGCATACGCCTTGCGCCGAGCATATCAAACAAATACGACTTAAGTACGCCGTTCTCGATAAGCAAATTGCGCTGTGCCGGTGTGCCCTCATCGTCTACATTGATAGTACCCCATTCGCCGGGCATAGTTCCGTCATCTACGGCGTTTACTATGTCGGAGGCTATCTTCTGTCCGAGCTTGCCGCAGAATTCGGAGTTGCCCTTAGATACGCTCGTCGCTTCGAGTGAATGTACGCAAGCCTCGTGAAGAATAACGCCTCCGAAGCCGCCGTCGATCACGACGGGCACTGTACCTGCAGGGCACTGAGGTGCATGCAGCATTGTGACAGCTGTCTTTGCGGCCTCTCTGCCTACATCGGTCATATTGATATGTTCAAACGCCTCAAAGCCCATTCCGAGGCCGGGAGAAACGTAACCCGTCTGAGCCTCGCCGTCCTTAGAAGCTATCGCCTGAACGAACACGCGTGTTCTGGGTCTTCTGTCCTCCGCCCACACGCCCTCGCTGTTGCAGACCATAATCTTGTGGTCGACATCGAGGTACCTTGCCGTGACCTGTGAAATCTCCGGCGAGTATGCCTTTGCCGCGGCTGTGCCTTCCTTAAGCAGAGCGATTCTTCTGGCGTTGTCGATATCTGAAAATGCCACTTTGGGTGCGGTCTTATAGTCGCGTACCGCAAAGCTTGTCGTAGTGCCCTCACACACGTCGTCAATGGCAGCGGCCGCCGCCCTCGCGGTCGCGATAAGCGCTTCTTCACTGGTATCCGCGGTATAAGCATAAGCACACTTGGTACCCTTAAGTACCCTGACGCCTGCACCCTTGATACGTGAATAGGCTGCTTCCTCAACGCTTCCGTCTACCATCGAAAGGTTGTTGCTCTCGGTATCCTGCATGTAGAGTTCCGAAAAATCTCCGCCCGTTCGCAACGCTTCGCCGAGCACCAAGCGTGCTGTTTTCTGATCAGTCAAGTTATCCTCCTTTTGCGGTTGAACTTACCGCCGATTATTAAAGTAATTGTACCATATATTCGTGTGTTTTTAATAGTAAATATGGTTGCATTATGCAAACTTTGATTGACAAAAGTGTAAAAAGGCATAGGCGGCTCGGGGTTCCGAACCACTACAAAATGTAAAAGAAAGCCGCCAGCTTACTCGCTTGACGGCTCGTGTATGTAGTCTGTCCGTATCCGTAAAATACGGCTTTGTCGTAATTATTCGTCGTCCTCGTCTTCCCTCTTGGCCTGCTCGATGATCTTCTGTGCGATGTTGGCGGGAACATCCTCGTAGCGTACGAACTCGGAAGCGAACGATCCGCGGCCCTGCGTCATTGAACGCAGGTCTGTTGCGTACTTGACCATTTCGGAAAGCGGAGCCTCTGCGACAACCGTTGTGCCCTCGTCTGTCGGATTTGTACCGATAACACGGCCTCTGCGGCGGCTCATATCGCCCATTATATCGCCCAAGTAATCCGTGGGAACGGTAATGTCATAGCGATAGATCGGCTCGATAAGCACGGGTGATGCCTTTGCACAAGCTGCCTTGTATGCGAGTCTTGCGGCACTCTTAAATGCAACTTCCTTGGAGTCGACGGGATGGTACTTGCCGTCATACAGTGTTGCCTTGATGCCTATCATGGGGTAGCCCGCCAATACGCCGTGTACGAGTGCCTCGCGGAGGCCCTTTTCTACTGCGGGTATGAATTCCTTGGGAACTACGCCGCCCACGATGGCGTTAACGAATTCAAAGTCGCCCTCTTCGAGCGGTTCAAAGCGCATCTGAACAACACCGAACTGACCTGCGCCGCCGGACTGCTTCTTATGCTTACCTTCTGCCTCTGCAGAAGAGCGGATGGTTTCACGATAGGCTACACGGGGCTCTGTGAGCTGTGCTTCTACCTTGAACTTGTTCTTGAGCTTTGCGCAGGTAACGTCGATATGTGTTTCGCCTATACCGCAGACGAGTACGTCGCCCGTCTCCGCATTCTTCTCGATGCTGATTGTCGGGTCTTCCTCGGTGAGCCTTCTGAGACCTGCAATTATCTTATCGTCCTCACCCTGCTTCTTTGCGGAAACTGCCAGTGAAATGCAGGGCTTCGGGAAGTCGATGGCTTCAAATACAATGGGTGCGGAAGCGTCGCAGAGTGTGTCTCCGGTATTTGTGTACTGGAGCTTTGCCATTGCGCCGATGTCGCCGGCCTCAATCTTGTCTGCCACGGTAAGGTTCTTACCTGTCATGATGTATACGGTTCCGGGCTTTTCTGCCTTCTCCTCGCGTGAATTGAACGGCACTGTCGCGTTTGTGAGTGTGCCCGAAAATACCTTCATAATTGAAATCTTGCCTACAAAGGGGTCTGCAACGGTCTTCATGACTTGAGCTGCGAACTTGCCTTCTGTGACCTTTGCGGCTTCGCCCGTCTTCATGTCCGTGCATGGTCTCATTGCTGCGTCCTTAGCTGTGGGCATGTAGCGGACCACGTCGTCGAGCAGTGTGCGTACGCCGAGGTTTGCAAGTGATGAGCAGCAGCAAACGGGTGTGATGTCGCCATTCATAACACCGGCGTTAAGACCGGTCTTGATGTCTTCCTGAGAGAGTTCGCCATCGCTGAAGTACTTTTCCATCAGATCTTCGCTCGTCTCTGCAGCCGCCTCTGTGAGCATGCCGAGGAGTTCCTGTGCACGGTCGCTGAGGTTTGCGGGAATGTCTGTTTCCTTTGTTCCCTTGCCGTCGAACATGTATGCTTTCATCGTTGTGAGGTCTACATAGCCCTTGAATGAACCTGCTTCCCAGATGGGGAGCTGAATGGGTGCTACAGAGGGACCGAAGCGTTCCACCAATGCATCGATCACCTTATCGAAGTTGGCGTGTTCTCTGTCCATCTGGTTGACGACCATGATACGGGGCTTGGCATACTTCTTGCAGAGCGCCATAGCCTTCTCGGCACCGACTGTAACTCCGGAAACCGAACCGACTATTATCAGAGCAGAGTCAGCAAGTGCAAATGCCTCGGCTACCTCACCGTAGAAGTCAAAGCTGCCAGGCGCATCTATAACATTGATCTTCGTGTTGTTCCACTCGATGGGTGCTACCGAAGTGCTTATCGATATGGCTCTCTTTGCCTCTTCAGGATCATAGTCGGAAACGGTGTTGCCGTCCTCCACACGCCCCATGCGCTCAATCTGTCCTGCATTGAACAGCATAGCCTCTGTGAGTGTTGTCTTTCCTTCGCTGCCATGGCCGAATACGCCTATGTTGCGAATGCTCTCTGCTGTATAAGCTTTCATATTTGTATGTCATCCCCCTATAGAGTAAATTAGGTATGAATTTAGGGCCCAAACCACGCCAATTAATATTTTAACAGCAAAATTCTCAGTTGTAAACCGAAAATACTAATTGCAAATCCGCTTTTTGTTAAGAATATTGCGATTATTTGCTCTTTCGGTCCTGCTGTCTCTGCTTTATGCGCGCTTCCGTGCCCTGCTCAGACGGTATATAGTAGCGCTTTCCCCTAACAGACAGCGGCATGTATTCCTGCTCGACATAGTGTCCGGAATAATCGTGAGGGTATTTATAGCCCACTCCGTTGCCGTACTTGCTTGCTCCTCTGTAACTCGTGTCTCTTAGGTGAATAGGTACTGGCTCGTCCTTATACAGTGCGGAATCTTCAAAAGCCGAGTCGACCGCCATCACAACGGAATTTGATTTCGGAGACTCGCAGATAAATATTATCGCCTGTGCTATGGGAAGTTTAGCCTCCGGCATTCCGATGAGTTCAAGTGCTTGCGCCGCCGCTACAGCCTGCTGCATAGCCGTGGGATTTGCAAGCCCTACGTCCTCGGACGCGTGTGCGATAAGTCGCCTGCATATTATCCTCGGATCGACTCCGGCATAGATCATCCGCCCAAACCACGCCAACGCAGCGTCGGAATCCGAACCTCTCAGACTCTTGCAGAACGCCGACAGCATATTGTAGAAGTTCTCGTCGTCTATGTTTATTACCTTGCGCTGTATCGACTCCTCCGCAATACTGATGTCGATATGTATACGGTCGTCTTTAAGCTCTGTCGTCAGTACCGCAAGCTCTATTGCGTTAAGCGCACACCTCGCATCGCCGTTTGATATCCTCACGATGTGCATGAGCGCATCCTCGTCTATATCTACAGGATATGCCCCCAAGCCTCTCTCTTTATCCTTGAGCGCGGCCTCGACCGCCTTTCTCACATCGTCGTCGCCGAGCGGGAGGAACTGGAACACTCTGCACCTGGACACTATGGCGTTCGTCATGCTTATCATGGGGTTTTCCGTAGTAGAGCCGATGAATCTTATAGTGCCCTTTTCGAGCGCGGGCAAAATGCTGTCCGATTGCGCCTTGCTCCATCTGTGGCACTCGTCGAGCAAGAGATACGTGTATTGTCCGTAGAGGCCGAGCCTGTCTTCGGCCTGCGAAATGACCTCTCGAACCTCCTTGACACCCGAAGTCACGGCGTTGAGCTTGACAAAAGCCGCTCCGGTGGTGTTTGCAATAACCGATGCGAGCGTGGTCTTGCCGCAACCCGGAGGACCGAAAAATATGCTGCTTTGAAGCGTGTCCGATTCGATGGCACGCCTTAGAAGTCTGCCTTTGCCGACAATATGTTCCTGCCCTATGAACTCGTCGAGATTTCTCGGGCGCATCCTGTCTGCAAGCGGTGATTTTCTTCTGTTATCGAACAAATCCATATGCGCCTCACAATTAAAAAATACAGCGCGGTAACGCTTAAGTACGCTGCTTTGATTATACTTTTTTGCCGCCCAATCGTCAATAAAGCCGGAATAATACTAAGCGTTGCACGATGCCGTAATCCTGTGACAAATATATGCCTAAAGCTCTCAACTCTCTGCTTAGATAACAGTCGGTAATGATTTGGTTTTGGTACATCATGGGTTATTTACAAGTATTTATTATTGACATATAATCACTGATATGAAGAGAGAATTAAATATTTTCGAAGAGGGCATAAGTCCCGTAAAGGTCATGTTCATGCTGGCATGGCCTACGATAATCGAGCAATTCCTCATGTCTGCCGTAATGTACGTGGACACGGCGATGGTAGGTGCTTTGGGCGCGGACGCATCTGCGGCGGTAGGGCTCAATTCGTCTACAACATGGTTGATAAACGGTATTTGCGGTGCGCTTGGCGTCGGCTTTTCTGTACTCGTCGGGCGCAACATAGGCGGAGGAGACCACGAGAAGGCGAAGAAGATAGTCAGGCAAGCGCTCATGGCTATGCTGGTTTTCGGAGCGGCTATAAGTGCAATACTGTTCTGCATATCCGGCTATCTTCCGGGTTGGCTCGGCGCAGATGAGTCTTTGAGAAACGATGCCGCATCTTATTTGTCTATAATCGCATTCATATACCTTTTTAACGTACCCAATGCCATATCGGGCGCGATAGTCCGCTGTGCGGGCGACACAAGAACGCCCATGTTCAGCAATCTGACGGCAAACATACTCAATGTCGGCTTGAACTTCCTTTTTATATTCCCGACTCGCGACATATCATTGTTTATTAAGATACCGTTTACGGAAACTGTACTCATCGACACATCGTTTACAATGTGGGGCGCAGGTTGGGGCATAAGGGGCGCTGCCTTCGCATCGGTCATTTCGATGGCGGTTTCTGCGACGATAATGCTCATCACGCTGTTTGTCAAGGACTATCCCGCGCGCATAAGCCTAAAGGATAAATACAAGTTCGACGGCGGCGTATGGAAAGAGATGCTGACACTCGCCTATCCCGTCGCACTCGAGAGAATGGCGCTCTCAGGCGGACAGATAGTTGTCACATCGATGGTAACGGGACTAGGCACCAAAGTGCTCGCCGCCCACTATCTTGCCATAACCGCAGAAAGCATAACCTATATGCCCGTGTTCGGATTCTCAACGGCGGCTACGACGCTCGTTGCCCAAACTCTCGGAGCTGAACGTCGAGACTTGGCAAAGCGGTTCTCAAACTACTGCCTGTACTACGGCATGGTGTTCATGACGCTTATGGGGGTGGTACTGTATGTCTTTGCCGAACCACTGCTGGCTATAATGTCAAATGACCCCGAAGTCATAACTTTAGGTTCAAGGGTGCTCAGGATTGAAGCGTTTGCACAGACCATGTTTGCCGCCGCCAACGTAACCTCCGGTATACTCAGAGGTGCTGGCGATACGAAGTGGTCGTTCTACATAGGACTCGTAGGTATGTGGGGCGTAAGAATAGGTGTGGCATATCTGCTCGCGTATGTATTCGACCTGGGCCTTATTGGCGCATGGTATGCTATGTTCCTCGACCTCACGATGAGGGGGATACTCTCGCTGATACGCTTCTACAGGGGCAAGTGGCTGTACGCATGGCGAACGCCCGGTGAAGGAAATGCAAACAAAAAAGGAATATTAAAAATTCATGACGGAGGTAAGCTATGAACGAGGTAATTAACGGGATTTTCAACAGGCGCAGTATCAGGGCATATAAGCCCATATCCGTTGAACAGGAGAAGCTCGACATAATCCTGCAGGCGGCACTTTGCGGTCCTACCGCGATGAACAGGCAGCAGACGCACTTTGCGGTTCTGCGCGGTAAAACGCTCGACCGCTTCATCGAGGCGATGGGCATGCTCGCATCAGACGGCAGACTGCCTTTCCGCGCAAATGAACAGGGCACGTTCCGTCCGCATTATGACGCTCCCGTGCTCATTATCGCAAGCGAGGACAGGAACAACCCCCTCGGCTACGCGGATTGCTCGTGTGCGCTCGAAAATATGTTCATTGCCGCCACAGCATTGGGCTTGGGCTCCTGCTGGATAAACTGTCCGCACCCCACCTGTGATTACCCCGAAGTGAGGAAGGTGCTTACGGAGATAGGCGTGCCAGAGGAAAACATGGTATACGGCTCTGCCGCAATTGGCTATGCCGACGCGGGTCCCAGAGAGATAGAGAGAAAGCCCGACAGAGTAATCTGGACGGAGTAGTTGGAAAGGCATAGAGAACGCCGCGGCTATAACCGCGGCGTTTTATTCTAATCAATTACTTATAATCAAATCGGCTTTGTCTTTTATCGAATAGTACTCGAAATACTTCTCCTCGAGCGGTATCCACGTCGTCTCGAAGCGCTCCGCCATGTCGTTGCCGTTTCTTGCGACTATTCTGCCGAGCTGTGCTTGGCCGTCTATGGTCATAAAAACGCTTATGTCCGCATAGTCCCCGAGCTTCGGATGCAGGCTGTACGAACCCTCGACTATCACGAATTCAGATATATCGGCAGACACCGATTTCATACTACCGTCGTAGCAATCGAATGCCCCATACGTTATCGTACCTTTCTCACTCAGCTTGCACGCAACCTCATCTGCAAATCTCTCGTAATGCACATTTCCGCCGGGTTCTGCCAGTCTTTCGTCAGTACGCATATCAAACGGCAGAAAAAAGTCGTCCATGTGTATCACACAGCCGCCGACCACTCCGCGAATAAGCTCTGCAAGCGTGGTTTTTCCTGACGCCGCTCTGCCGTCTATCGCTATAACGAGCGGGCAATCAGGTCTCGTTCTGCACACACCGAGCTTAAGCAACTCGATTACAGGCGCGTATTCTCTGCTCACCACCCTGTAATGGGGCGAACCGAGTTTTCTGTAGTCATCGCTGTGATGTACGGGTCTGTAACCGCCTGCGCGGTATTTCTTTAGGTACGCGTTCCACTCGTGCGCGTCTAAATCCACTCGTCCGTTCGATACGGCATCGGTGACCGTGTCGAGGAGCGCCGTCATATACGCCTCATCGTGTACAGCTCCCATTTTTGCGGTATCCCTGAACATATTGAACAGCCAACGCTCACATAGTCCTAGAGCGTTCCATGCACTCAAATTGACCCTCATGTAGTCGTTTGATATCGCTTCGGTCAGCACTTCGTCGGTCGTACCCACAGCCTTTGCCTCTTCCACGAGATAACAGAGCGCATTGTCGCTTACCATATGCTCCGCGCCGAATGCCGCTTGATAACACAGCTTTATTGCGTCCGCACACTCAAATCCGTCGTGCCGTTCCGCCTGCTCTATGAGATAATCCAGGAACTCCATTTTTCAATCGTCTATTGCTTCGTAAAATTTGATTCCCAACTTATTTACTATAAATTCGTAGCCCTTTCGGACGTCCTCATTATTGACAAAGGCACCTCCCATAGGTGAAGTAGGCCTTATCGCCATGCCGTGGAAGTCCGTGCCACAGGTCACAATTAACCCGTACTTTTCTGCGAGCGCAACACCTTCCCTGCGCTGAGCCTCCGTCGCACTTATATAGTACGCCTCTATGCCCATAAGTCCGTGTGGCACGAGCTCCTTTACAATAAGTTCGGTCTCCGTGCCGTAAAGACAGGGATGCGCAAGTATCGCTATACCGCCCGCACCGTTTATAAGCTCTATCGCAGTCTTCGCCGGCAGTCTCTTATATTCGCAGTTAACATCGAGGTCTTTTGTCAGGAACATATTGAATGCCTCCGACACGCTGTTACCATAGCCCATACTGAACAGAGCTTTTGCTATATCCGCTCTCGATGCACTTCCACCGGACAGCTTAATGTGTTCCCTTACGGGTATGCCCTTCTTCTCAACGACATCTACCATACGCCAAAGCCTCTCGAGCCTCTTTTGACATTGTGCTTCTATTGCTTCAAAGAGCGCCTGCTCGTGTATGTCTACGCCTATTCCCAATATGTGAAGCTCTTCACCGAAAAGCTCGGTGTCTATCTCTATTGCGGGCAAAACAGTTACACCTATCCGCTTGCCCTCTTCAATTGCCTCTTCAACGCCCTTCATGCTGTCGTGGTCTGACAGCGCAAGCAGTCTGACCCCCGCTTTTTTGGCATCTCTGACGACTTGCGTCGGTGTCTCGCATCCATCGGACATTATCGAATGTGAATGCAGCTCGTACTTTACCATAAATACCTCTTTTGCATACAAGCTCGGACGCGCAGCGCACGCCCGAGCTTGTAGTTTTTTATTCCTCTTCGCCGTCTGAATTTGTATCGTCTCCGTTGCTCTGCTCGGGCGGTTCGGCTTCTGTTTTTTCGGGTTGTTCAGGCGCATGAGGAATGCTATCCTCCTGCTGACTTCCGTACTTATACGAATCGTCGAACGTCCTCTGCTGTCTGGCGGCGGCCCTTTTTCTCGCCTCAAGCATCTGGGCCTCGCGCTCCTCGGCTTTCTTCCTAAACGGCACTATAGTAACTTCCTTGCCCTCGCATATGGCGTTGAATTCCTCGCCCGTGAGATTCTCGTATTCAATAAGTGCCGCGGCGACTCTTTCGAGCATCTCGCGATTATCTTTCAACGTGCTTAGAGCCCTCTGGTACTGCTCCTCGAGTATTCTTCGTACTTCCTCGTCAATGGCGTGTGCCGTGTCATCGGAGTAATTCCTCGAATGACCCAGCTCCTTGCCTATGACTATTTCGGATTCTCCTCCCAAGAACAAAGGACCAATTCTTTCGCTCATGCCGTATTCCACGACCATCTTGCGGGCTATCTCGCTTGCGCGTTTAATGTCGCTGTATGCGCCCGTTGTAACATCGGGAAGTGTCAGATGCTCTGCGGCTCTGCCTCCCATGAGCTCTGCGATTCTGTCGTAGAGCTTACCACGCGTGACATAAGACTTATCCTTTTCGGGAAGCGTCATTGTGTAACCACCCGCCATGCCTCTGGGGATTATCGTTATCTCGTGTACGGGATCGCAGTTGGGGAGCATCCTTGCAACTATAGCGTGACCTGCCTCGTGGTATGCGGTAATGCGCTTATCATCCTCGGAGATTACGAGACTTATCTTAGCGGGACCCATCTCGACCCTTGTTATAGCCTCGGCTATCTCCTCGTTTGATATGTTCTTCAAGCCGTAGCGGGCAGAGAGTATGGCTGCCTCGTTGAGCACATTTGCAAGGTCTGCACCGGTAAAGCCTACCGTCATCTTGGCAATGACTTTGAGGTCCACGTCGGGAGCCAACGGCTTTTTCTTTGAATGTACTTTCAATATTGCCTCACGGCCCTTTACGTCGGGGTAATTCACCGTTACCTGTCTATCAAATCTGCCCGGACGCAGAAGTGCGGGATCCAGTATGTCGGGACGGTTTGTCGCCGCTATGACTATTATGCCCTCGTTCGCGGCAAATCCATCCATCTCAACGAGTAGCTGGTTGAGCGTCTGCTCGCGCTCGTCGTGACCGCCGCCGAGGCCCGTGCCGCGCTGACGTCCTACGGCATCTATCTCATCGATGAATATAATCGACGGTGCACATTTCTTCGCAGTCTGGAACATATCCCTGACTCGGCTTGCACCTACACCGACATAGAGCTCAACGAAATCCGAACCCGAAATCGAGAAGAACGGAACATTCGCCTCGCCCGCAGTCGCCTTTGCAAGCAATGTCTTGCCCGTGCCGGGAGGGCCTACGAGCAGCACGCCCTTTGGAATCCTCGCGCCCATGTCCGTGAACTTCTTGGGGTTTCTCAGAAAGTCGACTATCTCCTGGAGCTCGTTCTTTTCTTCATCTGCGCCCGCAACGTCGTCAAACGTGACGTTGTTTGCGCCGCCCATGGTCGCTCTCGCCCTGCTCTTTGTGAAGTTCTGCGCCTGCCTGTTGCCGGCCATCTGCGGACGTATCACGAACAAGTAGATAAGCACGAACATGATAAGTATCGGAATGACGTTTATCAGAATGTACTCAAACGCCGATGTTTCAACGGGCTGTAGTTTTTTGTACTCAAATGGGTAATCCTCTGCCGTCACCATGGATGGGTCCACGCCCGTTTCGGCACTGACGATTACCGCCATATCGTTTGCGAATACCTCCTCTGAGGTTATGACACAGTAGAAGTCGTATCTTCCGCTATCGTAGAAATCCTTATCGGTGAGCTTCGTATCCATCTTTTGACCGTACACAGTACCGCTCTGTAACTGTATCGCCTTCACCTCGTGGTTTTTTACCATCGTGATGAAGTCCTTGTATTTTATTTCGGTCGGCTTGTTAAAATTGAACAGCCCCGTAGTGCTCATAAGAATGACTACGCCTAAAACGATAAGAAGCAACAAAAGCGCTCCGCTGAGACCGTTCTTCCTGCGGTTGTTTTTCTGTGAGCCTTTTGAGTTATTGTTTGCCAAGTTGTATCCTCCAAATTCAGCAGTGCAACATTAAAAGTTATGTTAACACATAATTAACATAATTGAAACGCCGCAACTGCAACTTATTCGACCGAATCGTAAACTATTCGTGAACTGAAGGCGTTATGCGCCCTTGTTCAGACACACGCCTATTCTCGCCGCGAGCCTTACATTATTGTAAACAAGCTGAATGTTCGATTCAAGGCTCTTTCCGGCCGTTATCTGTCCAATCCTTTCGAGTAGGAAAGGCGTTATGCGCTTTCCCCTGATGCCCTGCTCATCCGCCTGTTTCAGTGCGGTTTCAATCGCCGCATTTATCTCGGCTTCATCCATAGAGTATTCCTCGGGAATGGGGTTGGCTATCAGTATGCCGTTATTAAGCCCGAGCTCCCTTTGAGCGGCGATAAGCGCTGCAAGCTCCTCGGGCGAATCGTATCTCGCGTCGGAGAAGAATCCGCTCCTTCTTGTATAAAACGCGGGGAAATCCTCCGTGCCGCAGGAAACCACGGGAACGCCCTTTGTTTCTAGGTACTCAAGCGTAAGACCTATGTCGAGTATGCTCTTTACGCCCGCACAGACCACTGTCACAGGCGTCCTTGAAAGCTCCTCTAAGTCTGCGGAGATGTCCATTGTGACCTGCGCACCCCTGTGTACACCTCCTACTCCGCCCGTAGCGAAGAGCTCTATGCCTGCCATGTGTGCGATTATCATAGTTGCGGCGACTGTCGTTGCGCCGTCTGCGCCTGCGGCAGCTACCCTTGCGAGATCGCGGCGTGAGACCTTGGCGACACCTCTTGCCATGCCGAGATGCTCTATCATGTCGCTGTCGAGTCCTGCGCAAAGCTGCCCTCCTATTACCGCACATGTAGCGGGTACCGCACCCTCCTCGCGGACTATCTCCTCACAGCGCATCGCCGTCTCCACGTTCTTCGGATACGGCATTCCGTGGGATATTATCGTGCTTTCGAGCGCCACTACGGGCTTTCCCGATTCCAATGCTTCTTTTACTTCATTTGACAATACTACCGGCACTTTGTTCCTCCTTGTACTTGGCTAATCCTCTGAGACCCTCCTCAGTCACCGGCTTTATCCACTTAAGACTGAAGAATCGCTTGAGGCAGACTATGGTCTTTGGTATATCCTCACATAACAGCATTATCGCATATACGGCTATAAAAGGCAGTTTCAACACGAATGCGGCGATGAACGTAAGCGGCAGAGATACCGCCCAAAGGAACAGCAGGTCGTACTTCATTCCTATCTTCGTGTCTCCCGCGGCTCTGAAACAGCCGACTATCGCTATGTACGGCAGGTTTCTCAATCCGATCTCAAAGCCGTATATGAGCAGTAGTACGCTAGCGATAGCTCGTTCTGCATCCGTTATGTTAAATACGCTCAGTATGGGCGCCCTCAATATCACGATGGTCACGCCCAACACTATGGCAAGTATGGGTACGAGCACCATAAACCGCGACGCGTGCCGCCTTGCCTTGTGTATGTCTCCTGCACCTACGTTTTTAGCCACCAGCACGTTGCAGGCGTTACATATTCCAATAAAGAAAACGAATGCGAGGTTTTCCACTGTTCTCGCTATCGTTACCGCAGAGAAGTTCGACGTGCCAAGCCTTCCCAGTATCATATTGTACGCCACTACACCGAGCGCCCACAGCGATTCATTCAGGAGCACGGGCAGAGCGCGTGAGAAAAACTCCTTTACAAAGCCGCCCTTAAGGTTAAATAGCTTTTTTACGGGCGCTATGAGTATGTTCTTCTCGCATACCGATATTATAATCAGCAATATGGGTGCAATTATTCCCGATATGGACGTAGCATATGCCGCACCTACGATCCCCATGGGCTTAAACCCAAGCTTTCCAAATATGAGTATGTAGTTGAGCACGACATTCATAATTACAGAAATCGCGCTTACTATGACCGGACTCTTAATGTGTTCGGTCGACCTGAGCGCAATAGACATTGTCTGCTGAACTGCAACTCCGATGTATGAGAATGACGCGATCCTCAAGTATCCCGCGCCCTCAGCTATCGCCATCGGATCGTCGGTGAATATGTTTATCATCATCTCCGGCGCAAAGAAAGCGAGACCAAAGAAAATCAATGATACGGGCACATTGCAAAGGAGCGTCAGGCAAAACGTCTTGGATATACCATCCCTGTCCTTATTTCCCCAGAACTGCGCGATAAATACCGCCGCACCAGAGGCGAAGCCGAACATTACGATGTTTGAAAAGAACGCAATCTGAGATGCAAAGCCTACGGCGGAAATCGCAACGCCGCTCAGCGTGCCAACCATTACGGTATCGACGAGCGAGAGCGAGCTTGTGAGCAAATTCTGAAGCGCAAGGGGTACGGCGAGCTTCCATATGGCTTGCCAAAACTCCCTGTCGTCAAACAATCCCTTATTACCCATGTTCTTTAGTCTATTAATCATTCGCATATCATATCATTTCCACTTTTTACAGACAATAGCCAAAGGCAAAAAGATAAGCCTGCAAGCGCAAAATAGATATACTTTCCAAAGTGTTGATAATTTAAAAACTATCTGCTAATATAGGCTTAGAAAAAAAGGGGGGGCTTTTTTTAGTATGTCTGATATTAGGATTTTCGCCGGTCAGAACTCCATGCCGTTTGCGCAGAAGATGTGTGACTATCTCGGCGTAAACCTCGGTAAATCGAAAACGATTACCTTCTCTGAGGGTAATACCTATGTCAAAGTGGATGAGTCCATAAGAAACAGCGATGTTTACATCGTACAGTCCATCGGCAGGAGCCCGAACAACGAATTCGTCGAGCTGCTGTTCTGGATTGATGCCTTCAAGCGTGCAAGCGCGAACTCCGTTACTGCAATTATTCCTTATTTCAGCTACGCTAAAGCAGATAAAAAGGACGAGCCTCGCGTCAGTATTCGCGCAAGGGTATGTGCCGACTGCATAGAGACCGTCGGTGCAGACAGAGTTATAACGATGGACCTTCACAGTGCGCAGGTTCAGGGCTTCTTCTCAAAGCCCGTCGACCACCTCTACGGTCAGAGCCTCCTGTGCGAGTATGCAAGACGCCTCGGTATAGTAAATGATGACCTCGTAGTCGTATCTCCCGATGCCGGCTTTGCAAAGCGTGCGCGCATATTCGCAAACGAACTCGGCTGTCCCGTTGCCATAGGCGACAAAGTCAGAACATCTCACGATGAGAACGCAAAGGTTCTCGAGATAATCGGCGACGTAAAGGGCAAAAACTGCCTGGTAGTCGATGACTTCACAATTTCCGGCGGCACAATTTGCGACGTAACTCACGGCTTGCTCGACAAGGGCGCAAAGAACGTATTCGCATTCCTGTCCCATGTAGTTTTGAGCGAAAAGGGCATGGAGCGGATTCAGAACAGTCCGCTCAAATTGCTCGTTTCGACTGACACAGTAGACACGACCGGAATGAATATCCCCGAAAAGATCAAGCTTATATCGGCAGCACCTCTGTTTGCGGAAGCCGTCCGTACAATACATGACAGGGAGCCCATGGCGTACATGTTCGGGCATCTTCCCGAAAGGCTGTTTGACCTGAGCTTCGGAGGACCGGTAACACCCCTGAAATTGGACTGATACGATAAGATTAACAAAATCTACAATCTATAAAAAGCGGCATACAGCCGCTTTTTTAATGCAGTGACGCACAAGCAAAAAAGCGCGGATACAACCTCAGCGCTTTTTTATTCGACAATGCTATTTGATTATGGCGTCCGCAAGCTCAACGAGCCACTCCGCCTGTATGTTCTCTACCATTCCCTTGTCGCAGAGTGCTGAAATGCGTTTGTCTATAGGCATACGCGCAAAGTTCTCTATGCCGAACTGCTCTGCCTCCTGTGCAACATGGCTCTCTCCGAATATCTCGTGCTCCTCTGAGCAGTTCGGGCAAACGAAGTACGAATAATTCTCCACAAGGCCCAAAATCGGTATGCTCATCAGTCCCGCCATATTGACAGCCTTACCGACTATCATAGATACGAGCTCCTGCGGTGTAGTTACGACGACTATGCCGTCGACGGGAAGCGACTGGAACACCGTAAGCGGCACATCGCCCGTTCCCGGAGGCATATCCACGAACATGTAATCAACATTGCCCCAGACGACATCCGTCCAGAACTGCTTAACTGCGCCCGCGATTACGGGACCTCTCCATACTACGGGGTCGGTATCGTTCTCAAGCAGGAGGTTGATCGACATAATCTCTATGCCTGCCTCGCTCCTTACCGGATAAATGCCGTCCTCTGTCGCGCCTGCCCTGCCCTTAATGCCAAACACCTTCGGTATCGACGGTCCTGTGACATCGGCGTCGAGTATCGCGACTTTTTTCCCTTTTCTCATCGCAAGGACTGCCAAAAGCGAGGTCACAAGCGATTTACCTACGCCTCCCTTGCCGCTTACAACAGCTATTACCTTACCTACGTGCGAGAGTGGGTTGCACTTTTCTATCATACTTTCCGACTCTCTGCTCGAACAATTTGCACTGCAGCTCGAACAGTCATGTGTGCATTCTTCAGCCATCTCGATCTCCTTTATTGCTTCGGCATCAGCCGATTTTTTCGTATGTTATGCTATTAGGCGAAAAGTCTATGCAGTAGCCCCTGCCCTGAAGCGGCAGATAATCGAAGTAATTCGTTCCGTTGCCGTCGCCGAACAGGTACGACAGGAGTATCGCCGTTACCGCGCCGTGACAGACGACTATTGCATCTCTTCCATCCGCCTTGAGCATCTGTATTGCGCTCATAACCCTGTCAAACACCATGCGCTTGCTCTCCCCTTGTGGACAACAAAACTCGCCCGTGGTATCCATAGCCCACTGCATATATGCTTCATCGCCTTCGAGCTCGTCATAGCAGCTCTTCTCAAACACTCCGAAATTCATCTCTTTAAATTCATGTAGGACTTCGTGCTCCACATCTCCAAATATCGCCTTGAACGTCTGCTCTGTACGCCTCATACCAGAGGTATACAGCGCCTTGCCCTCAATCGACGGGTATATCCCCTGATTTTTAAGCTCTTCAAGCGCGTCAAACGCCTCGGGTGCGAGGTCTACATCCCAAACACCGGCATACCGCCTTTGGAGATTTGCGGTACTGATGCCGTGTCTTATCAGGTATAGCTTCATAATTATTCCTCCGCCGCAACTATGCCCTCAACCTATTTCGGATACTTTTCAGCTTACTGATGATTGATTAAATACATTTGATTATAGAACAGTTCCTCTTGCATTGCAACCGACAAAACTGCGTCGAACCCGTGATCTGTGTCGCTATACTAATACACCATAATTGACTATGTACCTGACTGATGATATAATTTGTTGAGTCTTGAAAGGTGGTTAAAAATGGATAATTATGTTGTAAATGATAATCCTCCAAGGAGAAAAGCCGACAGAAAAAAGATAGGTCGCTTTATAGGCTACGGTCTGCTTGTGCTGGTCTTAATAATACTGGCGTCGACATGCTGGTATACGGTAGATGACAAGCAGCAAGCGGTTGTGACGACATTCGGAAAGGTGACAAGCGTTTCCGATGCCGGTATACATTTCAAGCTTCCGTTTGGCATACAGCAAGTGCAGAAAGTCGATGTAAATGTCTATCAAAAGATAGAACTCGGCTATAGGACGGACAACAATACCGAGGAAGGCTATACGCTCAACGAGAACGAGAGCATGATGATAACCGGCGATTATAACATAGTCAATGTCGAGTTCTTCGTGGAGTACAAGGTATCAGACCCCATAAAGTATCTGTTCGCATCATACGAGCCCGAGATGATACTCAGAAACCTCATACAGAGTCAGGTGAGAAACGTCGTAGGCTCATCCAGCGTCGACAGCGTGCTGACGGACGGCAAGGAAGCCATACAGATGCAGGTCAAGGAACTCATAACCGATGTTCTCGATCAATACGACATAGGGCTTATGCTCACAGACGTCAAGATACAGGATTCAGAGCCTCCGACCGAGGATGTCACATTCGCATTCAAAGAGGTCGAGACCGCTAAGCAGGGCGCAGAGACGGTCATAAACGAGGCTAAGGCATACCAGAATGCCAAGCTTCCCGCAGCGAGGGCGCAAGCCGACCAGCTCTTGCAAAATGCCGAGTATCTAAAACAAAATCGTATAAACGAGGCCAAAGAACAAGTTGCCATGTTTGAAGCTATGTACAGGGAATATATGCAGAATCCCGATATAACCAAGCTCCGCATGTACTACGAAGCTATAAGGGCGACCCTCCCCAATGTAAGGCTCTACATAGTTACGACGGAGAACGGAGTGCAGACATTACTTCCGCTCGACTCATTTGCCTCAGGAGGTAGAAACTGATGAAAAAGGGGACTATAGTAATAGTTGCAATAGTCGCAGTGCTCGTGCTCATATGCCTGCTTTCCTCCGTATACACTGTGCAGGAAAGTCAGCACGTGTGTGTTGTGCGTTTTGAGAAGATAATCGAGACGACCTCAACGGCAGGGCTTCACTTCAAGGTGCCTTTCGTGGACAGTATTAAAGTATTCCCAAAGGCGATAATGCTGTACGACATACCCCCCTCCGAGGTGCTTACCTCCGACAAGCAGAATATGACGGTCGACAGCTATGTCATGTGGAAGATATCCGATCCGCTGTTGTTCTACAGGACGCTCGGAACGACCACCGTAGCCGAGCAGAGACTCGACGCCATAACATACAATGCGCTGAAGAACTTCATGGGAACGCTCGCACAGTCCGACATAATCAATCAAGATGACGGTGCTGAACGAAACGACATATATCAAGCGATTTCCGATAACGTAAACGAACTGGCAAAGAACTACGGCATCGATGTAGTTGACGTCAAGATAAAGCGTTTCGATCTTCCCGAGGCAAACGAACAGGCAGTGTATGCGCGCATGA
>JAEDCW010000026.1 GCA_016293975.1 Clostridia bacterium
AAGATAGGCAGCTGCCGGATACCAAACAAAAACCGTGAGTAATATCACGGTTTTTTGTTGTACTTTGAGTTGCACTGTGTAAAATATTGCTCCCTCACGAGAAAGCTGGGGTGGTGGAAAGTTATAAAAGAAACGCAAGAACTTCTTATATGACTTCTAAACAACCTGCAACCGTAGCAATGGATGATTAGAAAAAATTAAAGCCCCAAGAGGGGCTTCTATTTGTTTTATGGACGTTTGAGACACGCGGGTCGCTACATGACTACTCGATGTGATTGATTACTAACACATCGTTCAATTTAAGTACGGTGTCTCCGGAGGGAATAATCAGCTTGCGTCCTCGCTGTATCATTATAATAAGTAGATTATCCGGTTTATCAATCTTGCTGATCGATTTATCTATCCACGGGTCGTTCTTTATGAGCCTTTTCTCGGTTAGTGATACTTCATCGAAGTTTACAGGCGCTCGGGCACTTAAAACAACTTGGTCTCCCTCTTTGACTACTGTATTACCTTTTGGTACGATAGTCCCTCCGTCCCTCTTAATTACGACAAGTATAGTATCGGGGGGAAGCATAAGGTCCCTGACGCGCTTGTTTACCCAATGATTTCCGGGAGGAATAACAAGTTGTACATACTTAATGGGAAGTTCATCAGAATAGTCTGAGAATGTTCTCATAACGTCTATATTGTTGTCAATGAGCCCAAGTTTCTTCGAGATGAAAGGTATCAGAGAGCCTTGGACGGGTATGGACAACAGCACCACGACGAATACAATGTGGAATATGTCATTAGCAAGGTGTGGTGCACCGATATATGCGAAGACAGCAAAAACGATCGAAGAAGCACCTCTGAGACCGGCCCATGAGACCAAAGCACTTTGTCTGATAGATGTCTTAAGGGGAGTAAGAAGCAGGAATACCGTTATAGGGCGGGCAACGAGTGTGATGAACACAAATACTAATAAAGCAGGGAGCAGAACTGTCGGCATCTGAGAGGGAAAGGAAAGCAATCCCAACAGGAAGAATATAACCATCTGCATAAGTCCGGTAATACCATCAAAGAAACTTACAAGGTCGCGCTTGCCGTAAATATCGATGTTGCCGAGGTAAATGCCAACGATATATGCGCTCAGATAGCCGTTGCCACCTATCATCTGCGGTATGGAATAGGAAAGTATTGCAATAGCGAGCACAAACACCTGTGCAAAGCCTGCGGTCGAAAACTTGTATTTCTTGAGCAGCAATCCCGATAGAAATGCTATAATTATGCCGCAGCCTCCGCCGTATACAATCTGGGAGAAGGCCATATACAGTATGTTGCCTACATCTGAGGAGCCTTTCATAAGTGACAGCACAATTATTGTAAGCATATATGCGCATGGGTCGTTACTGCCGCTCTCAATCTCCAATAACGAAGCAGTATTCTCTCTAAGGTTGAGCCTACGTAGACGCAATATTGAGAAAACTGAAGCTGCATCGGTACACCCGAGAATCGAGCCGAGTAGGAGCGCCTCGAGCAAAGGCAGACCCATGACAAAGTGGCAGAATAAACCAACAAGTATGGCTGTCACAACTACGCCGACCGTTGAAAGCAGAATCGCGCGTCCGGCAACCGGCGTACCCTCACTCCACTTTGTACCAAAGCCTCCGTAGAACATGATAAATATCAATGCCGTTGAGCATACCTTCTCTACAAAACTATAGTCGGAGAGCGGTATCTTAAGCAGACCGTCGGATCCAAACACCATGCCGAGAAGTATAAAACCAATGAGCATTGGTATTCCGAGCTTATTTGATAACTTGTTAAGCAGAATACAAGCGATTATAACAACCGCAGCTATAAATAGATAAAACTGCAAAACATCCTCCTTTCAAGATGGCATTTATAAATAATATTGTAACAGTACAGGAATGATGTGTAAAGACGATAACCCGAGATGTAAGAAATGTAAGGATATTGAACATTATCTTGTATATTAGTAAAAATATCTGGCGTCAAGGGTCGGTGACGCAACGATAGTTTGAAAAAATAAGAAACACCTAAGAAAAAGGTCGTATACTGAAGTGATATTGACTTATTCAAACACATAGTGTATAATCATCTGAAACATCATGAAGGAGAGTGAATTTCTGTGGACGATGTCCCACTGCCTAACAGTAATAAATCAGATTTCCTGTTTTCTCTTTTTGTTCCTCTGTTAACTTTACGCATACGTTTATAGCGGCGCTAAATGGTAGCGTTTGTTTTTTGTGTTTATAAATGTTTTAGGAGGAACTAATGGGAATATTTTGGCAGATTGTTCTGCAACTTGTTTTGATAGCCTTGAACGCAGTATTTGCATGCGCAGAGATTGCTGTTATTTCGATAAATGATGCCAAGCTCGCAAAACTGGCACAGGAAGGCGATAAGCGCGCTATACGTCTTGCTAAACTGACGAGTCAGCCGGCGAGATTTTTGGCAACTATACAGGTCGCAATCACATTGGCGGGATTCTTGGGAAGTGCCTTTGCGGCTGACTATTTTGCCGAATTGTTGACAGAAGTCATCGTATCGTGGAACATTGGACTTTCGCCTGCCACCATCGACACTATAGCTCTGATTCTTATTACGTTGATACTTTCGTATTTAACACTTGTTTTTGGCGAGTTGGTACCTAAACGTGTCGCAATGAAGAAGGCGGAGACACTTGCTCTGGGTATGTCCGGACTGATTTCTTTCATATCAAAGGTTTTTGCACCGTTGGTGTGGCTCTTAACCGCCTCTACGAATTGCATATTGAAGCTGTTTGGAATTGATCCCAATGAGGCATCGGATAATGTCACCGAAGAAGAAATTCGAATGATGATAGACGTTGGCAGCGAAAACGGCACGATTGAAGAGATGGAGAAGGAGATGCTCCAGAATGTGTTCGAGTTTTATGACGTTACAGTCGGCGAGATCGCAACCCATAGAACTCAGGTAGATATGCTGTGGATGGACGACAGTGAAGCTACATGGGAGCATATAATACACGAATCGAGACACTCGTTCTATCCGGTTTGTCAAGACTCTGCAGATGATATCGTGGCTATTCTGGATGCAAAGGATTACTTTAGAAACGCAGGCGCGTCTAAGGAGACGATACTTCAGGTTGCTACAGAGCCGCCCCACTTTGTACCCGAGACGCTAAAGGCGGAGATACTATTCTCGAACATGAAAAAAACGAGAAACCACTTTGCGGTAGTGCTCGATGAGTACGGCGGAGTTGTCGGTATTGTCACGATGAACGACCTCATCGAGGAAATAGTGGGCGACTTTGCGGAAGAGGACGACAAGAACGAGCCCATATTTGAAAAGATCGACGAAAAGACGTGGAGAATGTCCGGGTCGATACCGCTCGACGTGATAACAGACGAGCTCGGTATAGAATTGCCTAATGACGAGTTTGATACGCTTGGCGGCCTTATAATGAGCACACAGACATCGGTACCTGATGACGGTACACAGTTCGAGTGTGAGGCATATGGTCTGCATATAGATGTCATTAAGGTCAATGACCACCTTATAGAGGAGGCCATAGTCACGCTGAAGCAGGTGAAGGATAACACACAGGTTGACGTGAGTGAGACCGATAAAGACTAAGCAGTCTTATACGATTAAAGGCGGTGATTATTACCGCCTCTTTTGTTTATCTTCTTAATTGTTTGAGCATTTCTCGGCATCGATTGCAAGCACTATCATAAGTGTAGGTAGTGCGTTATAAGGGCTGTCTACGTCTATCGAATAAGTGTCGCTCCAATTCATCAACCGTTTGCTTATAGAGGCAACGCGCACGCCGTTTATATCGAATATCGAATAATCCCAGCCCATTATATCGCCTTTTACGCTCCAACCGTTGTAATCCACGACATAGTTGTTCTTAAAGAGAGCCAGTTCTTTTCGCACACATCCGCCGTAGGAGCCTCCAAAGTATAGCTCAAACTTGGGCATAAACGCAAATACCTTTTGAACAACAGCACCTATATTGTAGCCATTTCTATCGTATATGTTGAGGTGATGTCCGAAACTGAGCTGACCCTTGACTGTAAACAACGTATTCATGCTTTCGTCGTAGATGTCATAGCTGTCGAACCAAGAAAACACCCTCTGTTTAAATAGCATTCTCATGGATTATACCTCCAAAACTGATAATCGATTATACACTATCGAATCCTGATACAAAAGAAGTTGTTTTCTTTATTCGGGTATAAGCGTAATAAAGACTATTTCGGGTGAATTAAACAGCCTCATGGGGATCGGGTAGTTGCCCAACCCGCTTGATATAAACACTTTTGAGTTGCCACACTCGGCAATGCCCTTGAGTGGTCTGCCGTCTAGCTCCGGAAACAAACACTCCTTGTTGTATATGGCGCCTAGTAAGGGAAAACGGATCATTCCGCCGTGAGTGTCGCCGCAGATTGTTAAGTCGGTTCCGAACCTAAAATAAGCATCTATGTTGGGTATATGGGCTAACAGTATGGTGTAGTGATTATCGTCAAGAAGAAAGGCATTCCTTAGGTCAAATGTATCGGAGAAGTAGACGTTAGTTATCCCGTAGAGTCTGATTACCGTTCTGTCTACGGTTATCAGCTTTGATTCGTAATCGAGAAACTCAATATGGGAGCTCTCCATGAGACGATATGTATCGGGGTCGTCATGCTCACCGTTGACGATGAATACAGCACATATACCGCTCAGCCGCTCTATAAGCCTTATCACCCTGCATTCTGCGGCTTCATCGCCTTTGGTGTACATATCGCCCGTAATCACGATAAAATCGGGGTCGAGCGACTCTATGTGGCTATAAAGAACGTCGTTGTCCTTGTAAAACGAAGCACCGTGTAGGTCTGTAAGCTGCACTATATTAACCTCGTTGTTGACTTTGACAGAGCGTATTTTTACTCGTTTGATAGTGATTCCATATGTGCCTATTAGATAGAAGAGCAGGAGTGACAGTATTGCCGTTAGCTTTACAACTGGTAAAAAGGGTGCAAGCTTATGCAACCGGATAGCTTCCATTTTTCTCATATTCCCCCCTAGATGGCAGATTCTCTGTGAGCCCGTCTGCCGATTGTGTAGATAACGCTATTGTTTGGTTCTATTATAAATATGCAGGTATATTGATTTGATTTATGCAATGCTATTTATAAGTACAAAGACTTATGATATCGGGCAACAAAGATGTAAATAATAAAGACGTGTATATTTATGTCGAATATACATAAAAATGACATAAAATACGGCATATCGTGATACAAAATAAAATATATCAAAGTTAAAATGTGTGAGAATATAAAGCAAATCGGCGGTAAAACCCGACATGCATAAGCTGAAACGGGCAAAACTCGTATTGACACATATATAGTTTATGAATATAATATAATTGATAATGAAAAATTGAATAATATCGACACACAAATATCTGTAATAGATTTCATACGGGAAATAGAGTTACAGATAAGCTACCGTGAGTAGCTCTATTATTAACGAACGTAATCTAGTGACGGAAATTTGTTAAGGGAGTGAAGAAATGGCATCATATCTTGTTAAGAGAGTCCTCATGGCATTATTGGCTTTGCTGATTATTACTTGTGTGACTTTCATCATCATGAACCTTGTGCCTGGTGGCCCTTTTATGAGTGAAAAGGCTCCGTCACCTGAGGTTCTTGCGGCGCTTGAGGCAAAGTATGGGCTCAATAAGCCGATTGGGGAGCAATTGATAAACTATTTAAAGGATGTGCTCAGAGGCGATTTTGGGGTCTCATTCAGAATGCAGAAGAACCGACCGGTAATCGAGATCATCCAGGATCTCTTCCCTGTGTCGGCGCGCGTCGGCCTCTTTGCGGTGATAAACGCTGTTTTGATTGGTATTCCTATCGGTTGCCTTGCGGCATATAATCGAGGAAAGGTACTCGACAGTGCACTTCGAGTGGTAATGACGATAGGCATTTCAATTCCAAGTTTTGTAGTAGCTACTCTATTATTGATTCTTCTAAGCGTAAATCTGAAGATACTGCCCGGCATGGGCCTAACGGACTGGCGTAATTACATTATGCCCTGTTTTGCTCTATCTTTCTATCCGATGTGTTACATAGGAAGAATGACGCGCTCGAGCATGCTTGATGCAATAAACGCAGACTACATCCGTACCGCAAGGGCCAAGGGACTTTCGAGTGGAAGGATCATATTCAAACATGCCCTCAGAAACTCACTCATACCCGTAGTTACATATATCGGACCGATGATCGCGTATCTGCTCACAGGTGGCTTTGTAGTAGAGACCGTTTTCTCCATACCAGGACTGGGACGCTATTTCATACAGAGCATTCTAAATCGTGACTATCCGATAATAATGGGCACCACGGTTTTCCTTGCTGCATTTGTAATCATGATGAACCTTGTTGTTGATATTTTATACAAGGTAATTGATCCCAGAATCAATCTTTCAAACGGGGGTGAGGCTTAAATGAAAAAGAAGAATATTATGACACTTCATCCGGACGTAGATACGATTCTGAAAATGAATGAGCCTTATATTCCGAGGCCCGAGGACTACGAGAGGGCCGATGAGCATGAGAAGGAAGGCTTTATAACGAAGGCAAAATCGGTATCCTACTGGGCGGATGCATGGCGCAGACTTAAGAAGAACAAGGTAGCAATGATAGCGCTTTGCGTCATCATATTTCTGGTGTTGTTCGCATTTGTCGGGCCTGCATTTACAGGTTACAGCTACTCGATGCAGATGCGCGGAGAGGAGAACTGGCCGCCAGTATGGGAGAAGCCGCAGGAATCAGTGCTTAGGAAGGCCGAGACTGACGGGGTGACGTTCGATCCCTGGAAGCACGTGCTTGGCACGGATAACCTTGGCAGAGATAACCTGACAAGGCTTATGTACGGAACGCGTATATCGCTCTGCATAGGCATTGCGGCAACACTTATCGTAGTCGTAATAGGCAGTATAGTGGGAAGTATAGCGGGTTATGCCGGAGGCGCCGTCGATGTCATAATCATGCGTGTGACAGAGATAATCTACTCTATCCCGGATGTTTTGATAATACTTCTGCTGAGCACGGCAATTAAGGCGAATCTGACGGAGTATATTAACTCGCATACGGGCTGGTGGCCGGAATTCCTCAATACCATGGGCGGAAATCTGGTGGGTATATTTATTACTTTCGGCTTGATTTACTGGGTAAGTATGTCGAGGATCATCCGTGGACAGGTACTGATGCTTAAACAGCAGGAATACGTCACTGCGGCAAGGGCGCTCGGCGCATCAAGTAGCAGAATCATTCGCAGGCATCTTTTGCCCAACTGTATAGGTCAGCTCGTTGTAACAGCCTGCTTACAGATTCCATCAGCTATATTCCTCGAGTCTTTCCTTTCGTTCTTGGGAATGGGCGTTTCCGCGCCGCTGACGAGCCTCGGTTCAATGGCGTCTGACGGATTATCGGGCATATACACATATCCATACAGACTGATTGTTCCTGCCATCGTCTTGAGCGTATTGATACTTTCGTTTAACCTGTTCGGCGATGGACTGCGCGATGCGCTCGATCCGAGACTGAAGAAGTAGGGGGTGTAAAGGATGGAAGAGATGGCCAACAAAAAGCTCCTTAAGGTGAATGACCTGCGCGTGTCATTTTTCACTCCCGCAGGTGAAGTAAAGGCTGTCGGAGGAATATCCTACGACTTGAATTACGGCGAAGTTATGGGAATCGTAGGAGAGTCCGGCAGTGGTAAAAGCGTAGAAGCCTATTCGATAATAGGACTGCTCCAGAGCCCGGGAAAGGTTGTAGGCGGAAGCATCGAATTCGAAGGCGAAAATGTGCTCGAATTCTCAGACCAGAGGATGAGAAGCTTCAGAGGCAATGAAGTCAGCATGATTTTCCAGAATCCGATGACATGCCTTAATCCCGTATACACAATAGGTAACCAGTTGATGGAGGCGCTGACCTGCCATGACAAGGCGGTAACAAAGCGTGACGCATACAACAGGGCAAGGGAAATGCTTGAGCTTGTCGGCATACACGATGGTGACAGACGCATGAAGCAGTATCCGCACGAGCTCTCCGGCGGAATGCGGCAACGCGTAATGATTGCCATGGGACTTATATGCAGTCCGAAGCTGTTGATAGCGGATGAACCGACTACCGCGCTCGACGTAACGATTCAAGCTCAGATACTTGAGCTGATGAAGGACATTCGCAAAAAGACACACATGGCGATAATATTCATCACGCATAACCTCGGTGTGGTTGCAGATATATGTGACAGGATTTCCGTCATGTATGCAGGCAAGATAGTCGAACAGGGTACCGCCGACGAGATATTCTATAACCCATCGCACCCATATACGAAGGGATTGCTCAAGTCAATGCCGAGAGTAGACGCTGATGAGCATGAGCGCTTGATACCCATAGAAGGTACGCCGGTCGACATGCTGAATCCGCCAGATGGATGTCCTTTCGGTCCGCGCTGTGAGTACTGCATGAAGATATGCTTAAAACACAACCCGCCGAAAGCGGAGCTGTCAGCTACACATAACGCCGCTTGTTGGCTTTTGACCATGCCAAACAAGGAGGAAACAGAGAATGACTGAGTCCAATGTACTTACGCAGGAAGAGAACCTGAGAGAAAACCGTGCCGTTGAAGCGGGCACATACGAGGAAAAAGTACTCGTACGGGTAGAGAACCTGAGAAAGTACTTTCCCATAAAAGCAGGTTTTAAGAAAAACTACGTACAAGCGGTCGACAACGTATCGCTCACGATTCGCAAGGGAGAGACATTGGGTCTCGTAGGTGAGTCGGGTTGCGGCAAAACGACGCTTGGAAGAACGATACTGCGCCTTTATGAACCGACGTCCGGAAAGATACTCTATGACGGCGTAGATATCACCAAAGCAAAGATGCTCCCCTACAGAAGAAAGATGCAGATCATATTCCAAGATCCGTCTGCATCGCTCGATCCAAGAATGACGGTTGGCGAGATAGTAGGAGAAGCAATTGACATCCACAAATTGGCGGCAAGCAAGGCAGAGCGCACTGAGATGATAGAGTCACTGCTTGCGAAGGTAGGACTGAATACGGAGCACTCGAACAGATATCCGCACGAGTTTTCCGGCGGTCAGCAACAGCGAATAGGAATTGCACGAGCCTTAGCAGTCAAGCCTGAGTTTATAGTGTGCGACGAGCCCATTTCGGCACTTGACGTATCAATTCAAAGCCAAATCGTAAATATGCTTGAAGATATGCAAAAGGAGGAGACTCTGACATATCTGTTCATAGCACATGATCTGTCCGTAGTAAGACATATAAGCAATAGGATCGGAGTAATGTACCTGGGAAGCCTTGTTGAACTTGCGACGAGCCGCGAGCTAAATAGAAACCCGTTGCATCCCTACACTCAGATACTTCTTTCTGCGGTACCCGTACCCGATCCGAAGGTAAGCAGATCCCGTAAACGAATCGTCATGCAGGGCGATGTACCGAGCCCCATCAATCCGCCTTCAGGGTGCAGATTCCATACGAGATGTCCTTACGCCAAAGCAGAATGCTCCGCGGAAGTACCGCCGATGCGCGAAGTCCAACCCGGACACTTCTGTGCTTGCCATATAGTGTGACTCACACATATGGATTGAAACTGTTAGTTTTACCTGCACGGTAAAAAATATAAACTATCATAGGAGGAAGAACCATGAAAAAGGTACTGGCATTACTTTTTGCGGCGTTGATGGTGTTCTCATGCTTTGCTTGCAATACGCAAGGACCTGCAGAGGAATTTGAACTCAATGTCAACATCGCGTCAGAACCGGAATCGATTGACCCTGCTCTCAACACGGCGGTTGACGGAGCTGTCATGATTAACCACATGTTTGAAGGACTGTACAAGTGGATAGATAATGGCAACGGGGTAGCGAAGCTCGTATTAGGTCAGGCGGAATCGGTTGATGTCAATGCAGAAAAGACCGTTTACACATTCAAAATCCGTGAGAATGCGAAGTGGAGCGACGGCCAGGCAGTAACTGCAAGCGACTTCGTTTACTCATGGCAGCGACTGGTTGACCCCGCAACAGCGGCAGACTATTGCTACATGGCAGATATACTGCTGAATGCTAATGAGATCATGGCTGGTGAAAAAGACAAGAGTGAGCTGGGCGTTAAGGCGATCGATGAGCACACTCTTGAGGTAACACTGCATACACCGTGCCCCTATTTCGAGGAAATAATGGCATTCCCGTCCCTCATGCCTGTGCGTCAGGACATGATTGAAAAGGGCGGCGACCAGTGGACATTCGATCTTAGTACTTATGTAGGTAATGGTCCGTACAAGATGGAGAGCTGGGAGCATAACTCTAAGATCCGTCTCGTAAAATCCGAGAATTATTATGATTACGCGAAGCTTGGACCGAACGCAATCAACTTTGCTCTGATGGATGACGCAAACGCAATCTATGCGGCATTTAACTCCGGCCAACTGAACTTCATCGAGGAAGTTCCGGTAGCCGAAATCCCTACACTTGTCGAACAGGGCAAGCTCAATATCGATAAGTACATCGGAACCTACTATGTATGCTTCCAGACTCAGAAAGCACCGTTTGACGATGTCCGTGTACGTAAAGCGTTCAGCCTTGCAATTGACCGTAACTACATCGTAGAGCAGATAACGAGAACAGGACAGGTCCCCGCATCAGGATTCGTTCCCTATGGTGTAAATGATGCATTGGGCATTGAGGGCGATGACTTCAGAACTGTTGGTGGAAATTACATGGATGTCAGCAAGGAAGCTTACGAGGCCAACTGCGAAGAAGCCCGTCGTCTCCTTGCAGAAGCAGGCTATGAGGGCGGCGCAGGTTTCCCTGTGGTTGAATACCTGTACAACACAAGCGACAACCATAAGGCGATAGGCGAGGCCCTCCAGCAGATGTGGCAGGATGAGTTGGGTGTAACCGTCAATCTGGTAAACCAGGAGTGGAACACATTCCTCCAGACCAGAAAAGAAGGTAATTACTCCATCGCTCGTAACGGCTGGATTGCCGACTACAATGATCCTATGTCTTTCCTCGATATGTGGCTGACAGGCGGCGGCAATAATGACGCTCATTACAGCAATGCCGAGTATGATGCACTGATTATGCAGGCTAAGTCAACATCCGATGCAGCAGAGCGTATGAGGCTCATGCACCAGGCTGAGGATATCTTGATGGGAGAGGATGTTGTACACGCAGCTATCTATTTCTATACCAATAAGTATATGGCACAGGGCTTCACAGGCATGTACTACACACCGCTTGGCTACTACTTCTTCGGCTACACCAAGCAGGCATAACCAAAACGGATAATTACAAACTAAATCGCAAATGGGGTCTCCTACGGGGGACTCCTTTTTGCAAAGCAGCTACCGACTGTGCTGCTGGTTGTTTTTGCTGTGCACATATGCAAAAGGTTCGGAATATAATAATCAACGTCCCGAACAAAGAATCAAACCGGGTAAGCGGAGGTTTAGGTGCTGGGTATTGAGGTTTTGGATAGTTTCAATACAATCTCTATATTGGTGCGCTTTGTTATAGCCGTAATTTTTGGCGGAGTGATAGGCATAGAAAGGACGAGAAAGGGGAGAGCGGCAGGCTTTAGGACACACATACTTGTGTGCATAGGAGCGGCCTCTGTCATGATGACTTCTCTGTTTTTAATGGAGTTCATCGATGCAGATACCGATCTTTCGAGGATGGGCGCTCAGGTCATAAGCGGAATAGGTTTTCTTGGCGCAGGTACGATTATAGTCACGGGAAAAAGGGAAGTGCGCGGATTGACAACCGCCGCAGGCCTTTGGACTGATGCATGTATGGGACTTGCCATAGGCGCAGGCTTTTACAGTGCGGCAAGACTGATGCTCGTGCTTGTTTTGGCAGTTATGACAGTTTTGGATATGCTGGAGGGGACCATACTAATCCGAACGATGCATAAAGAGATATTCATAGTGATTCGTACCCCAGAGGATATAAGGCATGTGCTTCAGGAAATCAAGAGACAGAATATTGAGTTGCTTCAAACCATGATATGCGAGGTGGGCGATGCGTATAAAACGCATATATGTCTCAGGTGCAGTGTCAGAATCCCACGGGATATTAATATCGGCAGAATTGAAGATTTACTCCAAAACATAGAGGGGGTTCTATACATTGAGGAAAGTCAGTAATATCGTGAATACATATGGATGATTACCGAACAAGCAAACTGCCAAAGCAAGATAAATCTTTCTGTCAAGATGGATTGGGTTTTATAGGTGGATTAGACGCTCAGAACATCATTGTGAAGTTTCTGTTTACACGGAAAACAAAACAACATTCCTAAGCGCTGCAGGCGCATTTCACATGACGCAGCCATATTTTACGCACGAAGTGCTTTTTACAAATCCGACAGGACTCATTTCGTTGAGATGAAAAAACACTTTCTATGGCTAAGAAAAGCAAACAGTGTAGCATTAGTATAAAAAGGACTAAAAACAAACCAAGGCAGCATTGCGAACAATTCTGAAGTGAAATATCTACGGATGTGAAATAATGTCATTTGCCCATTGCGTCATTTGATGCTGACGCATCAAATGACGTGAAATAAATCCCACACCGTCGCAACGACCTCACCCGAACAAAGCGAGGATTTCATACGCGAAGCGTATTTCGCAAATCCAAACGGGATTTATTTCACTGAAAAAAGCACGCTTGCGCGTGTTTTTTCTGGTGGGGATGGAGGGGCTCGAACCCCCGACCTCCTCGATGTGAGCGAGGCGCTCTGACCAGCTGGGCTACATCCCCATGGACTGTATTGTATAGCAAAACATGCTTATTTGCAACACCAAGTTTTGTCGGTATGAGTCGAGCGGTAGCGCAAACGTGTGATAATTAGGCAAGAAGTAAACTCGCTAAAATCAAACCGTCGCTGTGGAATGAGTTTGCGTTTTAAGCTCCACGCAATCAGTCGATGTCAATAATCACAAGTTCAGGTGGGTTGAATATGCGCGGTATCACGTTTCTGCATAAGCCGCGGCTTACAACCATGCTTGTCTGCGCCGTAAGCACGTACATACCGCCGGCATAATTAGGGAACAGCCCCTGATTTGGTGCGTAAACACCGTTTATCAATCCCGGTAACCGCGCCTGACCACCGTGCGCGTGTCCTGCGACTATGAGGTCAAAGCCCGATGCCGCATAGGATTCGACACGCTCAGGTCTGTGAGTCACAAGTATAGAGTATGAATCGATTTCTCTGTTCTGCTTGATACATCTGTCGAGCACACTTTGCCATGAGAAAGTACTTTCGTCGGGGGAGATCGATGCACCAAGGTAGGCTATAGGGTCGGAGATACCGCAGATGTTTATTCTCTGTCCGTTAACTTTTATTAAACGTGAATCCCCGTCGAGTACAGTAAAACCGCATTGCCTGAAATAATCGAGCATCTCATCAAACTCGATGCAGCTATACTCGTGGTTTCCAGTAACATAAAAACATTGATACGCTTTTCCGATTGCGTTTGAGAGTTGTTTTGCTCCGTCGTGTTCCCTATAAACATCGAACAAATCGCCTGCAAGCAGTATGACGTCGGGTTGGGCTTTGTTTATGGCCCCTATGAGCTCAGCCTGATCGGTGCCGTACATTGTCGAATGCAAATCGGATATAAGCACGATTCTTACATGAGAGGTCAGTTTATCACTATTGAGCTGATAGGTTTGAGTCTTGAGCTCGCTCCAGTCGGCAACGACAAAAAAGAGCACAGATACTACGCAACACAATATTATAATGAGCACTTTCGCCTTATCGTTCATTACCAAGTCCCTTTCGTAGTTATTGTTTATGAATGCACAGATAATAGCATAACGGCAGATTTGCGTCAAAGAACGAGATGGGGAGAGGAGGATATGAAAAAGAACCCATGCAGGGTTCTTTGGCAGCGGAACCAGGATTCGAACCTAGACAATGCGAGTCAGAGTCGCAGGTGCTACCGTTACACAATTCCGCTATATATTAAACTTGAAAAATCCCAAGATGCCGTCCGCCCCATTATAACACCCGCCTTTAAGCAGGTGGGTGCGGCGTGATAGATCCTCGGCTTACCGTCGGCGCAGAAAGCACGTTACCCGGTGGCATCCATCTACCAACTTCCGCTCCCTTTGTAGTTGCGTCGGTTTATAACAGAAACGCAACGCACACCGCAGGATTATCTGGTGGGATTAGTTGGAATCGAACCAACGACCTCTACGATGTCAACGTAGCGCTCTAACCAGCTGAGCTATAACCCCGATGCACTAAGCAAATACTATTATACACATCAATTGTGATTTTGCAACCCCATTTTTCAATGTTGTGTCAAACTTTTTTGTTGTGCTCGATGTAATCTCGTGTAATACTAACTCTAAACTCGATTTTTGTACTAAAAACGCATAAAACGATGATGCATCGTGAATACACGTATTGTTTTGGCGTATCGGATGTGGTAGAATCTTGTAGCTTTAGGAGGGCGTGAGATGAGACATATACCTAATATCCTTTCGGGTTTGAGAATACTGATGGTAGGCGTGTTTGTCTACTTCTTTTTGACAGAGTCGTATACCGCCGCGCTGATTACTTTTTTGGTGGCTTTTGGCACTGACTTATTGGACGGATACCTTGCAAGGCGATACAATTGGATATCGAATCTCGGCAAAATACTCGACCCATTTGCGGACAAGTTGCTCATGGTAGTTGCATTGATATGTTTCTGCATCGCCGGTTGGATTCCGCTCTATGTGGTCATATTGACTGCGGTTAAGGAGTTACTGATGATAGTAGGCGGCCTATTCCTTTTAAATCGCAAGGTCGTTGTGTATGCCGACTGGTTCGGCAAAATAAGCGCGGGAGCGTTTAGCGCAGGTGTAGTGCTCACATTCGGGCGATACTATTTCCCTCAGATTACACCTTGGCACGTTGTGATGTTCATTATTGCCATCGTGTTGGCTTACATTGCACTCATACACTATTTTGTCAAGTCCATGCTCCCGTCACTCGTCGGGAAAAAGGACGAGGAGGAAGAAAAACAATAACTGAGTTTTGGCAGCACCGAGGACGCAAGGGCGTCCCTTTTTTATGCGATTCATGTCATAGTGAGATGATTAGAGAGGCATTATGTCGGTACGGATGCATAGGATTTATACACGGAGGTGGTTCTATGTTTATATCGATGCTGCAAATCATTAAAGACATGTTTCTTTTTACGGGCTATTTGTCATCAAAGACGTCATTTCCCGAGGCTCTCTCGGCGGAGGACGAGGCAAAATACATAGCACTGTATGAGAAAGGCGATATGGAGGCGAGACAGGAGCTTATCGTCCACAACCTTCGCTTGGTCGCTCATATCGCAAAGAAATACGGGCAGGGCAATGAAATAGAGGACTTGATATCCATTGGCTCGATAGGCTTAATCAAAGCCGTTAACACGTTTAACAGGGGAAAGGGGACTGCACTTGCAGCTTATGCTGCCAAATGTATAGAAAACGAAATCAGAATGTCTATTAGGACGAAAAAGAAGTCAGCAAACGATGTATCGATAAGCAATCCGGTCATTGCCGATATGGATGGGAACGAGATATCGATAGGAGAACTCGTAGGAACGGATGCTGATGAAGTATTCAACAGAGTATCCGAGAATCTCGAAGCGTCAAGACTCAGGGAGTTGCTTGGCGAGGTGTTGACTAAGCAGGAAAGGACCGTTATCGAGCTGAGATATGGTTTGTTGGGAGGATGTCCTATGCCTCAGCGCGAGGTTGCGGCAATAATGGGCATTTCGAGGAGCTATGTGAGTAGGATAGAAACAAAGGCGATAACAAAACTGCAGAAACATACTATGGATTTCTGATGGAAACGCAATCGCCTGTTGCAGAATGAATCAAAAAAGCTTGTGTATTGTAAGCCCATGTGGTACAATTTTCTGTAATATGCAAAGTGAGGTGTGTTATATGCTTGACAGATGCAATAGATTGATGACTGAGGCGCAAAAACAGGGTTTGGATGCCGTGTTGGTGATGTCTCAGATAAACTGGAGGTATTTCTCGGGATTCACCGGTTCAAATGCAATCTTGTTGATAACCCCTGAAAGAAGGATTTTGCTTACGGATTTTAGGTATACTATTCAGGCGAATCAGCAGACAAATGGCGTTTTTGAGGTCGTTGAGGTTTCAAGATCGATAGGAATGGATTTCATATCGAATGAGCTCAAGAGAATCGGAGCAAAGCGTGTCGGCTTTGAGGATGCATCTATTACGGTAAGACAGTTTAAGGAGCTCGAGACTCTTGGTGTTGAGCTGTGCCCCATATCAGATGCTATGGCAAACACAAGGGCGATCAAGTCCAAGTATGAGATTGAGCAGATTATCGCGGCACAGAATGCGTCTGACGCGGCGTTTACGCAGTTACTTGGACGCATCAGAGTTGGCATGAAGGAGACTGAAGTTGCAACCGAGCTTGAGTATCTGCTCAAGAAGAACGGTGCCGAGGATAAATCCTTTGATACGATTGTCGGGTCCGGAGAAAACGGCGCTCTGTGTCATGCAATACCCGGAGATCGCACATTGTGTCACGGAGACATGGTGGTAATTGACTTCGGAAGCAAGGTGAACGGTTACTGTTCGGATATGACGAGAACGATTGCAATCGGTGAGCCGTGTGATGAACTGAAAAAGATATACAATATAGTTCTTCAGGCTCAGTTGAATGCACTTGCGGCGTTGAAACCCGGCATTACAGGCGGTGAACTCGATAGGATTGCCCGCGACTACATTACAGAGCACGGCTACGGTGAAAACTTCGGGCATAGCTTGGGTCACGGATTCGGTCTGGAAGTACATGAAGCACCTGCGGCTTCAAAAACATCAGAGACGGTTCTCACTCCGGGCATGACGGTAACGGTAGAGCCCGGCATATATGTAGAAGGTCTTGGCGGTGTAAGAATCGAGGACTGCTGCATACTAACGGAAGACGGTTACATTAACCCCGTAAACAGCACAAAAGAATTAATTATAATAGAATAAACGTAGGCACTGATTTGGGAGGTAAATACTTATGATTATGGCAGGAGATTTCAGAAAAGGCGTTACTGTAGAGATTGATGGACAGGTCTGGTCCATAACAGACTTCCAGCACGTTAAGCCCGGTAAGGGTGCAGCATTCGTGCGTACAAAGCTTAAGAACGTCATGACGGGCGCCGTTCTTGAAAGAACATTCAACCCCACAGACAAGTATCCTAAGGCACATATCGAAACCAAGGAAATGCAGTATCTGTATGCCGATGGTGAGTTATACTACTTTATGGACACCGAGTCGTATGAGCAGCTCGCACTTAACGCAGACCAGGTAGAAGAAGCACTCAACTTCATAGTTGAGAATGAGACGGTTACCGTTCGTTTCTACAAGGGCACACCGTTCTCGGTAGCAGCTCCCAACTTTGTTGAGCTTACCGTAACAGCCACAGAACCCGGCGTAAGAGGCGATACCGCAACGAATACCACTAAGCCGGCAACGCTCGAGACCGGATACCAGTTGAATGTACCGCTGTTTGTCAACGAGGGAGACAGAATTCGCGTTGATACGAGAACAGGCGAGTATATGTCACGCGTTTAATCAAAATAACAAAAGAACCGGAGGCAGAAAAATGAGCAATGTAACAAATAAGGTTGCATACCTCAAGGGATTACTGGATGGTCTTAACCCCGAGGGTGCCGAGGCAAAGCTTTTTGCCGCAATAGTAGACGCGCTTCAGGAGATTGCAGAGACAGTTGAGGAAAACACCGAAGCTATAGAAGGACTGGACGAAGCAATAGACGAGATTGCCGATGAATTTGATGAAGTTGAGGATTGCATGGACGAGCTTTGCGATAACTATGACGAAATGCGCGAAGAAATGGACTACATGAGCGACGATGTTGAAGAGCTCCATGATGTTCTCGATGAGCTCCTCGACGTAGACGAAGACGACGAGGATGATGACGATTATTGTGATTGCTGTGGCGATTGCGAAGATGACGATGACGAAGAAGATGATGGCTTCTTTGAGGTCGTATGCCCTCATTGTGAAGAGAATATCTGCTTGGATTTCGCAATGCTCGACACGGAGGATGATATCCTTTGCCCGTGCTGCGGCGAAATCCTGATTCCCGCCGGTGATGCGGAAATCGAGTGCGAGTGCGATGGAAATTGCCATTGCTCAGATGACTGCTGCGGCGAGGATGAGTAATTTTATTGACACCCGAAACGTACAGAAGGGCGGCGCTTCGGCGCCGCTTTGTTGATATACGCGAAATATTTGGTATAATACTAAAGTGGAGAAGTAATGAAGCACAGAATCAGCGGAATTGACAGCGGATCTATTGCCGAAGAAATAGGGGTACCCGTAGGAAGCGAGTTAGTCAGCATAAACGGGGAGGACATAGTCGATGTAATCGACTATGAACAGTTGTGCGCAAATGAGACGCTCATCCTTAGACTGATAGCACCCGACGGCGAGGAGTTTGAGGCGGAGATTGAAAAGGACGAGGACGAGCCCCTCGGCTTGAACTTTTCCGATGACTTGATCGGCGGCATCAGAAGCTGTAAGAATCATTGCATTTTTTGCTTTATTGACCAGATGGCACGCGGCGGAAGGTCAACTCTCCATGTCAAGGATGACGATTGGCGTATGTCGCTTATAATGGGCAATTACGTCACTCTGACAAATGTGTCGGACGCAGAGTTTGAGCGAATCTTGAAACGAAAAGCGAGTCCGCTGTATATTTCGGTACATACGCTAAATCCCGAGCTCAGACGGAAGATGATGGGCAATCCCACAGCCGTGCTTATTAATGAAAGGCTGAAAAAGCTAAGCGAAGCAGGCATTACTGTGCATTGCCAAATCGTACTGTGCCCGGGTATAAACGACGGTCAGGAACTGACTGATACGCTTAACGGACTGTGCGAAATGTATCCCTGTGTGAGAAGTGTTGCCGTGGTACCAGTTGGACTTACAAAATTCAGGGACAAGCTTTTCCCGCTTCGCACGCTTACAAAGGATGAAGCGGAAAAGGCAATAGAGCAAACCGAACGTGTGGCGGAGAAAATGCTCAAACTGCATGGGATCTCTATAGTGTATTGTGCCGATGAACTGTATCTGTTGGCGGATAAGGAACTTCCGGAGTATGAGTATTATGAGGATTTTCCGCAGATAGAAAATGGCGTAGGTTTGTTCAGAAAGCTGGAGCGCGAGTGTATTGAGGAGATATCCTCATTTGAGCCACGAAAGGAGCCGATAGTGCTCGACTGCATAACCGGTGTATCTATCGCTGCGAAGCTACAGGAGCTTTTTGACAAGCTTAACGTCCTGAATTTGTTCATAAAAGTCCATTTCGTGATAAACCATTATTTTGGCGAGACGGTTACTGTCGCGGGGCTCGTGTGTGCGACAGATATTATAGAACAGTTGAGTTCTAAATTCGAAAGCGACACGATAATAATACCCGATAACATGCTGAGAGACGGAGACGATGTTTTCTTAGATTCGGTTTCGCTAAAGGAACTGAGCGGTATACTGGGGAAGCGCATAGTCCCTGTATGTCATGCAGATGGGGCTATTATGTTGTCTGAACTTATGAACATCAAAAAATAGTTGAGGTGCTGATAGATGGCGAAACCATTAGTTGCGGTCGTTGGCAGACCTAATGTAGGTAAATCCACCCTGTTTAACAAGCTTGTTGGAAGGAGAGTGGCAATAGTTGAGGATACGCCCGGTGTTACAAGAGACAGGCTTTACTGTGATGCCGAATGGCTCAAGTATAGCTTTACGTTGATCGATACGGGTGGAATTGAACCCGTAAAGGACGATGTAATCAGCACACAGATGAGACGACAGGCGGAGCTTGCGATAGAGACCGCTGATGTTATCATATTCCTTTGTGACGGCAGAGAGGGTATAACCGCAGCGGACGAAGAGGTAGCAGAGATGCTTAGGCGCAGTAAAAAGCCCGTTGTACTGGCGGTCAATAAGGTCGACAATCCGGGTCTTGAGGATTCCGTTTACGATTTCTATTCGTTGGGCATAGGTAACCCCATTACAATATCCGCAGAGCAGGGCTTGGGCCTTGGCGATATGCTCGACGAGGTAGTATCGTATTTTTACGATACGGGAGAAGACGAAGAGGGAGAGGCTACGAGAATCGCTGTAGCAGGCAAGCCAAATGTAGGTAAGTCGAGCCTTGTAAATGCCCTGTTAGGCCATGAAAGAACGATAGTAAGCAATATACCCGGGACAACGCGTGATGCAATAGACTCGCCGTTTGAGTACGACGGAGAACAGTTTGTTCTTGTGGATACCGCAGGTATCAGGAGAAAGAGAGCAATCGAGGATGAGAGCATAGAGCGTTATAGCGTCATTAGGTCTCTTGCCGCAATACGCCGTGCAGACGTTGTGTTGATAGTTATAGACGCGAGCGAGGGGCTTTCAGAGCAGGACGTTAAGATTGCCGGATATGTACATGAAGAGGGCAAGGCGTGTGTACTGCTTATAAATAAGTGGGATTTGATTAAAAAGGACACTCATACAGTCGAGGTGTTCAAGAAGAACATATTGATCGATCTCGCGTTTATGAGTTACATACCAATGCTGTTTATTTCGGCAAAAACAGGCCAGCGCGTGAATAGAATAATGGATATGGTTAAGACTGTGTTTGAACAGAATAGCCGCAGAATATCCACGGGTATTCTCAACGACATAGTGTCCGAAGCGGTTTTGGCCAACGATCCGCCGTCCGACAAGGGCAGAAGATTAAAAATCTACTACGTAACTCAGGTTTCGACAAGACCTCCGACGTTTGTGCTGTTTGTAAATGACTCTACGCTTATGCATTTTTCATATAAGAGGTATTTGGAGAACTATTTGCGTAAATCATTCGGTTTAGATGCCACGCCCGTAAGACTTATAATAAGGACAAGGGAAAAGCAAGAAGCCCCCTCGAACGGACCCAGAAAAAACAAGGAGGAGACCGATGAGTGATATTGTTCTGTTCATTATTGTTGCCCTAGCAGGGTATTTTATCGGAAATATAGAGTTTGCGGTAATAATTAGTCGGTTGACATACAAGGACGACATCAGAAAACACGGCAGCGGAAATGCCGGCACGACGAACATGATGCGCGTCTACGGGATGAAGCCCGGACTCGCGACATTTCTGGGTGACTTCCTTAAGGGATTACTGGGGACGCTATTACTCTCGTTTATCGGCAGCATATTTTCTTCAGACACAGTATACTTTGGCGCTAAGGCTTCCGATATATGCAAATACACGGGCGCAATGTGCATTGTAATCGGGCACGACTATCCTATTTTGTTCGGATTGCGTGGAGGAAAGGGAGCGGCATCCTCGTTAGGTATCGCATTTGTGCTTGCACCTATTATAGCTTTGGTCGTTACCGTGCTGTGCTTTATACTGATATATGCTACACAGATAGTATCGCTCGGTTCGTTGCTTGGCATGACGATATTCTCGGCAAGCCTGATAATACACGGCATCAACATAGGCGATTACGCAATGGTCACACTCGCAGTATTGTTATGTGTCATATTGGTGATAAGACATAGCGACAATATTTCGAGGCTACTGCAAGGAAAGGAAAACAAACTGTTCAAGAGACCTCATAAACATGAAAACAATATAGAGTGAATTATCGGGGCGTACGCTCCTTTCTTATAATAAAGTCATCTTGCTGTGTCCTCTTACTGATGGTTTTTATCATAAGCTAATACAAATCCTCATAGTATTCAACATAATGTATGCATGGGAGGCAATAGGATGAACGCAAGCGAGCTTTATCGTGACATTGCGCAGAGAACGCAGGGCGACATATATATAGGAGTAGTCGGGCCGGTGAGGACCGGTAAGTCTACATTTATAAAGAGGTTTATGGATTTGCTTGTTATTCCGGGGATCGGGAATGAGCACATAAAGGAGAGATTGGTCGACGAGCTTCCTCAGAGCGGTTCGGGAAAAACTATAATGACGACACAGCCGAAGTTTGTACCGAACGAAGCTGTCCAAGTCAACCTCGACGATAAGATAGGTGTGCGTGTTCGTATGGTGGATTGCGTAGGTTATATGATCGACGGCGCAATAGGACACACGGAAAACGATGTTCCTAGGATGGTAAGGACACCTTGGTTTGACCACGAGATTCCGTTTGAAGATGCGGCTGAAATCGGCACGAGAAAGGTAACGACAGATCACTCTACAATCTGCATAGTCATGACCACCGATGGAAGTATTACAGGAATACCGCGAGAAGCTTACACTCCATCAGAGGAACGCGCCATAAATGAGCTGAAGGAGCTAAATAAGCCTTTTGCGCTTGTGCTGAATTCGACAAAGCCGCATTCCGATGAAACGGAAGCACTTCGCATGTCACTAAGCGAAAAATACGATGTACCCGTGGTATCAATGGATGTACTCAACATGAGCATTGAGCAGATCAATACACTGCTTGAAAGCGTACTGCTTGAGTTCCCGATAAATATGGTTCGCATAGAACTTCCTTCGTGGATAAGAGCCTTGGGAAGCGAGCATTGGCTTACAAAGAGGGCGCTTGAAGCGGTCCGTGCGTGTTCCGCATCGCTATGCAAGATGAGAGACTATGGTTCGCTCATCGAAGCGCTCGAAGCAATCGAAGACTATATGCCGCTCAGGGTTATATCGCTCGATATGGGAACCGGTACTGTGGTCATGGATTTACCGCCTAAGGACGGACTGTTCTACAGAGTGCTATCGGAGGAATGTGGAGTAGAAATCGATGACGACTATGCGCTTATGTCTATGCTGCGCGAGTTTTCCAAGGCGAGCAAGGAGTTTGCAAAGATATCGCAGGCTCTTGATGAGGCGCAGAGGACGGGTTACGGCATGGTACCGCCGGCAATGGATGAGATGCAGCTACTTGAACCCGAAATCGTACAGCAGGGCAACAGGTTTGGGGTAAGACTATGCGCTAAGGCGTCAGGACTGCATATAATCAGAGTGGATATCGACGCTGAGGTATCGCCGCTTGTGGGCACGGAAAGGCAATCTGAGGAATTCATGCATTATCTCGTCGATACATTTGAGAAGGACCCCACAAAAATATGGAACACAAATATTTTCGGCAAGCCGCTCTATGACCTAATAAGAGACAGCGTTGCGCAGAAGGTAAACAGGATACCGGATAACGTTAAGCAGAAGATGCAGGGGACACTTGAGAAGATGGTCAACAAAGGCTGCAATAACGTGATATGCATTATGCTATGACGCATACAGATAGAAAATAAAGCCCTCTTAATAAGGGCTTTTTCAGTGCTGTTGGAGTTTTAACGGTATTCGCTGAATCAATCCAATTATTTGCCCGGAAAGCACCACGGTGAGAAGCGAATACAGTATCTTTGAGATAGGGATATATGTCAGCGAGAGTGCAAGTACAACTATGTCGCATATCAAGTATACCCATTGTATGTGTATTCTGCTTATATGTGAAATGCTCATGGCAAGCGCGTCGTCGCCGCTTGGAGCGCCTCCTATGCGCACGCAGACGCCAACGCCTATTCCTACAAAGCCCGCACCTAAAATTGCGGCAAGCAAGGGATAATCGGCAATCTGAGGCCATACAGGTCCGACTAACTCGAACAGCCTATAGCAAATCGAAAAGCTCAACGCTGATATGATAGAGTAACCGATAAAGCTTTTGTCGAGCACCTTAAAGCCGATTATGTAGCAGAGCAAATTCAGTATAAGGCCGGATAATGACGGGGAAATGTTAAACCATCGTTCGAGCAGCAACGTCATTCCGAGCACACCGCCCTCAGTGATATCTGCGACAGAATGAATATTAAAAAGACCGAATGCGAGTAAAGCGCTCGCAAAAACCGCTATTATGCAGTGGCTTAGTTTGAGATTGCGAAACATATAGATCCTTTCAGAATACATTTCGTTATTTATGCAGGCACCAAGAGTGGCGCATTGGCGAAAGCATAAGTATTATAGCATATCCCAAATAGGATTATGGTATATAGAAGCAGATCCAAAGCTGACAAAAAAGGATGGGAACACCCCCATCCTTTTCAATCAACTTGTTATCCGAGCTTTACGCCGTATATCTTGCTCGCCCTCGTGCCGATTACAATCATGTCGTTGAATGCGGCAGGAGAAGCCTCAAAGTTGCCTTCAAGCTCGAGCTTGTCCAATGTTTTGCCTGTGCGTGCATCGAACAGGTACATATATCCGGCGGAGTCGCATGTTACGATATAACCGTTGCCATCGTCGTCGTACATAACGATGGGCGATGAGTAGGAATAACCGTGCAGATTCTTTACCCATACCTTTTCGTGGGTGTATTTATCATACGCCACCAGAGTGCCCCTTGTGTCTGTGTCAACAGTCAGCGCATACGAGACAAATACGAGGTCGGAGACGTTGTTCTTGCCGAGTGCGGGGGAAGCCTGTACGCCGCCTGAAACATTTGTCCTCGTGCATCTGTAGCCTTCATCCTTCCAAACGATTTCACCCGTGAGTGCGTTTATCTTCCAGAAAGGAATGCGTGCGATTTCATTGGAGTCTGCCGTCCAGTGCGCGGATGTACCTGTGTAGATATAAGCCTCACCTGTGCTCTCGTCGATTTCAAATATCGGCGTGCAGTTGGTATCGTCGAGTATATCCTGCATCCACACAACTTCCATAGTGTCTGAGTTCATACAGAACAGGTTTCCGGCGTTATCTGCAAAATACATGAAGTTACGCCACATAATAAGACTGGTTTCAGTGCCAAGCCAATATGCCGCATTGCCGCCCTGACGGGTTCTTTCTGTAGTATAGCGCCATTTGAGCATGTCCGAGGGGGATACCGATATCGTTCCCGCATCTATGTCAAATTCCGTGTTGAGTTTAAATCTGTATATGATGCCGGTCTCTGACGGATAGGTTACAGAGTCGCTCTCAGCGTGAACGAGTGTCGCTCCGTCAAAGCCTTTGAATCTCCTTAATGAGTAACTGTCGTTTGTGCCGTACTCGTAGAGTTTTGTACCGTCAATAAGGCTGAATATGTAGTTGCCTGCGGCACCGTTAGGACCTGCATCTCCGGCACCGACGTACAGGAGGGGATAGCCTCTTGGGTCGATTGAACCTGCGCCCTTAAACGTGAACTTGCCATCGATGTTGTCGCGTGTGAAATTGCCGGTATAGAGGTCAAGGAAGTATATGCGGCTGTTCTCCGTGGCGTATACGACCTCGGTAAAGTCCTCGGTTGCCTTAGCCGAATCGTAGAGGTTCATTATCTGCTTGA
>JAEDCW010000062.1 GCA_016293975.1 Clostridia bacterium
CAGTTGTTCCTTCTGTTTGAACGGGCAATTAAGTTTGCTGATATACTGATTTACCATGTCTGCGTGGGTACCGGCAATGCGTCTCGCCAATTCGCGCTTGCCTTCTTCCGTTTTCGGGTAATGTACAACCACATGGATTGGAGCACTTGTTCTTGCGATACCACGCACCTCCTTCGATATTTCAATCTATGAGAGAGAAGTTGTCCGCTATTACAAATATACATTGTCTGTTTCCTTACTTAGAAGTTGGAAATTCGTGCTTTTATGTTGTCCGGAAGCCTCGAATCTTCTTTCGTGGCGTCATTTTATCAGGAGAATATCAAAGACACTTTGGGCGCCTATTGAGCGCAAATTGACCGGTTACGGAAAGGAAGGCCTCTCATGGAATACCATGTTTTCAGTTCGGTCATCACCGTCATTCGCAAATAAATCAATGATGAGCGCACCGTTATGAAAGAAAAATGAAGGGAGCAATCAAGGCAGTTGATTCACAAACGATTTTTGCGATTAACCTAAAAAATACAGAATTGGCAGGAAATGCACAAAATAGAATAGACGAAGAAATAGGTGTTTCGAATAGCACTCTCTCAGATTGAATAGCTGCGATGTCTTATCCTCGCCCGGCCCGACTGCTGCGGTTAGCCTCGGTGCCGGGTGTGTCTAAGTCGGGTTTGACAGGTGAACGGATGGCTGTGCGGATGGGCGAATTGCACAATCCTATGACATTATTGCATTGGCAAAAGATTTGAGCAGTGACGAATCAGCACGAATGATTATTAAGAAACTGATACAACTTGACACAGGCGAAAACAGCTGATTCTTGACCTTGTACATAGATTAAAATAATGATTCCCCGCCGTTATGGCTGGATTTTCGATATACAAAGAGACTGCAATCCCGAGTTCGGGATCGCAGTCTCAACTTTATCTGAAACAGCTACTTTCTATTTCAGATTTCCATAGCCGCCCTTAGAATCATTACTACATCCAGCAAGTTGACAATGCCGTCCGCATTCATATCCGCATAAGCAAGCGCCTGTTCATCAAGGCTCTGTACTTCGAGAACATATCTGAGCAAAAGCATTGCATCCTGCAAGGTGATCTGGCCATCCATATCGACATCGCCATTCTGATATTGCTCAGCTTCATAAGGAATGAACATACCGCAGAGTTCAATATTGCCGCCGATCATTCCGCATGCTTCACATTCTGCGGTTTCAACATTAACTTCATACAAGCAGTTGACGGAAGCATCCTTATACTGCGCCCAGAAAAGCCTTCCGTTTGCATGGTCATAGGTCATGGACTGTACATAGTATGCGGAACAGCCTGTGCTTCCGATATCCGTGGTCGTACCATTCTCAAGATTGATCTCTACAAGATGGGAGTCGGTGCCGTATGTAACGCCATAAGCCGTGCCGTCGGTCGCGATAGCAAAGCCCTGTATTGACTGGAAGCAGGTGATATTGATCACTTCGCTGTATGCGCCCGTTTCAAGATCAATGATGTAAATTGACTGACCGTTGCTTGCGTTAACACCAAGAGCATACATTGTCTGGGTGCTGTAATCGTAATCCATTTCGGTCATCAGCACAGGTGCGCTTGAGGTTGAAAGGATCTCCGGTTCCATTGTCTCAATATCCATTCTGTAGAAGGAGTATCCGTTATTGGCATTGAGATAACCATAGACGGTATTGCCGACAGATGCTGCGGCGAACGAACCCGGCATATCGGAATATGTGGCAACGGACTCGGGTGAGCTGTCCTTGAAGCTGCACCACATTCCCATGCTGCTGTCATACGAGCTTGCAGAATAACCGTAGATGGTTATCGGAGCTCCGCCTGCGGTTACGGTGACCTCGCATTCATCAGTGAAGCCGCCATCAACCGTAGTAACTGTGATCGTCGCGGTTCCCACACCGATACCGCGAACAACGCCGTTTTCGTCAACGATCGCGACGCTCTCATCCGAGCTTTGGAATGTAACGTCTTTATTGGTTGCGGATTCCGGGGTGACTATCCATTCAAGCTGGACCCTGCGGTTTTCCCTGACCTCAGCAGTCTCCTGAACGGTAACTCCTTCAACTGCAGGAGCGGGGCCTACATATACGTTGTCCACATATGCGGTATCGTCTCCTGATGCGGCGCTGCTGTCCTTATAGTAAGACCACTGGAAGTGATAGATGCCGTCCGCAAGCGCAGTATAGGTATAGCTCTGCCAGTCGATGCTGCCGGACCATTGCTGCTGATTGATGCCGTTTACAGAGAATATGAGCTTATCATAATTCTGTTCGCTGCTGACCTTATAATCAAAGGTGAGGATCTCACCGGCGCTCATGGTAATGTCAGCTTCAAAGCTGGAAGTTGAATTGTTGATGCCGACGTTGCCGCTCTTTACATAACCATTTTCAACAATCCAGGGATATACGCAGTTGGTATTGTCAAAATAGTTGTCGCATCCCTCTGCGTTAACCGCATCGTTGAACTCTGCGGCTGCAACGGGGTCAATGTAGACAGAGGTGATGGTCGTGTCAATAAACAATGCCGGACCATCATAATCCCACTGTTGAAGCGTCACCTATGATTGACACTTCAACAATGAGTTTATTGCAGTGGATGAGTACAGCCGATGGACGTTTCGCTGCATGTATCAGAAAAAAGCACATACAGCGCGAAGGATTTTCTCTATAGATTTCTGAAAGCGTTCCCGTCGTGTACGCGTAAATCTTTTTATTGAGCAGGTTGCCCCAGCTGTCGTATTCATAGGTTATGGTAGCGTTATTGCTGTTGCCGGTACCATAACAGAGGTTCTCACGGATAAGCTGGTTGGTTGCATTGTAAACATATGTTCCGGCAAGTATCTCATTGTTCGGGCAAACTCACAGATGTTTGATAGTTCAAGGCTCATAAATGGTTTAGGAATATTCCCAACAAGTTCCATAGTATCACAACGGCGATGCTTGCCGGTATGTGCAGTATGATACGCCTATACTTTCCCATTACAAAAGGCTAAAAAACTTATCGCCTCTTGTATTTCTAAGCCACATGCATTTTCCTCATAATTCTCATCCAAACCGGAGTAGATATATACATCTCCTAAAAAATCAATTAAGTGTTCGCACAATTGCTTGTCGGCACAGATTTTGGATGCAACAACCGGAAAATATTGACGTAAATCAGATTCTTGGGCATGCTTTAAATATTTATTTATAATTTCGATAGCTTTTGTTTCACTTACCATAATTTATATTCTCCAATATTTTGAACTTTTTGCCCAGCAAGATACTACCTTTCCCTTCTCATTTAAGACAACAGTACTTTGATTTCCTCGGACTTGTGTTGAAATTTTTCCAAGACTATCTGTTTCTGTTACAACTTTTACAGGATTTCCAACAGCATCCGAAATTGCTGAAGGCTTAACCTCGACCCCGTTTCTCCCAATTGCTTGGTTGAGTCCATAAAATGAACAGAGCTATATCAATGTATACTGCATGCGGCAGCAAACAATAACCGCTTATAGAATACTAATTGATTAATATCCAACATCAATATGCAGATTCACTTTTCCTCGATTGATAGGCACTCTTTCCAATAGTGATTCCGGAATTATCAACTGACATTCCCGATTGTCTATCAATTTATCCAACAAAAAACTATCGCATACAAAGCAATATATATAACGGCAGTCATCAAAATTCCTCTGAATAGTGCTCGTTGTATATTTATGCATGTTATTTCTGTGCAGACCCATCAATGCATCTTCCAGAGGCATTGCTTTAAGAACTGAAACAGCATATTTATCCTTCAAAATATGAGTTTCATTTCCAGTTGGTGTGCGAATAGCAAGCGGTGGACAAATATCCACATTTGATACTACCAAACAGAGTTTCGAAGGAATCGGTATTTCTTCTTTCTTCCTGCCTTTTTTTACAATAATCTTTTCACTTGATATTGAAAACTTTTCAATATTGGGCGCAAGGATCGTCCAAGTCCAGATTATGACATACAAACTCGGAAAAACAGCCAGCAGAAAATGCAATTTTAGCGCAAGACTGACAACTGCAAATATGAGCAGTGCAGCAATCCCTATCCAAGAAGCGCAATAGTCGTTAAACCGGAACTCCCCGTATCGTCGATGCTCCATGTACATCACTCCCAAATATAAACTAACGCATCATTAAGCCAACCGGAAAAGCTTTTAATGCTTCTCCAAATCCAAACGTATATGTAGAAAAACCCACCGGCTCCATGGACTACTGCAATGTTGGAAGCGTATCCTATATATGCTGTTGGTGAACTTGCAGTTAGTGTTTTTCGCCTGATACAGCTGCATTCGCTACTGTTTCCTCAGCAGTCGAATCTGAGGAATCCGTATCCCAATTGTTCATTACATCCATGACAAGTGTTCCCACCGTTACACCTACACCTCCGCCGATTATTGTTCCTCCTATCGTTAGCCCCTAAAGCGGAAGGGCTGCTCCGCTCCATAGGTCACATTTTCACCCGTTCCCGTGAAGCTCTTCTCCGTGCTCGCCATGCAGCGGCCCGCAACGATATACAATTACAATATGAGCTACTTACTCTTTGTACCATACATATGTATCGTATCCGTCGCTCCAATTAATTTCTCCTATCGGATATTTGTCAACATATGCTTTTCTTAATTCACCATCCGCAGTTAAACATTTGGGCCAAGTATTTGCCACGGATTGTGCAGTTTGCTCATCCGCAAAAACACCCAACAACGGAACATCCGACCGGTCATCAACAGGGTCACAGGTGACTTCGTACACTGCATTGATATTTTTTTCATCTTGATTCGTTTCTAAACTTAGCTCATCGATGTTAAAACCCTTTGGCAAATCGCAAAAGCCCGGTTTGCTCAGCAAAAAATCAATTGCCTTGTAACAGTCAGATTCTGTGCGGAAATAGCCAATCCCTTTATCTTCAAACGAACCGTCTTCAAATATATGCCTGTGTGTCAATTGAAAAATCTTCATAGTTTTACTTAAGCCCCAATGACCTTATAAGCCATTTAACTATTATGTTATATTCGCTTCTTGGGCCAACCTTCCAGCCTTCGATTCCGTACTTATCATTCAGAATTCGTGTTGCATTCTGATGTGCAGTTTCAGTCGGGTCAACCATGCTTCGGTTAACCCAGCTTGGCTTGTCAGTTGACATTTCTTTCCCGGTTTTTTGGAACACTTTGAGAAGTAAATGTTTTGTCCAACTGCTATTGCTGCCGCTCCCGTTGCTGCAACTGCCCCTGCTACCACTGCTGTTGTAGCAACTGAAGTAGCCATTGACGCTGTAAGCGATGCAGCAACACCTCCTCCTGCAATCGCCAAAGCCGCACCTCCGGCTCCTCCAGTTCCTACGGTCACTACAACTGCCGCCGTGACAACCACCACAGCCAAAGCTACAACGCTGTCACTGCTTGCTTTAGCTTGTCCCAAAATGATCCAAACCCAGTGGGGTCACTCATATTTACCGGATTATTCAGGCAATAGGCGTAGCTGTTATGCCCCAGCACTCCCTGGCCGGTGGAGAGGTAGACGTCGGCGGAAATGAAGCGGCCAACCTCGGGGTTGTAGTATCTGC
>JAEDCW010000063.1 GCA_016293975.1 Clostridia bacterium
TAATGGTGTAGTGTCGCCGCGCAGGTTTTCGCTTGCAACCTTTTTGGCCAACAGATATCCGGACACGAGAAAGAAGAAGTCTACTCCGATTGCGCCGCAGATAAAGAGCGAATGCTCAGCATTACCGTCTTTTACCCAGAAAAAATGGTGTACAAGTATCAACAGAGAAAACATGAATTTCCATAAGCTGATCATTCCATTCCGTTTTTTCATTTATAGTCCGCCTTTCCACGAAACACACCTGTCGATTAACCACCGGTCTTTCGCTTTTCTGTTCCTATGATTGAAAGTTCATCTTTCGCAAACTAAACGCGCACAGCCTGTTTGGGCGATTATTTAGACCTGCTACTGCGTTTCTGCCCTTTAGATTGTAACACAATACACTTATCTGTCTATATGCTTTTTCATGGGTGAGTTCATACCCGATATCAATAAAAACCGCAGAGTGCATTCATATATCCCAAAGCATCTGTTTGTTGCCGGCATTGTCTACCCATTTCATGACATGGACTTTTACGGCGAATTCCTCGTTACCCGGCATAACGCCAGTTATTGTTTTTTCGATTACAAAGCCAAAAGAAGAGTATACGGCTATTGCAGGGGCGTTGCTCACAAGCACCTCAACCGACACATCATCGCTCATTTTATCGAGCGCATAGGCTATCAAACTACTGCCGATTCCATGGCGTGTCAGCTCTACGTCGACATACAGCCAGGCCAACTCGTCCTCGGTAAATGCCGCGAATCCTGCCACAGTGTCGCCAAATTCTGCCACATAAAGCTGATATTCAAACAATCCCTCTCTCTCAGCAGCGATTGTCAACGGTAAAAATGCAGCAGAAAGTCCCGCCAATTCGAGCTCGTTTCTTCGCGCCGGATCGTGAATTTCACACAGCCGTTGAAAATCTTGCTCCCTGTAAGGGCGGATACTTATATTGGGATTCTTTATACAATCTGTGTTATTACAATTCATCGTAGTCACCTTACGGTATTATTTCTCATGACTCCAATGTCACATCTAAATCAATGCATTACTTAGCTGTTGCTTGCTGCCCGCCGGTATGACGTACCACGACGGAATGGAGTTTTTCATATTATCATACCACGACAAAATATCTCTCGCCTGGTTTTGCATTGTCTCTACCTCGTCTTTTCCAAACGGAATCGCCCAATAGATAGATGAAAGCGTATTGCTTGAGATATACAGAGCAAGCAGCTTCCAGAATTCGTGCGGCACATCGTCATCAAAGTAGCCATCCACCATGCCCGAGGCAAACAAAGGAGCCTTTTGAGCAGACCAAACGATGCGATTAAACTCCTCCCAGGGGTCGCCGAAGTCGTTTCGGTTAAAGTCTATTATGATTAGCCTGCCATCTCTATCTATCATCATATTACCGATGTGATAGTCCCCGTGTTGATAAACCTGCAGTCTGTTTTTCAATAAACCTCGGTTCGCATTTATGTATTCAATGAACGCCTGTCCGTTATCGCACTTAATGGGGCATTCGCTGTACTTCTTTATTTTGTTATCAATTTTACGGTTAAAGCGGCTTTCCCAATCCTCCTGCTCCGCCGGTGCAGGTATTGAGTGGATTTTCCTGAGTATCCGACCTGCCTCAAGCCCGTATTCGTATTGCTCGGTATCGGACAGTTTTTTCATAACTTCTTCCGCGTCAACTCCGTCAATCCAACTTTGAACTGAGTAAACGCTGTCCTCACACACGCCAAATTCAATAGGCATGCACATGGGAACACCCAAAGACGCTACACGCTTCATCATATCAAACTCTTGCTGTTTGACGCCTAGCTGCGCAATATCCGACACACGCAAAAGATACCTGCTGCCGTTTTCATCGGTTAAACAGTATTTCCTGTCGCTTGACCAGCCCTTGTTTATCTGTTCTTTAGTAAAGTATTTCATATGTTTTCACCTTGGCAATGTGCCATCGTCCCAGCCCAAACTCGCAGCTTCAGACTCACGTTTGATGAAATTGCATCACAGCTCATTAAATGGCGTCCCCCCATAAATCCTGTTTCGCCAACCCCCATTATCGGCAGAACCATCATAACTCTGATTTTATCATACATTCTACATGGTATATCATCAAGCTCTGATTTGTGCAAAATGCTTAGTTTCCAAATAATAAAGCGCGCATTTCTTCTATCAGCTCCGTTTGTTGTCGCGAATTATGTATATATCACAAAAAGGACAGCAAACCAAATGATTTCCCATGCGTATAATAACTGACTGAAATAGAACAACTCTGCGGACAAAGGCGTAGGAAAAACTGGCGAGATTGTTGCCGAAATGATTGTTGCAAGTATTTGCGAGTTTTCTGGACGTAATACTGGCAACGTGCTATAATTCTTGACGAAACAGGACTATAAAGCAGACTTCCCAAAGCGTTGGATTATTGTCCGCCTTTACGGGAAAGAAAGGATTGAGGATATTATGAATAGAAAACTCTTTTGTATTTTTGTTGCGTTAATCTTCTTGCTTGCATCGCTACCTTTAGGATGCAGTGGTAACCGCCCAACTGATATGCCAAGTGCGGAACCTACTAGCTCCCTCCTTCCCACCGTAACTCCCACTCCTACGGAGGAGAAGCCTATCGGAGGATATGAGCTTGATGATTCAGGCGATGTTCTGACGGTTTTTCTGTCCACGGAACAAGGTGCTTGGACCATAGAGAGCTTTGATTCGGCTGTCATTGATGTCAAATCTAAAGGCGCATTTAGCGGCTTTACATTGTTTTCGGTTACACCCATCGAGAGCGGTACTTGTGCACTGCTCCTAAGCTGTGAAACAGATGGGCAGATATCGTCCCATTGCAAGCTTGAGCTCTTTGTAAATGAAGCATACAGCCTTGAAGTTATGTCTTCTGACGTCGAATTGGGGAGTGCCCCCGACGACACAAAAGTCACTGAGCCTATAGACTTTGCAATCGATTACACAAAATACCCCGAAATGCTAAAGGATTACCTCGGAGAGAAGGTCGTTGCCGATGCGCAGTTGGTTATCAATGCATTTTTGAACGGCGAAACCTCGGTAGCCATTTCTCCCGTCGGTAATGCCTCAGGATATGCTAATTCTGTCAGCTGTGCGCTCAATCTGATGTGTCCGCCATTCGAAGCGCTTACCGATTACAATTCACTTACTGCATACAGTAGCGGAAAGCTTAACTGGAGCTTCCTCGGAACTTGGGAAGAGACACGCGACGCGCTTTCGGATTTTGAAGCTGCCGTCAAAGGCATTATGGCAAGCATTGACAAGAGGGACTGCGAAACAGCCAAGGCAATGCTGCTCTATTCCGAGCTTACCAAAGATTCCTATTATGACTATGCCTTTTCCGAATCAAACAATCATACGCCGGAGCAGGAGAGGCTTGTGCCCTCCGCATATAATGCAATTATCAACCGAAGCGGCATATGCACTGCGTTTGCACAAGCATTGACATTCCTCTATACTCAGGCAGGGATCGATTCCATTCCGGTGAGCGGCGATTCTCCCGAAATGTTTCACATGTGGACGATGGTAGAGCTCGGTGGCAAACTGTACTTTATGGACCCCACGTGGGATCTCGGTGGCGGCTTCAAATACTTTGGAATGACCGCCGATGACAGATGCGGATGGGCAGGTGGATTCGATGCATCCACATTCTATTTCTGCGGACAAACATTAGAGCTTCGTAGCAGTGTCATATCAGAGCGATTTGCTGTCCTGCACGATAGCCTTGATGTAGGAGGCGCAGACTTTAAGCTTTTCCACTCGACACAACTTGCGACATTCTGTAACGGTGCATTTTCGTTCGACTGCGCAGGATGAGATGGTAAGTATGTAAACTGACAACCATTGTACTGCCGCCCACTGGAACTATCATGTCAAGTGAGAGGGTAAATGTGCAGACTGTTAACTATAGCTTGTCATCCTCGCCACGAAAAAGCAAAAGTGCTACGGGTTCATCAAACATTCGGTGAAGCCTGTAGCGTTTTATTATGCTGTTTTTGCCCTGCTCTTTTGCCGTAATAACGGGTATGTAAAGAAGTTGCCTTGTTTGTGTGTCCTGCAAACATGGCTCAAAAACGACAAAAAATAAAGTGCCCACCAACTATCCGTTATGCTGTTGGAACAGCTTCAACAAATGACAGCGGGCGAGCTTTTTTTTGATGTTTTAGGGGATGAGGGGCATCACTGCCACACTTACATATCACAACAAGCCGAATTAGTATTCGGTTTCAGGCGCGTGTTCACCTGTTTCGGCATCTTATAAACATCTCTATGTTCATCAACCTGCTGTGCCCGGGAAAGCCCGGGCACAGCAGTCTCGATTATCACCCGACGTAATATCTGTCCTCTATCTTGTAACTGACTTCTATGCCGAATGACTCCATTATAAAGTCCTCTCTGAACTCATACCTTCCGACCACATAGTCGTTACCATCATAGTCCCAGTATATCTTCAACACGCCGTCGGTGAGTATGAGCACGCTTGAAACAGGTCTGTCATAATCTCTGTTACTTTCGATGAATCTTTCATATGCTCCCTCTTTTATGTTTCCTTCTTCGTCCACGTATTTTGTGTTTAGATAAGAGTAAAAGAACCCTTTACGCATATAATCTATATATGCATTAAACACAGGGTCTACATCCGCAAGCTCAGTTATCGTCGCGCCATCTTTGAGCACACCGTCAAACTCGGCAAACGACGTCTTCTTTGCCATCATGGCAGGATTGCCAAGCACCTCTATCTCAAGATACTGTGTCATTGTAGCACTTTGAATATCACTTTCTCCCATATACTTCAGCATATGATACAAGCGCATTCCGTTATCAAGGTCGTACATCATGTAACCTGTATTTGTGTCAGCATCATATACAATCGCCGCATCAGGCATAGTGTCGAGCAAATCCATTACCTGTTTTCTGTATTTATACACATAAACATATGGATGCGTCCAATCGAAGATAATATAAGTGATATGAGCGTACGCTCCATTGTGTTTATCATCAAGGCTTATATAGTTAAGGTTCATTACATTCTCGTACGAGTACAGCGGTATCAAGTCCGTAACATCATCGGTCTCTAAGCAGCGCCTTATGGTTTCTTTGGCGTGAGCCTCGAGCTTTTTAGGTGTGTAAGTCGGTAAATCCCATTTTACTCCATTTTTTTCATACCAAGTAGGGTCTTGCTGATATGGCGTTAGAACATACTGGACCTCGCGCGTGTCAGCCATAGGATCAAGTGTAGGTTCGACTGTCGGTTCAACTTTTACCGGGATACCGGGATCTTCATTATCTTCATCATCCTTATTCTGCTTCTCTACAGGCGCAACGCATCCTATGAGCATTATCATTGCAAGCAGTAGTGCCAAAAATGCTGTAAGTTTGCTTTTCATAGTACCTCCCTGTTTCGCGGTTTGTCGCTTACTGTGCCCGGGAAAGCCCGGGCACAGCAGTCTCGATTATCACCCGACGTAATATC
>JAEDCW010000003.1 GCA_016293975.1 Clostridia bacterium
AGGGCATAGGCAAGTTCGACAAGGGTGCGCTTATAGTTGACCTTTCCGAGTACGATATGCCCCCGTGCATAATATTAAAGAGCGACGGAAGCACCATTTACGCTACCCGTGACATAGCCGCCGCGAAGTACAGGAAGGCGACTTACGATTTCTATAAGCTCCTGTATGTTGTGGCGTATCAGCAGAATCTGCATTTCAAGCAGTTCTTCAAGGTGCTTGAAATGCTGGGCGACACTTGGGTAAAGGATTGCGAGCACGTCAATTTCGGTATGGTGAGCATCGAGGACGGTTCTCTCTCCACGAGAAAGGGCAACATAGTCTATCTCGAGGACGTGCTCAACGCCGCAATCGAAAAGACGCGTGCGATAATCGAAGAAAAGAGCCCGGACCTGGACAACAAGGACGAAGTCGCAAAGGCGGTCGGTGTGGGCGCGGTAGTTTGGGGAACGCTCTACAATTCGAGAATAAAGGACATCACTTTCAGCTACGCAAAGGCACTCAACTTTGACGGCGAGACAGGCCCCTATGTACAGTATACGCACGCAAGGTGCTGTTCGGTGCTCAGAAGGGCGGAGGGCTATTCGCTCGACAAGGCGGACATATCCGTACTTAGTGACGAGTATTCGACTGCGCTTATAAAGGCGATAGCCGACTTGCCCGGAGTAATCGAGGATGCCGCACGGAAGAACGAGCCCTATCTCATCTGCAGAGCGGTAATAGCGATATGTTCGAGCTTTAACCGCTTCTATTACGAGAACAGGATAATGGATGACAACGAAGGTACGAGAAGCGCAAGGCTTGCCCTCACAGATGCGGCAAGATGTGCAATAAAATCAGGACTTTATCTGGTGGGACTGCAGGCCCCCGAAAGGATGTAATATGATAGACATCAAGTTGCTCAGAAGCGACCCAGAGTTGGTTCGTGAAAACATCAGAAAGAAATTTCAGGACGCAAAACTTCCCCTCGTGGACGAAGTTTTGGAGCTCGACCGCGAGTATCGCGCCGCAAATATGCGCTGTGATGAGCTTAGAAATCAGCGCAATGTCATATCAAAGCAGATAGGCATGTTCATGGCAAAGGGTCAGCGCGATGAGGCTGAGGAAGCAAAGCAGAAAGTGTCGCAGATGGCCGGCGAGATGGCGGAACTTGAGGCGAGGGAAAGCGTACTTTCCGAAGAAATCAGAAAGCGCATGCTCGTTATACCTAACATAATCGACGAGAGCGTACCCATCGGCCGTGACGACAGCGAAAACGTCGAGATAGAGCGTTTCGGTGAGCCGGTAGTTCCCGATTTTGAGATACCCTATCACGTAGACATAATGGAAAAGCTCAACGGCATAGATCTCGATTCGGCGAGAAAGACGAGCGGCAACGGCTTCTATTACCTCTGCGGCGACATAGCACTGCTTCAGTCGGCACTGCTCTCTTACGCGAGGGACTTTATGGTAGACAGGGGATTCACCTACTACATTCCCCCTGTAATGATTCGCTCCGGCGTAGTCACGGGAGTTATGAGTTTTGCCGAGATGGAGAATATGATGTACAAGATAGAGGGCGAAGACCTTTACCTTGTAGGCACAAGCGAACACTCCATGATAGGCAAATTCATAGATACATTTACGAACGAGCACGAGCTTCCCAAGCGCATGACGAGCTATTCCGCCTGCTTCCGCAAGGAGGTCGGCGCACACGGCATCGAGGAGAGGGGCGTCTACAGGGTACATCAGTTTGAGAAACAGGAGATGGTAGTCGTCTGCAAGCCCGAGGACAGCAAGCAGATATTCTTTGAGATGCTAAGAAATACCGTAGACTTCTTCCGCACGCTGGACATACCCGTAAGGACACTCGAATGCTGCTCCGGCGACCTTGCCGACTTGAAGGTCAAGAGCGTCGACGTCGAGGCTTGGTCACCCCGTCAGAAGAAGTATTTTGAGGTGGGAAGCTGTTCCAATCTCGGAGATGCTCAGGCGAGACGACTCGGCATAAGAATAAAGGGAAAGTCAAAGGGCAGCTATCTTGCGCATACACTTAACAATACAGTGGTTGCACCTCCCAGAATGCTTATCGCATTTTTGGAGAACAACCTCAATGAGGACGGCAGCATAAGGATACCCGAAGCACTCGTGCCCTATATGCGGCGCACGCGCATTGGATAAAAGCATCGGAGGAGCAAATGAAATCTGTTGGAATAATCGGTCTGGGTTTGTACGGACGAGCGGTGCTGGAGACACTTATTGAAAACGGCGGCTTCAGCGTGTCGGCGTATGACAATAACATGGATAAGCTCACGAGCATAGCCCACCTGTGCACCGATACAAAGTGCGTCGATGCATCTACAGAGGAGGGCATGGACAGCATTCCCGTAGAGATGTTCGACTGCATAGTAATCGGCATAGGCACGGACATAAAGGCATCGCTCTTTGCTACTATGATGTGTCGCGAGAGGGGTGCAAAGAGGATAGTATCGAAGGCGACCGACAGAAAGCACGCGAGACTGCTTAGCCTTTCGGGGGCTGACCTCGTCATAAGTCCCGAGGTCGAGAGCGGAAAGTTGCTTGCAAAGGCTATACAGTGCAACAGCAATGATGTCGTCGAGCTGTTTACTTCCGGCGGAAACGTAGAAATAGCCGCCATAAACGTACCGAGGGAATGGATAGGCAAGACCATAATCCAGGTCGACGTCAGAAAGCGTTTCGACGTGAACTTTATCGCAATGCGCGACCGGGGCGGGCTTTTGAGTTTAGTTGATACACAGGCGCCGCTCAAGGAGGGCGAGACACTCGTAGCCATAGCGCAGCGGTCGGAGATGGAACGTTTCCTTAAAAAGATTGCGATGAAATAACAGCAACGCACGGGGCATATGCCCCGTGTTTTTGCGTATTTATGTGCTCAAGGCGTGTAAAATTCGAGCGGAATAATTTTAGTAAAAAAACCCGTTGACAAACTATGCGGCTTTATGTACAATAATGTTCGCATGCTCCGTGCTCCGTTCGTCTAGTGGCCGAGGACGTCGCCCTCTCACGGCGAAAACAGGGGTTCGACTCCCCTACGGGGTGCCATGCGAAAAACCACTCTTGTCGGAAGACAAAAGTGGTTTTTTCAATGATATCCGCTCCCTGCGGTCGCGGGTGATATACCTGACGGCATGATACATGCTTCGCAGGTGATATACGCTTCGGGTATGAAGGAACGGATAGCATATCACACAAACTTCAATTTTTTACGATGCAGACGGTAAAAGAGTAGGTCTTTTACTCATAGCAAAAACCGGAACAGAAAGCTGCTCCGGCCAACAGACGTCCACAAGTGTCATGTAGCACCATGGAAAGTGCCAACAAAGAGTCGGGGGAGAGTTAATATAGCTGTATTCACTTCAAAAGCACCTGTCAAGATCCTTTCATGCTTCATGCTGAAGGAGTGGGTAAGAATCAATGAATATGACACAACTGCAGTGAGTTTCCCATTGCTTCCAATCTCCCCGCATGTACCGCTTTTGTCTGCCGGCAGGAGCGGTTTTTTTTGAATGCACATTCGGGTAAAGAATTTGTATTTGGCGGTAAAGAAGCGGTAAAACATCTTTACATGTGTCGACTTACGTATATAATACTCGCAAAGGGGTGCGGATGACCAAGATAAGCATATATTATACGAGCATATACGACTGCGACGGGCTTATACTAGAGCCTATTTTGAGCGAGCAGAGACATAAGAGAAATGCGCAGCTTACGCACGAAAAACAGATAATGCACAGTAATGCCGCGGAGGTATGTCTTTGTGCGGCGCTGTTTGACAGGGGTGTAAAATTGCCTCCCGATTACAAATACAACGCGCTCGGACTTCCCGTGCTTAACGGCAACGAGTATTTCGTTAGTCTGAGCCACTCAGACGAATACTGCGCCTGTGCCGTAAGCGACGAGCCCGTTGGCTTGGATGTCGAGAGGTCGAGGATTGTGCATTGGAAGCTCTACGACCGCATACGCATGATGGATGAGCCTACACCCAAAGACAATGAAGAGGTGATAGAGCTTTGGACGCAGAAGGAAGCGGTACTCAAGCTTACCGGGTGTGCAATAACCGGGAGCATGAGAAGTTTCGGCGTATTTTATCCCGAGGTAAGGATGGGCGACGAGGCGCCTTTTGCCTATGTCAGCAGTCAGAAGAACGATTCGTACTGGATTTCTGTGGCGGCATATCACTCGATTGAGCATGAACTTATAAAGGTGACACGCGAGAAGGCGCTCGAAATGCTCACTGCAACAAAAAAGCAATAGCATCGCACTCACGGCGCACACAAATGTGTATACACTACAAATCATGGAGAAACGGACAAACGACGCAGGGGTCGTTTTTTTATTGTCCGAAAAGGGGATTCTCCGCAGAAAAAAATCACAGGAGGTAACATGAAACAAATTGAAATGTCGGAAGAAGCGGCTTTCACAAAACCCGATGAAGCCGCACTGGTCGCACAGCTATGCGAAATCTATGGGGCAGACGAAAACAGTGCGCGCCGTATGCTCAGGGGAGAAAACGCAGTATACGAGGCGGCCCTGCTTGCTATCTGTGAGCTTATGCGTATGGCGGCGGAAAGCGGCGAGGAGTTTGATATCAAGGGCTATATAGAGGACGAACGCTTCTGTGAACTGCTTACGCAGATGCCCTGCCGCGAGGCTGTTGAGAGAATCGAGCTTGCGCGCCGCGAAAACGAGGTGCTTGCCGGCATGCGCAGTATAGCCGAAAACGCTTCACTGCCGTCTCAGATCGCGGCAAGACTGCCCGCAAGGGGAGAGAGAAACTACATGAGTATGAGCAGCGTCGACTTTCGCAGATTAAGCGAGCAGCTAAGAGCCGCTCACGGAAGAGGTAGAAGAATAACACTTTAGGAGGAAACATGACTAACACAACCATAAACACCGCGTCGGTAACGGCGCTTAATAAGACATTTTATGACAGACAGCTTTTGGAAAGCGCTACATCGAGGTTCGTACACACAAAGTTCGGACAGAAGCGACCCATTCCCAAGCACAACGGCAAGAGGGTAGAGTTCCGTCGTTGGAATCTGTTTGACCCGAGCATAGAGGGCAACAAGCTTAGCGAGGGCGTGACACCCGAAGGACAGTCACTCGCACAGACGACGCTCGAGGCGACGATCGAACAGTACGGCGCATATGTCGAGGTCACAGACCTGCTCGACATGACCGCATACGACAGCGTTATAGCGGACTCCGCAGAGCTTTTGGGCGAACAGCTCGGGACCTGCATAGAATGGGTGACGAGGGATGCACTGAGCTCGGGAAGCAATGTACAGTACGCAGGAGGCAAGCTCAATAGGCTGAGTCTCACGGGTGAGGACAAGCTTACGGTGGACGAGGTGCGCCGCGCCGTGCGTTCACTCAAGCGTGCAAAGGCGAGACCATTCTCGGAGGACGGCAGAAAGCCGCACTTTGTGTGCATATGCTCACCTGAGGCTACCTACGATTTGCAGAGTGATACACTTTGGCAGGACGTGTCAAAATACTCAAATGCCGAGGCCATATACTCAGGCGAGATAGGCAGGCTGTTCGGAGTGGTATTCGTTGAAAGCACAGAAGCAAAGGTATTCTCGCAGAGCGTACTCAACACAGTAAAGGCATCGACGACATCGTCTACTTCGTTTGCGCTTAAGAATGTGCCCACGGAGGCGGAGAAGCGTTATCTCTCAAAGGGCGGCAATAAAATCAAAATTGGCACAACGGAGTACACGCTTGCGGCGACAGGCTCGTTCAACGAGAATACAAACACAGTCAAGCTCACAACTGCGGCAACTCTCACAGCGGATGCGGTCGTATACTCGGAAGATGCGGGCGCCATCGACCCGAGTACACACAAGGGACTCGATATTCATTCGACGATAGTATTTGGCAGGGATGCTTATGGCATTATCGATCTCGAAGGCGAGGGCACTATGCAGACCATAATCAAGCCTCATGGCTCGGCAGGCGCTACCGACCCCCTCAATCAGCGTGCGACGGTCGCGGCAAAGGTAGCAGGCTTTACCGTTAAGCTCCTAAATGAACTGTGGCTCGTGAGAATTGAGCACGCGGTAAGCGAGTGAGTGGGTGAGGCGCATGGGAATTTTTAAGATAGCGGCAGGCAAAAAGCCCAAAAAAGGCGCAAATGCTGATATAAACGCGAGCACGGCGCAGACTGCGGCGGTGACCGAAACAACAGAGAATACTGCAACATGCAACGAAACTTTGGCGTTTAACGCGATGTACGGCGGCATACTCAATGCGCTCAAGGCGGAGGGAAATGGTTTTGTCGGCATGACAGATGACGAGATATACGACATGCTCTCGGGAATGCTCAGACCTGCGTTTGACAGGGCGGTTCAGGACCGGATGCGCGAGGGCGGCAGACTTATCGGTCAGATAGCCTCCGATGCGAACGAAAGGGGCGTAGGAAGCTCCTCATATGTACAGGGCGAGCTCGAGGAGGCGCGCGAGGATACAGCAAGCGACATTGCACTTTTAGAGCAAACGTATGCGCAGGAGCTTGCAAACGGCATGTACGAGGCGCTTCGCCGCAGAAACAGCGCAGGGAGAAACGGCGGCATATCGCGGCAAAATCAGAGCACTTCAATTCAAGGAAATACACTTGCCGAGATGACTGCGTATTTTGACGGTCTGCCTGCAAAGACGAGGCGCGCGGTGCTGTTTTCTACGGACCCGTATTGGGAGGAAGTAAGGGCAAAGCTGCGCTCTGCACTGGGCAAAAACGAGTTTGAAAGATTGCTCGCCCACTACAGGGGGAGCAGGTCAAGCGGTGCTCCTTACAGAACCGAAAGTACGGTGAACTGATATGAAACAGATACTTACCGTGCTTAAGGGCGTTCTCGCCGCGACAGGCGGGGTGTTTGGCTTTCTGTTTGGCCCCATGGACATCATGCTCACTGCACTATGCGTGCTCGTGGCGACGGACTATATAACGGGCGTTGCAGGAGCGGCGATAAGGGGCGAATTGAGCAGCAAAACAGGCTTCAAAGGTCTGTTTAAGAAGCTTATGATATTTGCGCTCGTGGCGGTCGCCAACATTGCGGACATGATAATACCAGAGGCAAATGCGGCATTTAGGAGCATGACCATAATGTTCTATGCGACAAACGAGGCGTTGAGCGTTATCGAGAATGCGATAGGTATGGGGCTCGATGTTCCGCAGAAGCTTAAGGAGCTGTTTTCTCACAGGGATGAGTAGAGAGCTTTGCGGCGAATGAACGCCGGCAGAGGATAAAAGCATAAAAAAGACAGGTCCGTGTCGCGTGCGCCTCACGGATCTGTTTTTTTCGTAAAGTTTAGTTTGAATCGATACTGCGGAGCTTTTTGCCCTCCGATACGGTGGAGCTTACTACGAGCAGCGCCGCGCCTAAAACGAGCGCATAGCCTATTCCCTTTTGCAGTGAGAACGTCTCACCGAGAACAACTATGCCGCATACGGACGCCATAACCGGTTCGAACGTGTTGAGCATGGATGCAGTACCCGAGCCGAGAGTGCGTATGCCGAAGAGCAGAAGCCTCAGGCCCACGAGATAACCCGTTATTCCGCCCATTGCGAGCAGAGCGACTATGAACCAATTTGCAGGGAGGCTGAATTCGCCTGTGATAAACGCCATTATAAAGCTGACGAACGATGCTGTGCCCGTCACATACACGGTCGATACGGAGGAATCGACATTCGTATATGCGCTGTAGCGACCGGCGAGTATGTACACCGAATAGGTCAACGCCGAAAGGAGCGCAAACACTGGTCCCCAAACGTTCGAAGCGCCCCCGAAACTCGACACGAGGCATACACCTGCGAGCGCAGGCACTATTGCGATGAGCTTTCTCGCGGTCAACTTCTCGCTGAAGAAGAGCGTTGCGGCAATGCACGACACAGCAGGGTAAGAGAAGTGCAGAACTATCGCTGAGCCCTTATCCATGCGCTGGTATGCGTATGTCAGGAGCAGACAGGTAGCAAAGAACGCCACGCCGCCGTAAAGGCTCATAGACATAAGCTCGCGGGGTTTTACTTTGAGCGCGGAGAGCTTGCGCTTAGAGGCGAGCACGATTAGCGAGATAATGCACCCGAAGCCCATAGAGAACGCCACGACGGACGAGTTTGAGAGTGCGTTTTCGGGACTTTCCAACATGTAAGCGGGTATGGATTCGCCGAAAAGCTTTCCCAAAAACTCCACAGGAAAACCGCCCGAGAGACATGCGTTTGAGAATATGGGCATCACCCCGTAGCAAATCGAGGCGAGTATTACGGCAATTATGCCGAGCAGGTTTTTGTTTTTCATTGCGCTACCAATCCAAAGCTATGAATTAACAACCATTATACATTAAAAGCGAAGTTTCGACACTAATTAAGCGAATATCAGGAGGAAAAATGGAAGTCAACACTATGCACAATGCGTGCGACGATATGAGCGCGGCAAAAGCGCTTTCAAAGCAAAACAGGGTAACTATTATAATTGAACTTGCGGAAAACGGAGAGCCCATGTGGGAGGGCGCGATAAACGGCTGTATATTCAGGATAAGGCGGGGTGAGCCCGTAGAAGTGCCGGAGAGCCTTGCGAAACTGATAGCTTATAACGCCCATGCGAGAGAGGCCGCAAAAGCCGCCGCAGAAGCGTATGTCAAGTACAACGGCAAGCGGCTGTAGGGGTGAAACAATGACAGTAAACCAGATAATTAGGCTCTCATTAGAGCAGCTAAACAGGGCTTGCGGGGATACAGACATCGCACTTTGCAAGGACAGATTTATAAGCTACATTAACGACGGTATATCCGACCTGACGCTCTCTGTAAAGCCCACAACTACCGAGATGCTCACGGCTATTGACGGAAGGCTCGATATATCGGAGCTTTCATATTACTGCACAAAGATACTTTCGGTGGAAAAGGACGGCGTACCCGTGAGCTTTTTGCGCACAGGGGCAAGCATGTCCGTGACAGTTGCGGAGGACGGAGAGTATGCGATAACCTACTGCCTTATGCCGAGGGCAGTCACCGAGATCACCGACATACCGAACCTGCCTGCATACGTTCAACAGCTTTTGGTGCTTTACTGCGTTGCGAGGGAGAGGATGGCGACGGACACATCGACACAGGGCGGCAGCGAGGCATATCTGCGGCTATACGAGCTGGGCAAGCGTTCAATTCGCCCGGGTGTGGGCGAGACGGACAGATACACAATTAAAAACAGGTGGTAAGCATGGCACAGAAGCTTTACAGAATACAGAACTTTTTGGGACTTAATCAGGCGATAGACGAGGGCAGTCTCGATGCGGCGTATTCGCCCGACTGCGCAAACATCGACACTTCGTGCGGTAGACTTGAAACGGCAAAGGGACACACAAAGGCGATCGCAGCGCTCATACCGGGGAGAGATAACTTTCTTTCGCTGTACGTGGGCGAGATAGGCACGGCTATGTGTTATATAGCAATCACAAGAAAATACATATACTCGTATGACATGACGAACATATCATGGTCGACATTGTACACGTTTACTGCACCTCTCGTGCAAAACAGGGTGGATTACATAAACGCGACGTGCGACGGTGAGGATTGCCTGCTGATAGCTACGGGTGAGACGCAATTGCTCAAATGCACGGGCACAGCCTGCACAGCGTTTGGCTCGGAAGAGCTCGGCTCAAACCACCTGTGCAACTATGTGGCGATGTATCAAAACAGGCTCTTCTCGGGCGGTGAGAGCACTGCTCCTACGAGACTCTGTTACTCGCAGCCCTGTACTTTGGCAGGGGGCATAGAGAATTGGAGCGAGTCGACTGAGTCGAGTGAGCTTTCGGGCGGTTATATAGACATAGGCCCTACCGAATCAGACCCGATTTGCGGCATAAAGGCGCTTAGAAATCAACTGCTCATATTTAAGGAAAAGAGCCTCTACAGGCTCATAGGCGACAGGCCCTCTAACTTTACCGTTGAGAGGCTATGCGACCTCAACAGCCGAGTAGCCCACACCGCATTTGTCGCAAGGGGAGACGGAGGTTTCTTCATGGCGAGGGACGGGCTGTACGTCTATAACGGCGTCAACGCCTACAGATCAAACGACGCAGACCACATCAAAAAGATCTTGGGTACGGTGAACACGGCAGATTGCCGCGCGGCGTGTACCTCAAACAAGCTCGTATTCAAGCTTGACGGGCCCTTGCTCCGGGACTATTGCGTGGAATACGACATAAACAGGGGCTGCTATATGCTGAGGACGGGCTTTATGGCAGACGCTTTCTGCGAATACAAGGGAGAGGTGTACATGATTAACTCAAACAGATACATTTACCTCTACGATAACAGCGATACATATGACGGAGTGCCTATAGAGGCGTACTGGAAAACGCCCTGCACCGACTTGGGCGACAAGGGCGAGATAAAGGGACTTGTCGAGCTATATATAAGGGGCGAAAGCAACACGGGCTCGTCGATTTGCGTAGAGACCTATTCTGACGGCAAGCAGGAGCTTTATACGGTAGACGGGCTCGACTCACCGCAGGTCGTCAAAGACGTCAGGTTGAATGGCGAGGGCAGGACTTTCGCTGTCAGGGTGAGCAATCTAAACGGAGGACATTTCTCCATATGCGCAGGGCTTGAGCTCTTGCTCTCATGCAGAAGGAGGGTAAACTGATGAAGGCCATGTATTACGTATCGCTCGACAGCCGAAGCAAGGGGGCAAACGAGCTTACACGCGAGCTGACGCGAAAGGCGAATGAGGATATGCTCAATCAGAACTTTAAGCTTCTCGCACTCGCCGTTACAAGGCTCGAAGAAAGGCTTGAAAAACTCGAAAACGCAAGGCGAGGTTAGCTATTGCACATGGGCCGCATTGCGCTTATACTAAATGGATATGGATGGTTTATATGCAAACGTGGGCATAGCGAAATGCCCCGAATATACCGTGGAATGTGCGCGCGGTGCGCTTACCGAGGCAATTGATGCCGCAGGCGGGCTCGATTGGGTAAAGGTAGGCATGAAGATAGCCATAAAGCCCAATCTCGTGACTTTTAAGCATCCCGAAGCCGCGGCTACGACCCACCCACTGCTCGTGGGAGAGCTGTGCCGTATGCTCGCAGACAGGGGCGCAAAGGTAATCATAGGGGACAGTCCTGGCGGAGTTTATTCCAACGCTATACTGTCGGCGGTATACTCCGCATCGGGTATGAACACGCTCGAGAATGAGAGCGTTACGCTCAATCGGAATACCGACACGCTCGACGCTGATTTCCCCGACGCAAAATGCGCAAAGAGCTTTCCGTACACGGCGTATCTCGATGAGGCGGACGCAATAATCAACTTCTCGAAGCTGAAAACTCACGGAATGATGGGCTTCAGCGGAGCGGTGAAGAATATGTTCGGCACTGTGCCCGGCACGAGAAAGCCCGAATTCCACTACCGTTACCCCAACGTATGCGATTTTGCGAATGTGCTTGTCGACCTCAACGAATTCTTTAAGCCGACGCTGTGCATAATGGATGCGGTGTGGGGAATGGAGGGCAACGGCCCGACGGCGGGTGAGCCTCGCCACATAGGCTGTGTGTTGGCATCGAAATCGCCATACTGTCTCGACATTGCGGCGGCATCGATTATAGGACTGACGACAGACGACATTATGACACTGTCGGTCGCAAACGAGAGAGGGCTTGCCCCAAAAAGCGCAGATGAACTTGACATAATAGGAAGCGGCGCAGACATTCGCGTGGCCGAGTACAGGACCATACCGCCTCAAAAGCTTGACTTTTCAGACAAATTCTTGGCATTAAACGGCTTTGTAAGGAGCTGTCTTACTCCAAATCCGGTGCTCACAAAGGCGGAGTGCGTAGGCTGTGGGGAATGCGCTAAGATGTGTCCGGCACACGCTATTAAGCTAAAAGACAAAAAGCCTAAGATAGACAGGTCGCAGTGCATACATTGTTTCTGCTGTCAGGAGTTTTGCCCAAAGGGTGCGCTCAAGGTAAAGAGACCGTTGATATCAAGACTGCTCACAAAATAAGGAGAACAGAATGCTCGAACTTATTGTAATAATCGCCGTTTTGCTCGTCGACCAAATCACAAAGATAGTAGCGGCGGACATACTTCCAACGCTCGGCGGAAGCGTAAGCGTAATCGAGGGCGTGTTCAATTTCACTTATGTGAAGAACACGGGTGCGGCGTTTGGAATGCTCAAAGACAATACCGTGATACTGGCCGGTGTAAGCGTTATCGCTACCGCGCTTATCGCATATTTGCTGATTACACAGAGAAAGCGCAAGCCCGTGCCAATGCCTGTGCTGATGAGAATTGCCGTGAGCCTTTTGCTCGCGGGAGCTGTGGGAAACCTGATGGACAGGGTGGTGCTGGGCTATGTGCGCGATATGCTCGACTTTGTGCTGATAGGCTTTGCCGTATTCAACGTAGCGGACAGTGCCGTATGTGTAGGTGCGGCATTGTTGGTTGTGGCAGGTGTATTCACAAAAGGCGGCAAGAGCTATATCGCATCGCTCGAAGAGGCAGAGAAGGAATCGGCAAAGCGCAAAAAGAAGGCAAAGCAGGGCGAGTGCGCCTGTGGCCGCTGCGCCCGCCATGACGAGGAAACAAGGGACGACTGCGAGGAAGATTGATGAATATTTTACTCGATGAGCTTATAGAGAGCACGGAGCTTACCGCCGATAAGGACGGGGAAAGACTCGACGTGTTTTTGGCGAGAACGTGCGTCAACACGCGTTCGTTTATGCAGAAGCTCATAGAATCGGGCGATGTTACGGTAAACGGCAAGTCGACAAAGACAGGCTTTAAGCTCAGTGCCGGAGACTGCGTATCGGTATGTTACCCTCCTGTGGAGGACACGGAGCTCGTGCCGCAGGACATACCTCTCGAAATAGTGTACGAGGACCCAGATATAGCGGTCATTAATAAGCCAATAGGCATGGTGGTGCACCCCGCCCCCGGAAATCCCGACGGCACGCTCGTAAATGCTATAATGTACCACATAAAGGACCTATCGGGCATAGGCGGACAGTTGCGCCCGGGCATTGTACACAGGATAGACAAGCTTACATCGGGGCTCATTGTCATAGCAAAAAACGACGCATCGCACGTATCTCTCTGCGAGCAATTCAGAGAGCACAGCGCCTACAGGAGCTATATTGCCATAGTAAACGGCAATATAAAAGAGGACATGGGGACTGTGGACGCGCCTATAGCGAGGCACAGGACGGACAGAAAGCGCATGACGGTCGCAGACGGCGGCAGAGAAGCCGTTACACATTGGCGGACGTTGTTGAGGTTTGGCGAATACACTCTGCTGCTCCTCAAGCTTGAGACGGGAAGAACGCATCAGATAAGAGTACATATGGCGCACATAAAGCACCCCGTAGTGGGTGACACGGTTTACTCGAGCGGCAGAAATGCATTCGGGCTCGAAGGGCAGGCGCTACATGCGGTCGCACTTGAATTGACTCACCCGACAAGCGGCGAGCGTATGCGTTTCTTTGCACCAGTACCGAACCATATAGTTGTCGCACTTAGGCGTCTCGGCGTACAGGATACGGACGCTTTGTACGAGCAAATCAAAGAGGTTGTCAAAAGCAACACAATTTGATGTGATTTTCCATATATGCTTGTAATAGCCAACAAGATATTGTATAATCATTCTGTAAAGTTGTACGTATATGGCATTTAGGGGTAAATTATGGATAAGATGAGAATCACAATAAAGCTTGGGACAGCTGAATACAGACTGCTGGTTACAGAGGACGAGCAGTACATGCAGAAGTTGGCGAGCGATGTGAACGAGCATATCGACAGGATAAAGGCCGTGTATGCGACATTGAGCGATTACGACTGCGCCATGCTTGCTATGCTCAATATGGCACAGGAATTGAGTGATCTTAAGACGCGCTACAATGAGCTTGAGTCGAGGATTGAGACGCTCCGTGAATTGCCGCCCGCTATGCCCACGAGACGTCCGCTTGAGAAAAAGCGCACAACGGCAAAGAGCAAGGCTGCCGCAACAGAGGAAGAACCCGTCACTGTCAGCTAATGACCGCTTTGTATTGGCGGGAATCAACCGGCGTTGAGTGACGGCGTGTTTGCGGACGCCGCTTTACAGAACAAGACGAAAGAGTCATTCGGCAGAGGACACAACCTCTGCTGTTTTATTTGTTTTGGCAAATTCTGAAAACGACGACAGTGAGATGACTTTCCCTGCTGCCTTATGACGCCCCGATAGACTGGGACGATTTTTACTCCACAGAGAATACATTGACAAGCGCGGTACTGCAGAGAATACTAATAAGCTTAGGAAGGAAATCACACGAATATATCATTCTTTTCTCAGAACTTGTAGTTTAGACTGGTAATTTGTATTTGTGTGACATCAATACTGTGGTAAAATAAGCTACTTAGCAAAGGGGGATTTCCGTAATGCTTATGAATTCAAAGGCGATTATGCGCCGAATGGAAGACGAGCTGAGGACAGATTATCATATTGAATTATATGAGGCGACGCCTCAGCAGCTTCACAGGGCCTTGTCGGATGCGGTTATGTACGCGATTTCGGACGATTGGCGCCGTAGTCGCAGAGACCATGAACACGTTCGCAGGGCATACTATTTCTCGGCGGAGTACCTCACGGGCCGTATGGTGTTCAACAATCTGTACTGCCTTGGCTTGCTGGATGAGGTTCAGAAGCATCTGAGCATGAAGGGCGCGGATTTGCGCTTGCTTGAGGACATTGAGGACCCTGCATTGGGCAACGGCGGCCTGGGAAGGCTTGCGGCGTGTTTCCTCGATTCTGCGGCGACCCACGACATACCACTCGATGGCTACGGACTGCGCTATAAGTTTGGTCTGTTTAGGCAAAGCTTTACAAACGGCTTCCAGATGGAGAAGGCGGACGACTGGCAGCGTTGGGGTGACCCGTGGAGCAAGAGGCGCGACGACAAAACCGTCACGGTGACTTTTGCCGACCAGAGTGTACTCGCCGTGCCATACGATATGCCTGTACTGGGCTACAAAACGGCTAATGTCGGAACGCTCAGACTGTGGCAGGCGGAACCTGTTGAGGAATTCGACTTCACGCTCTTTAACAACCAGCAATACGATATGTCGGTAAAGCAAAAGAACGAGGTCGAGGACATAACGAGGGTGCTCTACCCCAACGACAGCACGTACGCGGGCAAACAGCTAAGACTCAAACAGCAGTATTTCCTCTCAAGCGCATCGCTTCAGGATATAGTGAGGAGGTATAAGCGCGTCCGCGGAGACGACTTCACGTGCTTTGCGGCACACGCTGCTATACAGCTAAACGACACGCATCCCGCAGTTTCCGTACCCGAGCTCATAAGGATACTTATGGAAAACGGCATGGATTTCGTTTCGGCGCTTGAAACAGCCAAAGCTACATTCTCATATACAAACCACACGGTAATGAGCGAGGCGCTCGAAAAGTGGGATACAAAGCTTTTCAGCGGAGTAATTCCCGAGATATACGACATAATCGTGAGAATCGACGAGAGACTCGACGAAGAGCTTCGCGCAAGGGGGGTATCCGACGAACAGCGCGGAAGGATGCGCATAATAACAAACGACTGCATCAATATGGTGCGGCTCGTGACATATGTCTCCACATACGTCAACGGCGTTGCAAAGATACACACGGAGATACTTAAAAACGACATGCTCCGCGACTGGTACACTGTATTCCCCGAGAAATTTACAAATAAGACGAATGGCATAACGCAAAGGCGTTGGCTCGGTCTGTGCAATCCCGAGCTGTCGTCGCTCATTGCATCGAAAATAGGCAACGGTTTCATCCGCGACCTCGACGACTTGGAAAAGCTCGAACCGATGGTGGACGACGATATGCTTAAGGCTTTTAGAGAGGTAAAATACAAGAAAAAGCAGCAGCTTTGCAGAGTGATAGCGGACAAAGAAGGTATAGCTCTGAATCCGAGCTTTCTTTTCGACATACAGGTAAAACGTATGCACGAGTACAAGCGTCAGCTTATGAACGCACTGAGCATACTCTATATCTATTTCAAACTGAAAAACGGCGAACTGCTCGACTTCACGCCTACGGCATTCATATTCGGCGCAAAGGCCGCTCCCGGCTACTACCGCGCAAAGGGCGTTATTAAGTTCATAAACGAGATAGCCAAGCGGATAAACTCCGACGAGGCCATGAGAGATAAGCTTCAGGTCGTGTTCGTTCAGAACTATAACTGCTCATATGCCGAGCATATTATTCCGGCGGCGGACGTGAGCGAGCAGATTTCACCCGCAGGGACGGAGGCCTCCGGCACGGGCAATATGAAGTTCATGCTCAACGGCGCTGTGACACTCGGAACGTATGACGGGGCAAATATAGAGATAGTCGATGCCGCGGGAGAGGAGAACAACTACATATTCGGCGCTCGAGTGGAGGAGCTTGCAAACATCGAGTACAATCCCATGGATATTTACAACTCCAACCCCGACATAAAGCGCGTGCTCGATACGCTCGTGGACGGCACGTTCTCCGACAATGGTACGGGCGTGTTCCGGGAGCTCTACAACTCGATACTGTACGGTGCAAGCTGGCATAAGCCCGACCACTACTATGTGCTTTTGGACTTCATGCCCTATATCGAGGCAAAACTGCGCGCAAACAGGGAATACAAGGACTCGGTGGAGTTCTCGAGAAAGTGCATGATGAATGTATGCAGTGCGGGGCGGTTCTCTTCCGACAGGACTGTCAGGGAATACGCCGACGAAATATGGAAGGTGTATCCGGTCCGCGAGATGTGATGTAAAAGGGGTGCGATGCACCCCTTCTTTTGCTCTCATAACCGCACCTGTTACCGTACCACCCTCGGATTATGCTCTGCCGAGAGGTCTTTGGCCAATATTACGGTCCAAGTGTGTAATCGGTATAAAACTCGACCCTAACTACCTGAATATGCGTGGAATACTGCGTATGAGCAACAAAGTACAGCGCTCCAGTTTCAGGATTGAAGAAAGAGTTATAAACGGGATCACTGAAGGAAGTCGGCCCAATCTCCGTAGCGAAACGGCTGAAATCAGGGAGATATAGGAATCCTTTGGGCTTGCCTTCCGAATCGAACTTAAACACGGTAGTGTCGTTGTACATAAGATAGAGATTATCCTCTGTGTCGGCAATTGCAATACCGGGACCCGCGTTGTGAGGAATTAAGAAATCCTTTAAATGCCATGTCCTACCGTTATTATAATCGTGAACAGTGTATTCATCGAATATACGCACATCGCTGGAACCAACATATAAGCTGTGCGGGTAGATAAGATTCTTTCCGTCCGTGGACAGCGTTTCATGGGATAATGACAAATTTGATTTGTATTTTTCCTTGCCTTTGAGCAGCTCATCCTGTACGGTCTTCCAATTCTCATCATTGTACTCGACTACGCGTTCAAGCTCTCCGTCTTTGAATATCATGAAATTCTGCTTCCAACTGCTATTTTTCAGAATAATCTCGCTCTCGTCGGGGCTTACATACATAATCTCGCAGGGAAGGTGGCCGTAGTCTACCATATCGAGGGGATCTTTATACACTATGCCAGTCTCGAATGTTGTCAGAATAGTATACTGGATTTTTTGGAGATCGGGAATGTCCTTAAAGGCAACCCCGGTGTACCCATGCTCGGACGTCGACACCGAAACTTGCTCCGTGGGCGCAGGCGTCGTATCGCCGGTGTCGATGGGTGGCGTTGTATCGGCAGGCTGAACCGTCTGCGCACAGCCCGATATAACTGATATGAGCAGTGCGAAGAGCAATGTCAATGCTGTGATTTTGAGTGATTTGTTTTTCATATAGATTACCTCCATGGGTTTCTTGTATAGTTTCGAAGTCTGATGCCGGTCGGGTATGAGTATCTGCTTGGTGTGCGATTCTCCGGCAGTTGCGGACTAAATTACCGCTAGTGATATCAGAGCACTGGGTTAAAAACAATCGGATTCATTACATTCAGACATTGGCACGCACTAAATCGATTCCGATCGACAAACACATGGCGGTGCGTTATCTTTTTGGTGAGTGTAAAATCATATTAGCATCCTCCTTTCCGAAATAAACTAATCACAGGTTAAAACTATAACCAAAAACAAAACCGTAATACTTTTGTCAATACATCAAGGGGGTAAGAACGACGAGAAATTCAGTAAACAACAAAGAATTTCATAATAAAATTATACACTAAGTACAGATTAAGTCAATGCAAACGATGTTAATAATTTGTTAACAATGCAATGACTGCCATTTAAAATATGACGAATGAGAGTATAAGTGCTCCCTGTTTTTGCGAGCAGTGGGTGTTTATAACGAAAAGAGGCGGAGGCTTTTTGCGCGGACAAATGTTATCCGTGCGAACCGGCATGGCGTGAAAAAGCCCCTCGGCAGAGGGGCGTCGATAATCGTTTGCATTGGGTGGAATACCGTTCCATGTCAATTTGTTTACAGCGTTCTCTCTTTAAGCTCTGAGTGCGCAGCCTCGGCAAGCGCCTCGGCGGCATCCATGGAGTCGCCCCTAACGCCGACATAGAACTTTATCTTCGGCTCTGTTCCTGACGGCCTTACGCAGACCCACATGTTTTCCTCACAAATGAGCCTGAGCATATTCATCTTCTCAAACGCTATGTCAAACTCGCCGCAGTCGTTTTTTCCGCGCAGTGTCGTGTAATCCTCTACGGAAGTGACGCGCCTTTCCGCTATGGAGTGCGGAGGATTCTCGAGAAAGCCCTTCATGATGGACGCTATTTTCTCCATACCCTCCTTTCCCTCAAACGAGTACGCCACAGTGCGCTCCATATAATAGCCGTATTCTTTATAGATATCCTGCAGATAGTCGTAGAGCGTAATGCCCTTGTCGAGACAGCATACGCAGACTTCGCATATGAGCAGTGACGCGAGCACGGCATCCTTGTCACGTGCAAAGCCGCCGCTCAGGAAGCCGCAGCTCTCCTCGAAGCCGAAGAGAAATTCATTGCCGTTTGCCTGTGAACACTGCTCGATTATCTGAGAGATGAATCTGAAGCCAGTGGGCACGCTTACGCACTCGACGCCGTATTTTGCACAGATGGCGTCTGCGAGCCATGTGCTGACTATGCTCTTTACGACTATTCCGTCGTTTGGCAGTGTGCCCATAGATTCCCTTGTGTTGAGTATGTGCTTAATGAGTATCGCGCCTATCTGGTTGCCTGTAAGCAGCATGAATTCACCGTCGGGCTTTCTTACTGCTACTCCGAGCCTGTCCGAATCGGGGTCTGTTGCGAGTATGCAATCCGAATCGGTCTTTTTTGCAAGCTCGATAGCAAGCCTGTATGCGCCGGGGTCCTCGGGGTTTGGCACCTTAACCGTCGGGAAGTTGCCGTCTGGAACAATCTGCTCCTTTACGACATGCAGGTTTGTTATGCCTGCCCTGCACAAGAGAGTAGTGACGGGGATGTAGCCTGCGCCATGAAGCGGCGTGTAGACTATCGAGAACTCGCTTCCATTGCTTCTTATGAGGTCTTTATATGTAAGCAGACTCGATGTCGCCTCGTAATAGGGCTCGTCGTCCGCCTCTGTGAGCGTAGTGATAATTTCATTTCGCCGCATGGCACTTTCGCCGAAGTATGGATGCGCCTCTATGCATTTCATTATTCGTGCGGCAAGCTCGGGGCCTATCTGTCCGCCGTCCTCCCAGTATACCTTGTAGCCGTTATACGCTGCAGGGTTGTGACTTGCGGTTATCATTATTCCGGCGACACAGCCGAGATTTCTCAGCGTAAATGAGAGCTGCGGAACGCTTCTTAGCGAATTGAATATAAATACCTTTATGCCTCTTGACGAGAGCACATCGGCGGCACATTGCGCGAATTCCGCAGACATATTGCGCGAGTCGTAGCCGATGCATACGCCCCTTTGCTGAGCATTGTCTTGAATAATGCAGTCGCTTAGTCCCTGTGTAGCGCGCGCAACAACGGGCAGGTTCATTCTGTTTGTGCCTGCGCCGAGTATGCCGCGCAGACCCGCCGTGCCGAATTCAAGCTCCCTGTAAAATGCGTCTTCTAGCTCGTTCTCGCTTGCCTTCTCAAGGAGCGATCTCAGCTCGCCGGCTTGCAGTGAATTTATCCAAATTTCGTATTCTCTTTTTGCAAACGGAGTCATATTAAAATCTCCCAAATCCTGAACTTTTTACGAATACGATTATAGCATAAATAAAAAGACTCCACAACGCTTACGGCGTTGCGGAGTCTGTGTGTTTTCCGCTTATTATCGCGCATTTTGAACTATCGCCGATAAACTGATAATCAGACTGTCGGGGGTTACTTTACGAGCTGTTCGCGCAGTCTCTTTGTGAAGGGCAATGCGGCTGCAATGACGCACAGTACGCCCTCTATGCCTATCGTGGTGGCGTTGTAGCAGAAAGAGTATGCCCATGCGTTGGAGAAGCCGTAATCAGCGGCATATTCGCCGAAGAATACCGCACCTGATATTGTCGACACCAGCATTCTCGCAAAGCAGGCGATGGCTACGCCGAGTGCGACCTTCTTGGGGAAGAACGACGCGACGCCGAGCACTGTGAATGCCAGCAGATAGTCGAGCACAAACTGCACGGGATGCACAATCCAAACGCCCTGTATCATCTGGAGCAGACTGTAGGCAAACGCGGCGATGAAACCGTATGCGGGACCGTACCATGCCGCAAAGAGCGTTATCGGCAGCATCGAGAGTATCGTGACAGAGCCGCCGAAGGGCATTGAAAATACCTTAAAATAGCTGAGCACGAATGCAATCGACACGAACATTGCCGCTGTGACGAGATTGCGGGTCTTATTTTGGGGACGGCCCGAAAGTTCGGACTTATTCGCACTGTTTTTTACATACACTGCGACGGCGACAATCAGCACGATTGCCAACACAGCGGCGATTATGAGCGATATGAGCTCAATACCGTCGAGCTCTGCGAGCTCACTGAGCAATGAGAAGCTTATGCCCTCGGAGCAAATAACAGGAAAAAACATAAATTGCCTCCTTTAAGAAGAAAATCAGCCCCCTGTCCGCAGTGGACGAGAGGCTTCATGTTTCCTTCTCATCCGCATTTCCTACGCAGGTCTTAACCTTCAGGTTCTAAGGGATTGCACTCTAAACTCGTGCATCTCAGCGTTTCCACGCACCCCCAGCGGTATATGAGGCTTACGGACGTATACTAACACACAGCGGTGGCCTTGGCAATAGTCAGTTTGATATCGATGTGCGCACGATTGTCGGTACAACATAGCCTGATATGGAGTCGGACATCTCTCACCGCGCGCACAATTGCGCCCACCTTTTCATTTTGTGTACTTTGTGATATACTCTAAGAAAAATTCGCGGAGGTGCGTGGTGCCCCAACAAAAGAAATCGGGCCTGTTTAGGCGGGATAAATACACCGTAGCAAAACGCTCTGTGTGGTATGTGCTCCGCACCGCGTTTTTGGTGACGCTTATCGGCTCGCTCATAGTGGGCGTGACGCTCGCAAGCGCTCATATAGGCAGTATTTATATAATTGCGAACGAGGGCATGACGCTCAGGGCAAAGTGCATAATAAACAACGAGCCCACAGACGATCTTGAGGAGTATTTCACGCTCGACTGTCTCAACAATGACGGACTCTTAAACGCACGCCCATATAAGAACCACACGGTAACCTATTTTGACTACAGGCTCAGCGTCGAGGGCATATTCGTGCTACCTTGGTCGAATACCGCGACTATCGATATGCTCGAGCGAGTACCCGTATTGAACGGCACGGCGGAGGGTACGACTGTCACGGCAGAACTTCCCGATTGGACGGACGAGCTTTACAGACTGCATATGAAAAAGGATAGCGGACGCTGGTACATTGCGTATATAGAAGTATTGGAAGAGAATCCCCCCGAGACGCCGTACGCAACGCCCGATATGAGTTTACTTCCGGATGAATAAACCTACAAAAACTATATTCGGCTCCGGTTTTCCGATACTCTTAGCACCCATGGCGGGTATTACCGATATGCCGTTTAGGGAGCTGTGCAGGGACTTCGGAGCGCACATGACGTATACCGAGATGATAAGCGCAAAGGGGCTGAGCTACAACAGCAAGAACTCTTTTGCGCTTTTAGAGCTGTCCCCTAAGGAGATTCCTTGCGGCGTACAGCTGTTTGGCTCCGAGCCTTCGATAATGGCGGACATGACGAGACGGCTTTGCGATGAGCTTTGCGGGCGCATCCGGCTGATTGACATAAACATGGGTTGCCCTGCGCCGAAAATCACGGGCAACGGAGAGGGCAGCGCGCTCATGCTCAACATACCGCTTGCACAAAGGATAGTGAGTGCTGTGAAGAATGCGTCGACAGTACCTGTTACCGTCAAGCACAGGCTGGGCTTTGACGACGCACACAGAAACGCCGTTGAGTTTGCCGTCGCTATGGAGAGTGCGGGCGCAGATGCGCTTACCGTGCACGGCAGGACGAGGGCGCAAATGTATTCGGGAAAGGCCGATTACGATGCTATAGCAGAGGTAGTGAACGCCGTCGATATTCCGGTTATAGGCAACGGAGACGTATTCTGCGGCGAGGATGCGTTAAGGCTAAAAGCGGCGACGGGCTGTGACGGGATTATGGTCGCACGAGGCGCACAGGGGAATCCTCTTATATTTAAGGAGATTAATTGCGCTTTGAGAGGCGAGCCCTATACGGTACCCGATTGGGAGCAGAGGAGGGCGGTCGCAATACGTCACGCAAAGAGGCACATAGAGGTCAAGGGCGAGAGGGGCTTTATTGAGCTTCGCAAGCACATGGCGTGGTATACAAAGGGTATTGTCGGAAGTGCTCAGGTGCGGGTCGCCATCAATACCGCGCCCACTGCGGAGGCCTTGCTGGATATACTTGAGAAAATATAGAAAAACACTCATTAATCTCGCTAAAACAGCTTATAATTGATGTTGACAAAAGCCTGTGCCTGCATTAAAATGGATAAGCCGTAATTTGGGTGCATGTGGTGAAAACCGCCCCGTGTAACGCGGGTGTAGCTCAATGGTAGAGCTCCGGCTTCCCAAGCCGGCCACGTGGGTTCGATTCCCATCACCCGCTCCAGAAGACCCGGTCATGCGGGCTAACGGTATAATTACAATATCATCAAAAGGAGACAACCAAGAATGGCAAAACAGACATTCGTAAGAACCAAGCCGCATGTAAACATCGGCACAATTGGCCACGTTGACCATGGTAAGACAACATTAACAGCAGCTATCACAATGGCTCTGTCACAGAGCGGTCAGGCTGCAGCAATGCGCTATGACGAAATCGACAAGGCACCCGAAGAGAAGGCTCGTGGTATAACCATCAACACCGCTCACGTTGAGTACGAGACAGCAACACGCCACTATGCACACGTTGACTGCCCCGGCCACGCCGACTATGTTAAGAACATGATCACAGGTGCTGCTCAGATGGACGGTGCTATCCTCGTAGTATCAGCCGCTGACGGTCCCATGCCCCAGACACGTGAGCACATCCTGCTTGCTCGTCAGGTTGGCGTTCCCTACATCGTAGTATTCATGAACAAGGCTGACCAGGTTGACGATCCCGAACTCCTCGAGCTCGTTGAGATGGAAGTTCGTGAGTTGCTCTCAAGCTACGATTTCCCGGGTGACGACATCCCGATCGTAAAGGGTTCAGCACTCAGAGCTCTCGAAGCACTCCAGAGCGGCGCAGTCGCAAAGGACAGCCCCGAGTGCCAGTGCCTGTTCGAGCTGATGGACGCTGTAGACTCCTACATCCCCACACCCGAGCGTGCTTCCGATAAGCCCTTCCTTATGCCTGTTGAGGACGTATTCTCCATCACAGGTCGTGGTACCGTTGCTACAGGTCGTGTAGAGCGCGGTGCTGTTAAGGTCCAGGATTCAGTAGAAATCGTTGGTCTGACCGACGAGACACGTACAGTCGTAGTTACCGGCGTTGAGATGTTCCGTAAGCTGCTCGAACAGGCTATCGCAGGCGATAACGTAGGTCTGCTCCTCCGCGGCGTACAGCGTAACGAGATCGAGCGCGGCCAGGTTCTCGCAAAGCCCGGCACGATTCATCCTCATACACACTTCAAGAGCCAGGTTTACGTACTGAAGAAGGAAGAAGGCGGCCGTCATACTCCGTTCTTCCCCGGCTATCGTCCTCAGTTCTACTTCAGAACAACAGACGTTACCGGCGTCATCACACTGCCTGAAGGCGTTGAGATGGTTATGCCCGGCGATAACATCGACATGGAAATCAAGCTGATCACCCCCATCGCTATCGAAGAGGGACTCCGTTTCGCTATCCGTGAAGGTGGACGTACCGTTGGTGCAGGCGTTGTTGCAAGCATCATCGAGTAATTGAGTCAATAGACAACCTCGCTTCGGCGAGGTTTTTTGTTATCCGTGAAATGATATCGCCTGTGTTGGGTCCTGTTGTCAAATCGGTATACACTGCGATGGGTTTGTGGTATATTTATCTGGTGATACATGGAGGTAATATGGTAACTTTTGAGCAACTGAAGCAAAACGATGCAATAAGAACATACATAACAAAGGCGGACGAATCGCTCATAGCGCTCGGGTATACGGAGCATAGCTTCGCACATGTCACGAGGGTAGCGGAGATAGGGGGCTATATACTCGAAACGCTCGGCTATAGCAAGCATGACGTGGAGCTTGTGAAGATTGCAGGCTACTTGCACGATATAGGCAATCTCGTAAACAGGATCGATCATTCGCAAAGCGGAGCGGTAATGGCGTTTAGAATACTTACCGAGCTTGGTATGCCGCCCGAGGACGTCGCGACGGTGGTAACGGCGATAGGCAATCACGATGAGGGTACAGGTGTACCCGTGAATCCCGTGGCGGCGGCACTCATAATCGCTGACAAGACGGACGTGCGAAGGTCGAGAGTGAGAAATCGCGACATAGCATCGTTTGACATTCACGACAGGGTAAATTATTCCGTGGAGAAGTCGCTCGTCAGGATAAATCAGGAGCATACGCTCCTAAAGCTCAAGCTCTCGGTCGATACGCATTACGGCTCTGTCATGGACTATTTCGAGATATTTATGAACCGTATGCTTATGTGTAGAAGGGCCACTGAAAAGCTTGGCATGGAGTTTAAGCTCATAATCAACGAACAGCAATTGATCTGAATCTACTCTTAGGGGGATTATTATGAAAAATAATAAAACGCGCAATATCTTTATCGCCTGCGTTATAGGCGCAATAGTCATAGCCGCCGTGTGCGTTATTTGCTTTATACCGGGCGGACCTGTGCAGCTTTCTTCGGCTGAGAAGGCTATACTGGGTTATGCCGATGACCACTTCGCATCGCAGGGATTTGAGTATTCCAATGCGACGTATGAGCCAAAGACGGATACATACACCGTCCGTGCAAGCTCCAAAACGAGCGCGGACACCTACTTTGACATATTCCGCAGAGGGTCTGACGGAGTTATAGGAGACGATTACGAAATCTCTGTGAACCAAAGGGCGAATACGATTTCGAGGCTTCAGCTGGAGATAGAGAAAAATGTCGGTGAATTGCTGAAAGACTTTATTATGGAGCAGGTCTGCGTATTTGCGGCGCTCGAAACAGATGAATCGACCGTTGCGGACGTGTTGCCCATGGATATGAAGCTCGACATGTCATCCATTCCCGTACCGCTGACGCTTACGGTGTGGTTTGATTCGCCCGGCACGGATGTTTCCACGCTTGCAAAGGCACTCATAGAGCTAAAGGCGCTCATGGAGGATAATGACGTTGATGTCGATAGCTACTCGGTGTCGCTGCTCATGTATTCAGATAAGACATTGGATGATACGCGTAAACTTTCAAGTAAACTTGAGGTCACAGATGTAGCATCGCAGAAAATATTGGACAATTCGGAGTTTATTACTTATCTCGAGGAGTATATTAATGAGTTAAAACTAGAAACATATAAATAAAACGAGGTAAGCGATGCGAAGAAGCGGAATATTGCTGCCTGTTTCATCACTGCCGTCGCGGTGGGGAATAGGTGCTTTTGACAAAAGTGCGTACGAGTTCATAGACAGACTGGCGAGAGCAAACCAGAGCGTGTGGCAGATACTGCCATTGGGACAGACGGGTTACGGAGACTCGCCTTACCAGTCGTTTTCAGCGTATGCGGGTAATCCGTATTTTGTGTCGCTCGATGCGCTCATCGATGAGGGACTGCTTTGTGAGGATGAGCTTCAGGAGTTCGACTGGGGAAGCGATCCGGAGCGCGTGGATTATGGCCTCTTGTATCACAACAGATATATCGTGTTAAGGCGCGCGTTTGAAAGGGCGTCGCAGGAACTTTTGAGTGCAACAAGCAAATTTGCGCTCAAGCACGCGGATTGGTTACCCGACTATGCGCTGTACATGGCGCTTAAAAGTAACTTCGGACTTCGCTCGTGGAACGAATGGCCCGACGAGGGCATAAAGCTAAGAAAACCCGATTCCGTTCGGCACTACAGAGCCGAACTCGAACAGGAAATCCACTTCAACTACTTTATTCAGTATTTGTTCTTTACGCAGTGGAGCGAGTTGAAAAGTTATGCCAATTCAAAGGGCATAAGAATATTCGGGGACATTCCTATTTATGTCTCGCTCGATTCCGCCGATGTGTGGGCGCATAGAGAGCTGTTTTTGCTTGACGAGGACGGAATTCCCACATGCGTTGCGGGCGTACCGCCGGACGCATTTACACAGGACGGACAGCTTTGGGGCAACCCCATATACGACTACGACAGGATGGAGCGCGACGGCTTCTCTTGGTGGATAAGCAGATTGCGCGCCGCAAAGGGTCTTTACGATATTGCGCGCATAGACCATTTCAGAGGTCTTGATTCGTACTGGTCAGTGCCCTACGGAGAGACGACCGCTCAAAACGGGAGTTGGGCCATAGGTCCGGGGAAACGATTCGTAGCCGCTATAAAAGTTGCCGTTCCGGACATGGACATAGTTGCAGAGGATCTCGGTTATCTCACAGACTCCGTGCGCGAGCTTTTGCGCTTCTCGGAATACCCCGGCATGAAGATATTGCAGTTTGCATTCGGTCCCGAGGGTGACAGTGAGTATCTGCCGCATTGTTATACGCAGAACTGTGTGTGCTATACGGGTACGCACGACAACGAACCCGTTGCGGCATGGCTTGAGCTTGCAAACGACGCAACCGTGAGTTTTGCTATGCGCTATCTCGATTGCTCGAAAGAGGAGATACCTCACAGGATGCTGCGCGCGGGCATGGCGTCGGTGGCGGACTTGTTCGTGGCGCAGATGCAGGATTATCTCGACTTGGGCGCTGAGGCGCGAACGAACACGCCCTCTACGTCAGAGGGAAACTGGGCGTGGCGAATGAAAGTGGATGCCTTCAGCGACGAGCTGATCTGTCATATCGCAGAGCTTACGAGAACATACGGGAGATGACGGCGCAGTTTCAATAATAACTTGGTTTTCGGTTATAGCGGCAGGAAACGCCGCTTTTTTTACGGACTATTATAAACACTCCTATGGCACTTCAACCGTCATTCAACAAAACCTACACGTATTTATTATTCGTATTAAGCATATGGAGAAAGCGGAGATAAAAGCATCCTATATAAGAATTGACCAAAAAACCAAAACTCAATATCAAACTGCTGTGACTTCGGTTGAAAGATACATGGCTTTGTGATAAGGTGTATACATAGGAGAACCGCACAATTGTGCGCGGGTGTTTGAAGATGAATATTATAAAGAGGTTTTTTGAGCCTCGGTATATGGTTAAAGAGAACCTTATCTGTGGTGAGCTTCCCACAGCCTGCGAGGCATACGGGACGGCACTGCAACTTGCATGGCCATCTGCGCTGGAATCGGTACTTATTGCACTCATAGCCTCCATCGACACCATGATGGTCGGGGGCTTGGGTTCGGCCGCCATTTCCGCCGTTGGCATTACCACACAGCCTAAATTCATACTGCTTGCGCTGGTAATAACACTCAATATAGGTGTTACGGCTATAGTCGCGAGACGTAGGGGGGAGGGCGACATAGAGGGTGCAAATCGCTGTCTCAAGCAGGCGCTCTTGATCTCTGCAGGTTTAGGCGTAATAATGACCGTCATCTCCCAGCTTTTTGCGAGGGATCTTGTTTTGTTTGCCGGCGCAAAGCCCGATTACGTCGACGATGCCACCGCTTACTTTAAGATAATGATGTCGACGACTGCGTTTAATACGTGCGCAATGACAATGAACGCGGCGCAGAGGGGCTACGGCAACACGAGGATATCGATGGTAACGAACGTCACGGCAAACCTCGCAAACGTACTTTTTAATTGGCTTCTCATAAACGGAATGTGGATATTCCCGAGAATGGAAGTGCGGGGTGCGGCACTCGCTACGGCAATATCATCAGTTGTAGCATTTTGCATAGCGCTTTCGTCGGTTATAAAGCCTGCGCAAAACAAGCTTTCGCTCACGGCTCAACGCACGTGGAGCTTCGACAAGCGTACGGTGTCTGGCATGGTAAAGGTCGCAAGCTCTGCGTTGGTAGAGCAGGTATTCTTAAGAGTAGGCTTCTTCATCTACTCGAGGTTGGCAGCCAATCTCGGCACGGTCGAATTTGCAACGCACCAGGTCTGTATGAGTCTTATACACATATCGTTTGCCTTCGGAGACGGCTTCGGGGTGGCTTCGACGTCGCTTGTAGGCAGGGGACTTGGCGAAGGGCGCCCGGATAAGTCCATGATATACGGCAGAGTCGGACAGAGGCTCGCGCTTATCATGGGCATATTGCTCGCCGCTGTTTTTGTCGCATTCAGATATCAGCTTATAGAGCTGTACTCGAATGAAGCGCCCGTAATCGAAATGGGCGGACAAATCGTCTACATAATCGCTTTGACTTGCCTTGTGCAGACGTCGCAGGTGGTAATATCGGGTTGTCTGAGAGGCGCGGGCGACTCCAAGTTCGTAGCTGTTTCTTCCTTTATCAGTGTGGGTATAGTCAGAACTGTTGTATCGTGGTTTCTGTGCTATCCATGCGGGCTCGGACTCATAGGTATGTGGCTCGGATTATTCTTAGACCAGTTCATGAGACTTGTACTTAACTTTATAAGGTTCAGAGGAGCAAAGTGGACTCTCGTTAAGCTGTGAGTTCCATAATATATTTAAAAAAATGCGGATTTACCGCAAAAAAAGCTTGCATAAGGAACACATTTCGTGTATCCTAATTAGGCTGTGTGCAGTTTGGACACAAATTTGTTATGTGTTCACACGCAATACAGGCTCGATGAGAGGTTACCGGTCAGGCCATACGGATAGTTCACATCGGGTAAAAGCCCAAGTAAATCGGGCGACGGGCGTAAAGCCTGCCTAAAAATTTCCTAAGGAAACGCAAGGCGGCGTGTATGCCCCAATCTACAAGGAGGAAATAAAATGGCAAGCCAAAAAATCAGAATCAAGCTGAAGGCGTACGAGCACAATCTTATCGATCAGAGCGCCGAGAAGATAGTGGAAACCGCCAAGAGAACAGGTGCCAGAGTATCAGGCCCAATCCCGCTCCCCACAGAGAAGGAAATCGTAACGATCCTTCGCTCGCCGCATAAGCACAAGGATTCGAGAGAGCAGTTCGAAATGCGCACACACAAGAGGCTTATCGACATTCTCCAGCCCTCCGCAAAGACGGTGGATGCGCTGATGAAGCTCGACCTCCCGGCAGGTGTTGACATTGAGCTCAAGCTGCTTAAATAGGAGGTAGAACATGAAGAAGGCTATTTTGGGTAAGAAATTGGGCATGTCCCAGATGTTCGCGGCTGACGGAACACTGTTGCCCGTAACGGTAATACAGGCCGGTCCGTGCCCCGTTGTTCAGAAAAAGACGGTCGAGCATGACGGTTACAACGCCGTTCAGGTAGGTTTCGCACCGATTAGAGAAAAGCTTACGACCAAGCCCATGATCGGTCATTTCAAGAAGGCCGGAGTTGCGGCACATCGCTATTGCCGTGAGTTCAAGCTCGACGATGCAGCATCGATGGAAGTTGGTCAGGTAATCACAGCTGATACATTCGCCGTAGGCGACAAGGTTGACGTCTGCGCAATCAGCAAGGGCAAGGGCTTCCAGGGCGCAATCAAGCGTCACAATCAGTCAAGAGGCCGCATGACCCACGGTTCACGTTATCATCGCAGAGTCGGTTCAATGAGTGCCTGCTCCTACCCCGGTGAAGTATTCAAACATAAGAAGCTCCCCGGACACATGGGTAGTGTAAGAGTCACCATCCAGAACCTTGAGATAGTAAGAGTAGACGCAGAACGCAACCTGCTTCTCGTCAAGGGTGCAATCCCCGGTGCCAAGGGCAGCCTTTGCACGGTGAAGAGCACCGTAAAGTAAGGAGGAAGCTAAAATGCTGAAAGTCGAACTTAAGAACATCGCCGGTCAGGTTATCGGCGAGGTAGAGCTCAACGAGAGCATATTCGGAATAGAGCCCAACATGACAGCGGTTCACAGCTATGTAAAGGCATACCTTGCAAACCAGCGCCAGGGCACCCAGAGCGCACTAACAAGGGCGCAGGTCAGCGGCGGCGGCATCAAGCCGTGGCGTCAGAAGGGCACAGGTAATGCCCGTCAGGGTTCAACACGTTCACCCCAGTGGAGACACGGCGGTATCGTATTCGCACCCAAGCCCAGGGATTACCGCATGGACCTCAACAAGAAGGTCAAGCGCCTCGCACTCAAGAGCGTTCTCTCCGATAAGGCCGCAACAGGCAGCATCGTAGTATTGGACGCAATAGAGCTCGAAGCTGCAAAGACAAAGGAAATGATAAAAGTAATGAAGAATCTCAACCTCACAAATGCCCTCGTGGTGCTTGATGAGAAGAACGAGACCGTACAGCGTGCGACGGCAAACCTGCCCAAGATCGCAACGACGCTGGTAGGCACACTCAATCCCTATGAGATTCTCAAGCATACGACGCTCGTCCTCACAAAGGCAGCGCTCGAAAAGGTCGAGGAGGTATATCAGGGATGAACGCATACGACATCATTATTAAGCCCGTACTGACCGAAAAGTCCTTCGATCACGTTCCCGAGAAGAGATACACCTTCATCGTAGCCAAGAACGCGACAAAGACAGAGGTCAAGGAAGCCGTAGAAAAGATATTCGGCGTCACAGTTGACAGAGTCAACATCGTCAACACCCTCGGAAAGATCAAGAGGATGGGCGCACACCAGGGTCGCCGTCCCAATCTCAAGAAGGCCTATGTAACACTGAAAGAGGACTCAAAGGGTATCGAGTTCTTCGACAGCATGGGACAGTAAGGAGGACAAAAATGGCTATTAGAAAGATAAAGCCCACCACACCGGGTCAGCGTTTTATGACAGTATCCCAGCATGAGGAAATTACCTGCACGACTCCTGAAAAATCGCTGCTCGAAGACCTCAGAAAGCAGGGTGGACGTAATAATTCAGGCCGCATCACCGTTCGTCATCGTGGCGGCGGAGCAAGGCGCAAGTATCGTATAATCGACTTCAAGCGCAACAAGGACGGTATTCCCGCAACAGTTGCAACGATCGAATACGATCCCAACCGTTCAGCTAATATCGCTCTTCTGCACTACGCAGACGGCGAAAAGCGCTACATCATCGCTCCCCTTGGTCTCAAGGTCGGCGATAAGGTAGTAAGCGGCGAAGGCGCAGATATCAAGGTCGGTAACGCACTTGAAATCAGAAACATCCCTGTAGGCAGCATGATCCACTGTATCGAGCTCAAGCCCGGCAAGGGTGCTCAGCTCGTAAGAAGCGCAGGTAACGCCGCTCAGCTCATGGCTAAGGAAGGCAAGTATGCGCAGGTAAGACTGCCCAGCGGCGAAGTGAGATACATCCCAATGAACGCCAAGGCAACAATCGGCCAGGTCGGCAACGCAGACCACGAGCTCGTTATGTACGGCAAGGCCGGTAGAATCCGCCACAAGGGCTTCCGTCCGACAGTCCGCGGTTCAGTTATGAACCCCTGTGACCATCCGCACGGCGGTGGTGAGGGCAAGAGCCCGATAGGACGTCCGGGTCCTGTAACTCCGTGGGGCAAACCCGCACTTGGTCATAAGACGAGAAAGACCAAAAACATCAATGATAAGTTCATAGTTCGCCGCAGGAACGGCAAGTGATAACGAAAGGAGATTTGTCTAAATGAGTAGGTCAGTTAAGAAGGGCCCGTTTGTGGAAGAGCGCCTCATGAAGCGCATCGAAGACATGAATGCAAGCGGCAAGAAAGCAGTCGTCAAGACCTGGTCGCGTGCATCCACCATCTTCCCGGATTTCGTTGGTCACACAATCGCCGTCCATGACGGAAAAAAGCATGTTCCGGTATACATTACCGAGGAAATGGTCGGTCACAAGCTCGGTGAGTTCGCACCGACACGTACTTTCCGTGGTCACAGAGGTTCTGAAAAGTCCTCTGGCGGCAGATAAGGAGGAAGTAAAATGGCAACCAGAATGAAAGAAAAGGCGGCTATTCGCCAGGAAAACGCAGATAGAAGGCCTCGTGCAATCGCCCGCTACGTCAGGATTTCCTCCCGTAAGGTAAAGATTGTCATCGATCTCATCAGGGGAAAGAACTACAAGGAAGCTGAAGCGATCCTCATGTACACCCCCAAGGCTGCAAGCGAGCCCGTTCTGAAGCTCTTGCGCTCCGCAGGTGCAAACGCGGAAAACAACCTCGGTCTGAACGTTGAAGACCTCTACGTCGCCGAAGTATTTGCAAACCAGGGCCCGACACTCAAGAGATTCATGCCCCGCGCCAGAGGCCGTGCGACAAGAATCCGCAAGCGTACCAGCCACATTACATTGATACTCGACCAGAAGGTCGCCGCAAACGACTAAGGAGGAACACTATGGGACAGAAAGTTAATCCGAATGGCTTCCGCGTAGGCGTTATCAAGGATTGGAACACCCGTTGGTATGCCTCCAAGAAGGATTTCGCAGATTATCTGATCGAAGATAAGGCGATCAGAGATTACCTTAAGAAGACCTATTACGCATCCGGTGTTGCAGCCATTACGATCGAGCGTACAGTAGGCAAGATCATCGTCAGCATCCACACAGCTCGTCCCGGTATGCTTATCGGCAAGGGCGGCGTAGGAATCGACGAGATCAAGAAGGGCGTATCAAAGCTCACAGGCAAGCCCGTAAGCGTTAACATCATCGAGGTCAAGAATGCGGACGCAAACGCACAGTTGGCAGCTGAGAACATCGCAGCACAGCTTGAAAAGCGCGTTTCACACCGTCGAGCGATGAAGCAGCAGATGACACGCGCCATGAAGGCCGGTGCAAAGGGAATTAAGATTCTTTGCTCGGGTCGTTTGGGCGGAAGAGAAATCGCGGGCAGCGAAGGCTACCATGACGGTTCAATACCGCTTCAGACAATGCGTGCCAACATCGAGTATGGCTTCGCTGAGGCACATACGACATACGGCCGTATCGGTGTAAAGGTTTGGATCTACAAGGGCGAAGTCCTTGGCGGTCGCAAGTAAAGGAGGACGAACATCATGTTGATGCCTAAGAGAGTAAAGCGCAGGAGAGTACATCGCGGTCGCATGAAGGGTACCGCTCAGAGAGGCAACCGCATTGCTTACGGTGATATCGGCCTCGTAGCAACAGAACCTGCATGGGTCACCAGTAATCAGATAGAAGCTGCTCGTATTGCAATGACACGTTACATCAAACGTGGTGGTCAGGTCTGGATAAACATATTCCCTGATAAGCCCGTAACCGAAAAGCCCGCTGAGACCCGAATGGGTTCCGGTAAGGGTTCACCCGAATACTGGGTGGCGGTCGTAAAGCCCGGTCGTGTAATGTTTGAGATTGGCGGCGTAGACGAGGCAATCGGCCGCGAGGCAATGAGGCTTGCAATGCATAAGCTTCCCCTCAAGTGCAAGATAGTCACAAAGGAAACCGAAAAGGGTGGTGAAAACTAATGAAGGCTGAAGAACTTAAGAAGCTTAAGGAGATGTCCATGGAGGACCTCGCAAAGAAAGAGCAGGAGCTCAAGGAAGAGCTGTTCAACCTTCGTTTCCAGCAGGCAACAGGTCAGCTGAGAAACCCGCTTCGCATCAGGGAATGCAAGAGGGATATCGCCCGAGTAAAGACCGTCGTATGCGAGCGCAGGCTTGACGCATAGTAGAAGGAGGATATGATTATGGAAAACAGAGGTCTTCGCAAGACACGTACCGGCGTCGTTGTTAGCGATAAGATGGATAAGACCGTTACAATCGCCATCCAGACAAAGGTTCGCCATCCTCTCTACGGAAAGATGGTTAACCGCACCCACAAGTTCAAGGCTCACGATGAAGAGAACCAGTGCGGCATCGGCGATACAGTAAGGATTATGGAGACACGCCCCCTTTCAAAGGATAAGCGTTGGCGCGTCGTCGAAATAATAGAAAAAGCTAAATAAGCCGAAAAGGAGGAACGACAATGATACAGCCTCAGACCAGGTTAAAGGTTGCGGACAACAGCGGTGCAAAGGAAATCATGTGCATCCGCGTACTCGGTGGTTCGCGTGTCAAGAGCGCAAACGTCGGCGACGTTATAGTTGCAGCGGTAAAGTCCGCTTCCCCCGACGGCGCGGTTAAGAAGAAGGACGTTGTTAAGGCAGTTGTAGTACGCACGGTATCCGGTGTGCATCGCGCTGACGGCAGCTACATCAGGTTCGATGACAACGCAGCAGTTATAATTAACGACCAGAAGCAGCCCCGCGGCACTCGTATATTTGGGCCGGTGGCTAGGGAGCTCCGTGAGAAGGATTACATTAAGATCGTATCCCTCGCTCCCGAAGTGCTCTAAGGAGGGTAAGCATGAACAATCTGAAAGTTAAAACCGGCGATACAGTAATCGTCATAGCCGGCGACAAAGAAGACGTCGGCAAGAAGGGCAAGATCATGTCCGTTGACCGTGACAACAGCCGTGTATTGGTTCAGGGCAGGAACATGATTACCCGCCATACTCGCCCTCGCAAGCAGGGCGATGCCGGTGGACGTATCGAGAAGGAAGGCACGATCCATGTGTCAAACGTAATGCTCGTATGCCCCAAGTGCAACATGCCCACTCGCGTAGGTTATACCTTCACAGAGGGCAAGGACAAGAAGTTGGTCAAGGTTCGCACATGCAAGAAGTGTGGCAAGGCAATAGACTGAGGCAAGGAGGAAACTAAACGTGGCAAAGAAGAATGAAGCTCCTCAGGCAACTACAGCCAAGAAGAAGAATCAGGAACAGGCTAAGGCGTTCAGCGCCCCCGCCCGCCTCAGGATAAAATACAAAGAGGAAGTAGTACCCGCTCTCCTGGAGCAGTTTAAGTACGAGAACATCATGCAGGTTCCGAAGCTTGTGAAGATAGTCATCAACATGGGTCTCGGTGCCGAAAAAGATAACCCCAAGGGCATGGACAGCGCTGCCGAAGAGCTTGGCATCATCTCCGGCCAGAAGGTCGTCATCACAAAGGCAAAGAAGTCCGTTGCGAACTTCAAGGTCCGTCAGGGCATGAACGTCGGCGCAAAGGTCACCCTCCGCGGCGACAGAATGTACTATTTCGCAGATAAGCTGATGAACATCGTTCTCCCCCGTGTTCGTGACTTCCGTGGTGTACCGAGTTCCAGCTTTGATGGACGCGGCAACTACGCAATGGGTCTGCGCGAGCAGCTTATATTCCCTGAAATCAACTATGACGACGTGGATAAGGTTCGCGGTATGGACATTGCATTCGTAACGACAGCTCAGACAGACGAAGAAGCAAAGGCGCTTCTTAAGCTCCTGGGTATGCCCTTCGCAGAATAAGGAGGAACACATGGCAAAGACAAGTTTGAAGATTAAGCAGAGCCGCCCCGCAAAGTTCAGCACTCGTGCTTATACACGCTGCCGTATCTGCGGTCGTCCGCACTCTGTCTTGAGGAAGTATGGCATCTGCCGTGTTTGCTTCCGCGAAGAAGCATATAAGGGAAACATCCCCGGAATGCGCAAGGCAAGCTGGTAAGCGAAAGGAGAAAGAAAAATGCTGATCACAGATACAATCGCTGATATGCTGACAAGAATCCGCAATGCGCTCACCGCAAAGCATGCTACAGTAAGCATTCCCTGCTCCACTGTCAAACTCGAGATTGCCCGTATACTCAGGGAAGAGGGCTACATCAAGGGTTATGAGATCGTGGAAAACGGTGTTGAGAAGAACATTGTAATCGACCTGAAGTACGGTCCTAACCGTGAAAGAGTCATTACAGGTCTCAAGCGCATCAGCCGTCCCGGCCTGAGAATCTACGCTCGCAAGGACAACCTGCCCCGCGTACTCAACGGCATGGGTATCGCCATAATCTCGACATCACGCGGCATCGTAACAGATCGCGAGTGCAGGAAGCTTGGCATTGGCGGCGAAGTACTTGCATACGTTTGGTAAGCTTTAGCTTATGGATGGAGATCCGAGAGTTCTCTGTCCGTAATCTATATAAAAGAATTTTTTGGAGGTGTACACAATGTCACGAATCGGAAAACTTCCGATCACAATTCCTGCCGGAGTGACAATCACGGTCGCTGACGATAACACCGTTGTCGTAAAAGGCCCCAAGGGCGAACTGCGCGAGAAGATTTCACCCAAGATGGGATTGCAAATCGAGGATGGCGTACTTCATGTAACCCGTCCTAACGATCTTAAGGAGAACAGAGCGCTTCACGGCCTTTCACGTTCACTTATTCACAACATGGTAGTCGGCGTGACCACCGGTTATCAGAAGGCCCTTGAAATAGTCGGTACAGGCTATAGAGCATCGAAGAACGGCAAGACCCTCGTGCTCAACGTTGGTTACTCACATCCCGTCGAGTTCGTAGAGCCCGCAGGTATTGAGTACGAAGTACCTGCACCCACAAAGGTTATAGTAAAGGGTATAAGCAAGCAGCAGGTCGGTCAGCTTGCAGCAGACATCCGCGCGACACGTGAGCCTGAACCCTATAAGGGCAAGGGTATCAAGTATGACTATGAAGTCATCCGTCGTAAGGAAGGCAAGACCGGTAAGTAAGCCTAAGAGAGGAGTAGCATTATGATTTCAAAGATAGATAAGAACTCCGTGCGCAAGGCTCGCCATTATCGTACCCGTAGATACATAATCGGTACGGAAGCAAGGCCCAGGCTTAATGTCTACCGCAGCTTGCAGCACATCTATGCACAGATTATCGACGATAAAAACGGAGTTACTCTCTGTGCGTCAAGCACTCTCGACGCCGAAGTAAAGGCACAGCTCGAGGGTAAAACCAAAAAGGAAGCCGCAATGATAGTCGGCGAAGTAATCGGTCGTCGCGCTAAGGAAAAGGGCGTAAACCAGGTCGTATTCGATCGTGGCGGCTATCTCTACACCGGTCGTGTAGCAGCTCTCGCGGAGGGCGCTCGCAAGTCCGGTCTGGACTTCTAAGGGAGGTAAATGATGCAGAGACGTTTCGAACAGGCAGAACCTGAATTCAAGGAAAGACTGGTTAGCATCAATCGTGTATCCAAGACCGTTAAGGGCGGCCGTAACATGAGGTTCTCGGCTCTCGTCGTAGTCGGCGATGAGAAGGGCCGCGTAGGTATCGGCGTAGGTAAGGCGGTTGAGGTTCCCGAGGCAGTCCGCAAGGCAGCCGTTGATGCTAAGCGTCATATCGTAACAATCCCGATCGTTGGAACAACAATCCCACATGCTGTTGAGGGCAAGTTCTCAAAGGGTCACGTAAGAATGCTCCCCGCTCCCGAGGGTACAGGCGTTATCGCCGGCGGTCCCGTCCGCGCAATCCTCGAGATGGCAGGCATTAAGGACATTCGTACAAAGAGCTACGGCTCCAGCAACCCCGCAAACTGCGTTAAGGCGGCTTTGGACGGGCTGCTCCAGCTCCGCACGGTTGAGCAGATAGCTAAGTTGCGCGGTAAGTCCGTAGAAGAAATTCTCGGTTAATGGAGGGCAAACAGATGGCAAACTTGAAAATAACGCTCGTAAAGAGCACCATTGGCGCCCTTAAAGACCAGCAGGCAACAGTTGCGGCTCTCGGCCTCCGTAAGATCCATCAGACGGTAGTCAAACCCGACAACGCGTGTGTCCGCGGCATGATCTTCAAGGTAAAGCACCTTGTCAAGGTCGAAGAAGAGTAATGGAGGTGCAGGATGAAACTGAACGAACTGAGACCCGCTGAGGGTTCCATATTCGCAGAAAAGCGCGTTGGACGCGGCACCGGTTCCGGCCTCGGCAAGACTTCGGGCAAGGGACATAAGGGTCAGAAAGCTCGCAGCGGAAGCAAGAAGAACGGCTTTGAGGGCGGTCAGATGCCTCTCGCTCGCCGTATTCCTAAGCGCGGCTTCACCAACGCAAGATTTGCGAAGGTATTTACGGTAATCAACGTTTCCGATCTCGAAACACTCGAGAACGGCACGGTAGTAACCGCTGAATTGCTCAAGGCCATGGGCATCATCAGCAAAATCGAGAAGGACGGACTCAAGGTTTTGGGTCGCGGCGAGCTTACAAAGCGTTTGGATGTAAAGGCTGCAAAGTTTTCAGAGACAGCCCAGAAAGCCATTGAGGCCGCGGGCGGAACTGTTGAGGTGCTCTAATGCTTAAGACGATAGTAAACGCTTGGAAGATAAAGGACATCCGTACAAAGATACTGTACACACTGCTCCTTATCTTGCTCTACAGAGTTGGATGCTACATCCCGATTCCCGGCGTAAATGTCGAAGGCGTGGCATCGTCATTAGAACAGTATGTAGCAATCGGTGGCTTCATGAACATGTTCACAGGTGGAGCGTTCTCCAACTATGCACTGTTTGCAATGGGTATAAGCCCCTACATCACCGGTTCGATTATCATGCAGCTTCTTGCTATCGCAATCCCCGCGCTTGAGAGGCTTTCCAAGCAGGAGGACGGCAAGCAGAAGATCGAGAAGATTACTCGTTATGTCGGTGTTGGTCTGGCAGCAGTTCAGAGCGTCAGCATCATACTGGCACTGGGTAGTTCCGCAGTTTACAACACAAGCTGGCTCACATACGTCACGATCGGCGTAACGGCAACCGCAGGCGTAGCTCTCCTCATGTGGATGGGCGAGAAGATTACGGAAAAGGGCATCGGCAACGGAATTTCGTTCATCATTTTCGCATCGATAGCCGCTAACGTAATTCCTGCTATTGCAAACATCGCTAACACCGTTTCCACAGGCAGTATTTCCTGGGTAGCTGTGCCGATCATCATCTTCGTAGTTATACTGCTCCTTGTTGGCATCGTTTATGTCGATAAGGCCGAGCGCAGAATACCCGTAAACTACGCAAAGCGCGTAAAGGGTCGCAAGCAGTATGGCGGAGCAAGCACTCATATTCCGCTCAAGGCGAATGCAAACGGCGTTATGCCCTTGATTTTCGCAATGACGATATTGAATGTACCCACGATGATAATCGAGCTTGCCGGCGAAGGCTGGTTCGCAACATTCTGGAAAAAAACATTTGCGACTGGAAAACCCGGTTACTATATTCTCTATGCACTCCTCATCATAGGATTCGCATACTTCTACTCGACAATCTCATTCAACCCTGTTGAGATTTCGAAGAACATAAAAGAGAACGGCGGAACCATACTGGGCATTCGTCCGGGTTGGGACACTGCAAACTATCTTAAGAAGATAGTAAGCCGTCTCACGTTGTTCGGTGCAATATTCCTCGCACTGGTAGCCATCCTGCCCTCATTGGTCTTCTCGTTCTTTGACATCGGAGACCTGCAGGCTATCTCCATGTTCGGGCCCACAAGCATACTGATTCTCATCAGCGTTGCTATGGAGACGAATACACAGTTGGAGACTCAGATGATGGCTCGCCATTACAAGGCTCTGCTGTAAGGGAACGGACATGAGAAAACTGGTGCTTTTGGGCCCTCCCGGCTCAGGAAAGGGCACCCAGGCTGTTAAAATATGTGAGGAATTCGGTATTCCTCACATATCTACCGGCCAGATGCTCCGCGAGGGACACCTCGCTGATCCCGAGCTCGACAGGGAAATGAAGTCAATCATGGCAAGAGGCGAACTCATACCTGACTATCTTATGAACGAGATGGTCAAGGAGAGGCTCCGGAAAAGCGATTGCATAAACGGCTTTGTACTTGACGGCTTCCCAAGGACGATCGACCAGGCAAAGTTCCTGGAAGAGAATGTGGGCGTCGATTACGCAATATTGCTCGATACTCCTGAGGAGCTTATCGAAGAGAGAATATGCGGACGTCGCGTTTGCACAGTGTGCGGCGGAAGTTATCATGTATCGATTCTTACGACCAATGTTTGCCCCAAATGCGGAGGCGAGTTGGGAACGAGAGCGGATGACACTCCCGAAACGATACGAAAAAGGTTCGATATTTATCAATGTCTGACCTTCCCGCTTATCGAATACTACACGAAGCTTTCAAAGCTCGTGGACATAGACGGCAGCGGTTCGTTCGAAGAGGTGACCAAAAGAGTGATCAACGTCATGAGGTCGTTAAAATGAGCCACATTGTAATAAAGACGCCTTCCCAGATAGAGCATATGAGGGTGGCCGGAAGGCTCACCTATCAGACGCTTGAGTTGTTGCGTGAGCACGCTAGACCCGGAATCACGACAAAGAAGCTTGATAAACTGGCGAGGGAGTTTATGAGGGACAATGGCGCAACGCCTTCGTTCCTTGGATACATGGGCTATCCGGCGAGCATCTGCGCATCCGTAAACGATACCATTATCCACGGTATTCCGAGTGGTTACGCTCTTAAAGACGGCGATATATTGAGTGTGGACGTCGGAGCTTGCATCGAGGGATATCATGGGGATGCCGCAAGGACATTCCTCATAGGAGAGGTGGACGAGGAGACAAAGCACCTCGTTGAGATTACGGAGAGATGCTTCACCGAGGGAATTAAAAAGGCTGTCGCGGGAAACTTTGTTGCAGATATTTCCCGGGAAATTCAGCGTATAGCATCCGAAGCGGGCTACGGAATCGTCCGTGAGTTCGTGGGTCACGGCGTTGGGAAGCAGATGCACGAGGCACCCGAGGTGCCGAACTTCTTTGCTCCGCGAATGCCGGTAGTGCGTTTACGTGCAGGTATGACCATAGCTGTAGAGCCTATGATAAACCTTGGAACCGCCGGTATTCGTATACTAAAGGATGGTTGGACTGTAAAAACTGCCGATGGCAAACCGAGCGCACATTATGAGAACACGATAGCGATAACGGACTGCCAGCCGTTGATTCTCACAGACGCTTAAGGAGGCAGCATGGACGAGTATATCGGACAGATAGTTGTCTCGAAGGCGGGCAGAGATGCCGGAAGAGCATTCGTGATTGTAGGTGTTGCAGATGATGCGCATGTGCTCATTGCAGACGGTCAGCTAAGGGGTCTAAGTCGCCCCAAGAAGAAAAAACTCAAACACATACGTCCCACGGGGGTATATGTGGAGGGTTTCCCGAATAGCTTAAATAGCGGCGGGCTTCTGGATGCGGACGTTGCAAAGGCAATCGGAAACAGCGGATTCGGCAAAACCCATGCACAAGGAGAATTTGATGTCGAAACAAGATGTAATTGAAGTTGAAGGTGTAGTTACCGACTCATTTCCGAACGCAACGTTCGAGGTTGAGCTCGCAAACGGACACAAGATACTTGCTCATATTTCCGGAAAGCTGCGCATGAACAATATCCGCATACTTACCGGTGATAAGGTGAAGCTTGAGATGTCGCCGTACGACTTGACGCGCGGCCGCATAACCTGGCGCACAAAGAGCTGACGGACTTACAGCTCGTATACCATAGAAGGAGGATATAACGATGAAAGTCAGACCTTCGGTCAAACCCATTTGCGAAAAGTGCAAGATCATCAGACGTAAGGGTCGTGTGATGGTTATCTGTGAAAATCCGAGGCATAAGCAGAAGCAGGGCTAATTGCCTCAGCCAAGTATTATTGCAGGCGAGAGCTCGCGCAATATAACCGAAAGAAAGGTCGAAAGACCTTTTCTTTTTATCTGAATGCTTGACTGCGAGACCGGTGCTTGCGGTTATTTGCATATTTGTTTGATTAAGGCTGTAATTACTGATATAATGCGGTTATAAGCTTTTTTTAAGAGGTGCTTATGAAGAAGAGGGCTTCCATAGCATTGATTCCGTCCGCGCTTGTGATAATTGCGGGCGCCGTATTGCTGTTTCTTGCGGACGAAAAGCTCGCCTCGTACATACTGCTGGGCGTGGGCACACTTGCGGCAGTGCTCGCCTTCGTCACCGTAGAGAAGTATAAGCGCAAAGCCGAAGAGGAGCTCGACAACCTATTCATGCAGAATTCCACGGCGGTGAATTCGATTATTACCGGGCTCAGTGTACCATGCGTGATATTCAATACACACGGGAAGATACTTTGGAGAAACAATGCGTTTAAGCGCATCTATTCCGGCAGAAATATAAAGGAGCTCGACGGTATGCCGGACCCGAGCGCACCGCCCAGAAGCACACTCTACTCTATGAATGGAATGGATTTCCAGATATACACTCAGCCTGTGAAGCGCGAGGGCAGGGAGAACAACCTCGTTCAATTCCAATACTGGATAGACAGGACCGAAGCCATACATTACAAGCGCATATTCGAGGAGCGCGTGCCGTGCGTGGCATTGATTTACGTAGATAACTACGAGGAGCTTGCGCAGGACAAGTACTTTGCGAAGGCGTCCGTTATGTCGCAGGTCGAAAAATACGTCGCGGAATTCGCCGAGGCCGCAAAGGGCATATATGTCCGCTACGAGAATACGAGATTCTTGGTGGTATTCGAAAGAAGCGCTCTCGAAGCCATGGAGCAGGCAAAATTCGACATACTAGAACGAATTCGAGATATCAACACGGGAACTCCGCTTGCAGTTACGCTCTCTATATCGGTAGGCGTCGGCGACAGGCTGGTAAGCTCAAACGAGATGAGCAGACAGGCGATGGAGCTTGCATTGGGGCGCGGCGGCGACCAAGCGGTAGTAAAAGCAGGCGCGAAATACTCGTTCTTCGGCGGAAAGCGCCAAACTTCGTCAAAGACGGCAATGGTAAAGACTAGGCTTTTTTCACGTGCACTCCGTCAGATGATAGAAAACTCCGGTACCATATACATAATGGGCCACAAGAGACCGGATATGGATGCTATGGGCGCATCGCTGGGACTGCTCAGGTGCTGTACATTCTGCTCGAAAAAGGCGTACATACTGCTCGATGAGGTGAACTCCACGATCGAGAACTGTGTATCGAACATGAAGAAGATCAAGGAGTACGATGGCTGCATACTCACGCCGGAGCAGCTCGTAAGCGATCCGATACGCAAGAACTCGATGCTTATCGTAGTAGACGCTCAGCGCGAGGGCTCTCTGCTTGCACCGGGGCTGTTTGCTAAGTTTGAAAAGACCGTCATAATCGACCATCACAGGCGTGCCGTTGACGTTATAAACGACGCAACGCTAAATTATATGGAAGCCGGTGCCTCATCCACCTGCGAGATGGTTACAGAGATTGTGCAGTACTTCGACGAGAACTTAAGACCCACGCCGTTTGAATGCAGTGCGATGCTCGCGGGAATAATCGTCGACACAAAGAGTTTCTCTATGAATTCGGGGACGAGGACGTTTGAGGCGGCGAGTTATCTCAGGCGAAAGGGTGCGGATATGCACGCCGTAAAGCTGATGTTCCAGGACGACCTTGAGACTTACAAGAACAGAACAATGGTCGTCAATACGGCGGATATAATAGACGGCTGCGTTGCTATCGCGATTTGTCCTCAGGGCATTGAAAACAGCACGCTCATATGCGCACAGGCGGCGGATGAACTCATATCGATCAAGGGTATAAAGGCGGCTTTCGTACTTGTTCAAAACGGCAGTGTCGTTAACATAAGCGGAAGAAGCTTGGGTGATATAAATGTACAGCTTATACTTGAAAGGCTCGGAGGAGGAGGTCATCTGAACGTTGCGGGCGCACAGGTAAAGGGTAGCAGCGAGCAGGAAGTGTTGAAGGCTCTAAAGGACGCAGTCAGCGAGTATTTGGCTGAAAACCCACAAAAATAAGAGGGAGGCAGACCTATGAAGGTATTATTGAAGAAGGATGTTGCCGGACAGGGCAAGGCAGGCACAGTAATAGAGGTAAGCGACGGTTACGGCAGAAACTTCCTCATCCCCAGGGGACTTGCGGTACCTGCTGATGCAGAGAGCATAAACGCGGCACGTATCAGAAAGGACGCACAGTCCCACAAGCTCAAGATGCAGCGTGAGCGTGCGAAGGAACTCGCGAGCGAAGTCAGCAAGCTTACAGTAAAGGTTTACGCGAAGGCCGGTGAGAACGGGCGACTGTTCGGCTCTGTGACGAATCAGGAGATTGCGGACGCACTTAAGGCGCAGTACGACATAGAGATCGACAAGAAAAAGATAAGGATTGAGGAACCGATAAGGCAAGTTGGCATAGTAACCGTCACTGCTCACATGTTTGAAAACGAAAGCGCAAAATTCAAGGTAGAGGTACTTGCGAAGTAAGCTCGGGAGGACAGCATGGACAGGTCCAAAATCAAGACTGCTGACGAAGCAGTACCATACAGCATAGACGCGGAGCGTTCGGTTCTGGGAAGTATGATAATCTCTAAAAACGCCGTAGAGGTGGCAATGGAGCTTTTAAAGACCGAGGACTTCTATATCGCCGCGCACCAGACGATTTTTGCGTCGATGCACGACCTTTATACCAGAAGCAGCGCAGTGGACTTGGTAACGGTTGTAAACGATCTCGAAAAGCATGGTAAGCTTGAGGCAATAGGCGGAGTCGAGTACATGGCTATGCTCGGTGACTACACACCGAGTTCGGGCAATATAGCCTACTACGCGAGGATAGTGCAGGAGCGCAGCACCCAGAGAAAGCTTATTGATGCAAGTTCGCATATAGCGAAAAACGCCCGCGATGGCGCAATGGAAATCCCCGATGTCATAGATGATGCCGAGCGCAGGATATACAACATATCCATAAGGAACAACACGAACACTATGGTGCCGGCAAAGGACGTAGTGTTTGAGACATACGACATGATAGGCGAGATTGCAGGCGCAAGGGGAAGCCTCACGGGAGTTCCCACGGGCTTTATAGACTTGGACAAGCTTACATCGGGACTTCAGAAGAGCGATCTTATAATTGTAGCGGGACGTCCTTCGATGGGTAAGACTGCGCTCGCGTTGAATATGGCGTCCTATGCGGCATTCGACGCTAGAAAGAACGTAGCTATATTCAGCCTCGAAATGTCTACTCAACAGCTCATAATGAGAATGATGTGCACTCGTGCGCAGGTCAGCATGACTAAGGTAAAGCAGGGCGGAGCGACAGACGACGACATGATCAGATTGTCTGACGCAACATCTGCAATGTATTCCGACAGGCTCGTAATAGACGATACCGCAAACATATCCGTCGCGGAAATCAGGTCGAAATGCCGCAGAATGAAGACAAAGCAGGGGCTCGACCTCGTTATAATCGACTATCTTCAGCTTATGAAAACCAGCGGCAAGACCGAAAACCGAGTGCTTGAGATAGGCGAGATAACAAGGGCGCTCAAGATACTCGCAAGGGAACTCGACGTACCCATAATACTTCTTTCACAGCTTTCGCGTGCGGCTGATAAGGTCAGACCGACAATGGCGCATCTGAGAGAATCGGGCGCAATCGAGCAGGATGCCGACATAGTCATAATGATTTACAGGGAAGGCGCGCATAATCCCGAGGCGGACAATACCGCGGAGATAATCGTCGCAAAGCATAGAAACGGACCTACGGACACGGTATACCTCGTATGGATAGATGAGTACACCAAGTTCAACAATAAGAGCATGAGAGAGTAAATAATCCAAATTGGAGGAACAATATGGAAAAGTTTAAGGATCTGGCGTACAAACGCCCGGACAAGACCGCTGTAACAGCACAGCTTACAGCACTTGTCGACAAGCTGGAGGCCGCACAGAGCTATGACGAGTTCAAAGCTGTCTATATGGAGATAGAAGAGCTCACGAGCAAGGTGTGGACGATGTGCACTATAGCTTCCGTCAGAAACACGCTCAACACACAGGATGAGTTCTATGAGACGGAATCCATGGAGCTCGACCGTATGCTTGCGGAGCTCATGCCCCTCACAAAGAGGATGAACGAGATTGTACTGAATTCGCCCTATTGCAAGGAATTCGGTGAGGAGTACGGCACGATACTTATCGATTCCATACAGGCAGAGTTGAGAACGCAGGATAAGAGCATAATCCCCCTCAAGATAGAGGAGTCGGAGCTGTGCCAGGCATATTCAAAGTCGGCCGCCGCATGCAAGACGGAGTTTATGGGCGAGGAGTGCAATTTCTACGGCCTCTTAAAGCATATGCAGAACCCCGACAGGTCGATAAGAAAAAAGGCATTTGAAGCTTGGTCAAAGCTCTACGAGGGTGCAAGTGCAGACCTCGACGCTCAGTATGATAAGCTTATTGACTTGAGAATAAAGATGGCAGAAAAGCTCGGCATGAAGAACTTCACGGAGCTTGCATACCTCGGCAAAGGTCGCTTTGACTATGGTCCCACCGATGTTGCGAAGTTCAGAAAGCAGGTACTCGAAGTTATCACGCCTGCAGTCGCAGAGCTTAGGAAAAAGCAGGCGGAGAGAATCGGCGTAGATAAGCTGAAGTTCTACGATGAGACATTCATGTTCTCTGACGGCAACGCCGATCCCATAGGCGGTAAGGACGTGCTCGTGCCCATAGCGTCTAAGATGTATCACGAGATGAGCCCCGAGACGGGCGAGTTCTTCGACTTTATGACAACTTATGAGCTATTTGACCTCGAAACGCGCCCCGGCAAGCACCTCGGCGGTTATTGTACATGGCTTCCCGAATACAAGGCACCATTCATTTTCTCGAATTTCAACGGCACATCGGGCGACGTAGACGTGCTTACGCACGAAGCGGGTCACGCTTTCCAGGCGTATACGGCACTCAGATGCCAGCCTCTCACAGCGCTTTGCGGTTCTACGAGTGAGATAAACGAGATTCACTCGATGGCGATGGAGCATTTCGCTTATCCTTGGATGAAAGACTTCTACGGCGAGGAGAACGTCAAAAAGGCGAAGTATGCACACCTTGCCGACGCACTTTCATCGATGCCCTACATCGTATGCGTTGACGAGTTCCAGCACAGGATTTACGAGAATCCCAATATGTCAGCTATGGAACGCAGGACAGTGTGGCGCGAGATAGAACAGCGCTATATGCCTTGGCGCGACTACGATGGAGACGAGTTCTGCGAGAACGGCGGTTTCTGGATGCAGAAGCAGCACATATTCCTCTATCCGTTCTACTACATTGACTACTCATTGGCACAGACATGCGCATTCGAGCTCTATGGCAGGATGAAGAACGATCCCGAAGCTGCATGGCAGGATTATCTCAGGCTCTGCAAGGCGGGAGGAAGCCTCGGTTACTTCGACCTATTGAAGGTTGCAAGGCTCTCGAATCCGTTCGTTGAGGGCAATGTCGAGAAGGCAGTAAGGCACGTTATTGACGAGCTAAACAGCTACGAATTCTGATATTGTGGATTGATTTGACAGCAAAAAGCAGGTTTGGCGTTTGCCGGGCCTGTTTTTTCTCTGCTGTTGACGCATGTCCTACTTAATTCAGACAGAAGCATTTATCGCCTTACGTCAGATTTCCCCGCTAGCACAGATATTCGTCGAAAGTCAAAAAAAGCAAATATTTATGGCGTTACGCGGCTTTTTTTACAGAGTAAACGGACGGAATAAAAAATGCATACAAGTGTATTATTTTTTGAAATAAAAACAGAATTACAGGATAATTATCGTCGAATATGCGCAAGCTACAGAATATATATAATTACACGGAAATAGTTCAAAGCAATATAAAAATTAAACTACATAATATGCCTGAATTCGATAATGGCGCAAAAAAGCTTCTAATAATGCGGAAAAAAATACTCGTCAGCTCAAAACCAAGATGATACATTCAAAAGCGTTACCCTTAATGAGAGAGCTACATGACTCGCAAATTCTTGAGCTTAGAGCTTTAGCTTGTATATGAAATACAGTATATCAGTATATAGATAAGAGCACGAAAATGTATTAATATGCGTTTACGATGCATTGTCACATAACAGAAAACACCCAAGCAGAAAAATGTTTTATAAATGGAAACTGAAACACATTTATAAAATAACCATAAAGTAGAAAATAATAGCGCAATAGCTGTGCAAATTACACAAATTTACAAATGAGAAACCTGAAAATGTTTTTGGCAGAGCGAAACGCAATTTGTTAAATGCATATTGACGTGAATATATAAACATTGTATACTATGCGCGTTGACATGGATGGAAAAGGAAGATTTGTCAACACAGGAAGGATGGTAGATTTTGAAGAGGTTTATTTCGTTTTTGCTCTGCATCGCAGTAGTAATGTCTCTTGTCAGCTTCGGCTGCAACAATGCGCCGGAAGTTGTCGATGAGACACCTAACCCCGTTGTCACACAGGAACCCGATAAGACAGAGGAACCTGTCGTGACTACAGAACCCACTGTTGAGCCGGTTATAACGGCTACTCCTGACACAACAGAACCGACTGATGACCCTGTTGAGACTGTTGCGCCTGTAGAGACACAGCAGCCCACGAATACAACTGTACCGACGACGGCACCGACAACTGTACCGACGACGGCACCGACGACGGCACCGACGACGGCACCGACGACTGCACCGAGGACGGCACCCACACCGAGACCCACACCGACACCGGTCCCCACACCGAGACCCACACCGACACCGGTTCCCACACCCACACCGGCGTCCGGCCCGTATGCCAACTTCTCATCGGAGGATATTCTCACCGGAGCAACGGTAACAGGCGCTATAATCGGCCGTTATGATCTGACCATGATTAATATCTGGGCTACATGGTGCGGTCCGTGCGTATCTGAGCTGCCCGCGCTTCAGTCGCTCTATACACAGCTTCCGTCAAACGTCAACATGATGACATGGTGCAACGACAGCGGCAGCGCTCTGGCGAGAGCAAAGCAACTGCTCAATAACGTAGGTTCAACATTCTACTCGCTCAAGTGGAATTCAAGGCTTAACAGCATCACATCTTGGCTGCAGTTCCTGCCCTCCACCGTGTTCGTGGATAGATACGGCAATCAGGTAGGTGGAGTCGTTACAGGCGCACATTCAGCATCCGGTTATATGAACCTCATCAGGGACAGACTGGCAATGCTTGGCTTGGACGGCGGCAATTGCGACGAAGTCGAGAACGTTGGCGGATTGGCAGTCGTATGCGAAAAGTAAGTACGATTTGGACCCTGAGAGCTGTGTTCTTTGTGTTGGCCGGTGCATTTATAGTGTACGGCGTATTGAGCAACGAGCACTATGAGGTTTTTATGAAGGCCATTATGATTTGCCTTGAGTGTATTGGTATAGGCTGATGGAAAAGAACGTAAAGACTAAGAAAAAACGCAGCTTCAGACTGCTCATTCAGGTTCTCGCGACGGCATTGACAAACGGCTATGTCATTGGCTTTGCGCAGGGTAAGATTTACCAGGGATCACTTAAGCAGGTTTGCGTACCCGGCCTCAACTGCTACTCATGCCCCGGCGCTGTAGGCTCATGCCCCATAGGCGCTATGCAGGCGGTATTCGGAAACCCCAGCCGCAACTTCTCGTTTTATGTAATCGGAACGATAATGATGTTCGGCGTGCTCTTGGGAAGGCTCATATGCGGCTTCCTGTGCCCGTTCGGACTTGTACAGGATTTGCTCCATAAGATCCCTACTCCCAAGCTCAAGATACCCAAGAAAGTAGACAAGCCTTTGCGTTGGCTTAAATACGTCATCGCGGCGCTCGCTATGCTTCTCCCGGTATTCTTGGTGGACGAGTTTGGCCTGTCAGCACCGTATTTCTGCAAGTTCCTGTGTCCTGCGGGAACGCTCGGCGGAGGACTACCCCTCTTGCTCTTCGGAGAGGGGAAGGAGTTTCTCACACAGATGCTGGGACCGATATTCACGTGGAAAGCCGTTGTGCTTGCGGTCGTGGTAATTGGCTCTGTGTTAATATACAGACCGTTCTGCAAGTACCTGTGTCCCCTGGGCGCATTCTACTCGCTGTTCAATAAGTTCAGCTTCTATCAGCTTAATGTAGATAAAGACAAGTGTACGGGCTGTAAGGCTTGCGAGAGAGCCTGCAAGATGAACGTAGAAGTGCTCAAGAACATAAACAGCCTCGAGTGCATACGCTGTGGAGACTGTAAGCGTGCCTGTCCTACGGGCGCTATAACCGGCTCATATTTAAAGCTCAAAAAGCCGGCAACTAAGTCAAACGAGACTGTTTGCACGAGCTGTGACCGGTGTAGCGGATGCAAATAAGCGTCAGGGATCAATAAATCAGAATAGGGGGTGCGGTTTGCTGCACCCCTTTGCTGTGTTTTGTGAAAAACGACGTCGATATATCCGTACAAGGACCGACGGATGAGGTATAATAACGCTGACACGTATGAAAGCTGCTTTTTAATGAAAATAGAGCAGAAAAAACAGTAAAACCTCATTGACAGACGCAACACGATATGATAAAGTAAGCAAGCACCCCTTTAGGGGGTTATTTTGAGTATGCAATTATGTTGCGTGAGAGCGCAACGTATGGGAGGGCAAAATGCGAGTAAAGATTACATTGGCCTGCAGTGAATGCAAGCAGAGGAACTACAACACCTATAAAAACAAGAAGAACGATCCTGACAGGCTGGAGTTCAGCAAGTATTGCCGCTTCTGCCGTAAGCACACCGTTCATAAGGAAGCAAAGTAATAGCAGGAGGCAGCAATGGATAATAACAGCACTCAGCTTCAGAAGAAAAAGGCAACTGCCAAGAAGCCCGGTTTCTTTGGCGCTATCGGCAATTTCTTCAAGCGCATCGGACTGTACTTCAAGGGTGTGTTCGCCGAGGTCAAAAAGCTTAGCTGGATGAGCGGTAAAGAGCTTGTTACGGCTTGTCTCTCCGTTCTGGCTTTCGTTGCTTTCTTTGCAATTATAATAGGTCTGCTCGACATGGCGTTCGATGCAGGTATGCTCGGGCTCAACAACCTGGGTAAGTAAATCAAACAGGTGTAACGAATGGAAAAAAGACCAGACGAAGCTAATGGAATAGTTGCAAGATGGTATGTTATACATACCTATTCGGGCTACGAGCAAAAGGTAACCGACAGCATACTTAAGGCTGTTGAAAACCGTGGCTGGCAGGACAGAATACTTGAGGTCAAGTTTCCAACCGAGGAAGTCACAGAGGTTCGTGACGGAAAGACTCGCAAGTATCAGCGCAAAATATTCCCCGGCTATGTAATGGTTAAGATGATTATGGACGACAACACATGGTATGTCGTGCGTAACACCAGAGGCGTAACCGGATTTGTCGGTCAGCCTTCGAGACTTGTTCAGACAGGCGCAAAGGACGACAACTATGACCACCGTCGCCCGATACCTCTCACGGACGAAGAGGTGACCGCAATGGGTGTTGAACGTATTGCGCTGAATGTAAAGTACGACGTTGGCGACAACGTTACTATCGTAGCCGGCCCGCTTAAGGGCTTCACTGGAACTGTAAAGACCATCGATCATGAGGCGCAGAAGGTGAAGCTGATAGTCAGCATGTTCGGTAAGGATACGATGGCAGAGCTGGATTTCGTAGAGGTTCAGCAGATCGATTAGTTATGTCACCCACAAGGGTTTCATAGTGGGAGGTACGGTGCATTATGCATCATTCCGCTCGCACCACATTTTATTTAGGAGGAAAATCAAATGGCGAAGAAGATCACCGGCTTTGTAAAGCTGCAGATCCCTGCCGGTAAGGCAACGCCCCAGCCGCCTGTAGGTCCCGCTCTGGGCCAGCATGGCGTTAACATCATGGGCTTTTGTAAGGAGTTTAACGAGAGAACAGCCAAGCAGGCAGGTCTCATAATCCCCGTAGTCATCACAGTCTACCAGGATCGTTCATTCACCTTTATCACAAAGACTCCTCCCGCCGCCGTTCTTATCAAGAAGGCTTGCGGTTTGGAGCGCGCATCCGGCCGTCCTAACAAGGAGAAGGTTGCGACAATAACCAAAGCTCAGGTTCGTGAGATTGCCGAGACGAAGATGCCCGACCTCAATGCAGCAAGCATAGAGACAGCTATGAGCATGGTAGCAGGTACCGCTCGCAGCATGGGCATAACCGTAGTAGACTAAAGGGACAAGTGGGAGACATTAGTCGCTATTACCACAGGGAGGAAAGAAATTATGAAGCATGGTAAGAAATATATTGAAAGCCTCAAGGCTATCGACCGTTCCAAGCTGTATGATCCCGCTGAGGGGCTGAACGTCGTCGTTGCGTCCGGCAAGGCTAAGTTTGACGAGACAGTCGAAGCTCACATCCGTCTGGGTGTTGACCCCCGTCACGCTGACCAGCAGGTTCGTGGTGCGGTAGTTCTGCCTAACGGTACAGGTAAGGTCGTTCGCGTTCTCGTATTCGCAAAGGGCGATAAGGCGAGAGAGGCTCAGGAAGCGGGCGCTGATTTCGTTGGCGATGACGACCTCGTTAAGAAGATCCAGACCGAGAACTGGTTTGGCTTCGATGTTTGCGTGGCAACACCTGATATGATGGGTACTGTCGGCCGTATCGCTCGTATACTGGGACCGAAGGGCCTCATGCCCAACCCCAAGAGCGGAACAGTTACAATGGACATCACAAAGGCTATCAACGATATCAAAGCCGGTAAGGTTGAGTATCGTGTAGATAAGACCAGTATCGTGCATGTTCCGATCGGAAAGGTTTCATTCGGCACAGAGAAGCTCCTTGAGAACCTGAACACTCTCATGGACGCCGTTATAAAGGCGAAGCCTACAGCCGCAAAGGGAACATACATCAAGAGTCTCGTTGTTGCAACGACAATGGGCCCCGGTGTCAAGTTCAACGGTCAGAAGTTCAACTGATAAAGTATTAACATCAAATAAGCCGCTCCACATGGGGCGGCTTTGGTTTTGCAGTAAAGCTCTGCAATCAGCATATATACGATTATGTTCTTTAGGAATTCAAGGCAAACAAAAACAGCCCTTTATGTACTGTTTTTTGTTCACTGTTCGTAATTGACTACCCTATCCAAGACCTCGGCTCTAAGTGCCGCATCTATCGCAAGATCGCATCTGCCAACTTTTCCGGGCCTGTGTGCATCGCTGTTTATTATAAAGCTCGCGCCCAGTTCCTTTGCGCGAATCAAATCCTCATTCGACATTGTCACGCGCGAGCCGTTTATCTCGAGTGGTACTCCGTACTCTGCAGAAGCTATTGCGAGCGGCTCTATGCTCATCGGTATGTAGAGCGAGGGGTGAGATATGAAAGTTATCTTATGTTTTTTGATGCACTCGACTATCGCCTCCGCGTTGAGCTTCGGGTTTTTGCCTATGCCTAATAGCTGTAGCGAGGCCTTTACGCCGTAGCTGTCCTTTGGGATAAAGCCCTTGTGGAAACCCAATGCCACAACGTCGCAGAAGCCTTGCTCGGGTATGTCGCTTTCGCCAAAACCAAGAAGGTCGCACTCGAGCCCGAAAAGCACCTCGATTTGAAAAGCATACTTTTGTTTGAGCTGTTCTACCTCGTCTTTGAGTCTTAGCAGTTTCTCTCCGCGGACACCGTAAAAAACATGGCCGGGTGCGTGCTCACATATTGCAACGCGCTTGAGACCGACATTTATAGCGGCAAGGACGTTCTCCTCGGGAGTGCCCTTGCCGTGACTGTATACTGTATGCGTATGTATGTCGCTTATCAGCATATTTGCTTTATCTGTATTTCTTGTTGCTCGTCTTCTTCTCGATGAGGTAAACGAGCACTTTCATGAGTGCGTACTGGGCCGTGTTTGTCTCGCGTCCCGAGAGCGCCTTAATGTCGTCGACACGGGCGGCGCAGAAGTGGTAGTCGCAAAGCATCGATACGGGTGATGTGACGTTGTTGCAGATGAGTGCACAGGTTGCACCGTTTGCGTGAGCGGCCTTTATGGTGTCGTTTACGTCCTTAGTCGTCCCCGAGCGTGAGAATGCGAGAACTACGTCTTCATCCGTAAGGTGAGAGGCGTATGCAAGGCTCAGTCCGCGCTCCGTAGCGGAGTTGGCGTCTATGCCCCTAAGCGTGAGATGCCTTGCAAACAGGTCTGCAAGCACACCGGATTCGTCTTTGCCTATTACCAGCACGCGCTTTGCGTTGAGTATAGCGTCGCAGAAATTTGAAAGTTTCTTTGCGTCGAGCACCTTTGCGGTATCTTCGATGCACTTGCTTACGAGCAACAGAAGCTTCTCGGCGGCGACATCGTCTGGATCGTTTGCTCGTATAGGCTCAACATCAAGGGGAGAGGGATTCGAGATTCCCGAGGCAAGGGCAACGCGGAAGCTCATAAATCCGTCGTAGCCGAGCTTCTTTGAAAGCCTTGTCACAGATGGAACGCTAACTTCGGCGGCCGCCGCTATCTCGTTTATGACCATCAGAGAAGCCCTCTGAGGGTCTTCAAGTATAAAGTCAGCTACCTTTCTCTCAGCCGTGGGCAGACTGGCATAAGCGGATTTTATCTTCATTAGTGCAGGCATTGTACACTCCTTAGCTGATGTAAAAAATACACCTGTTTTTTTCTTAATTATAAAACATTGTTCATATGATTTCAATAAAGTATTTGAACAAAACAGCTACTAAATGAAACAGAAATGTAAAATATTCCCAACTCGAGGAAGAATACGACCAAATCGGGCCATTTAGAGCTTATATTTGCTCAAAATGAATACATATATAAATGAATTAAGCAACTCTTAAAACAGCAACTATGTTATAATTAAACGTCCAAAAATGTATGTATGCGAGGTATGTGAAAATGAAGGAACAAAAAAATGCTCCGGGCCTGTTCGTGATAGTGTTCGCAGTCTGTTTTGCAATAGCTTGGGTCGTCATGGGAGTGAGCATGGCAGGCAGCGGAATGAAGCTTGCGCTCGTCATGTTGCCTTTTGGCATACTCGTACCTGCGTTTATCATTTCCGCAGTGGTGAAGTCCGCTAGGAAGGGAAATTCGGGTGATGCACCTGTGAATGCGGACGAGGTCAACCGGGTGCTCGAAAGTTCGGCGCAGACACTGACGGGAGAAAGCACGGAGCAAAAACAAAGGAGCTATGTTAAGTGTGCCTACTGCGGAATGCAGATTGAGGAAGCTGCGGCATTCTGCACGTATTGCGGAGCGGCAAAGGTACGATAAGGGAGATACGATGGAGAGGATAGACGACCTGCAATATAAAAACCTGCGTCTTATTCAAGATCCGGAGAAATTCTGTTTTACCACGGACTCGGTATTGCTCTCTGCGTTTGCTTCGGCAAAGCGTACAGACAGAGTAGTCGACATAGGGAGCGGTACGGGAGTGCTTTCGTTCTTGCTCAATGCGCGCACGAGTGCAAGTGTTACGGGCATAGAGCTGAGACAGGACGTGCTCGACATGGCAAACCGTAGTAAGGAGCTAAACAATTCCGTGGGAATAAGCTTTTATAACATGGACTTGCGCGATGCTCCGGCGGCTTTCGGGGACGGTGCGTTTGATGTTGCGATATGCAATCCGCCGTACTTCGATGGCTCAATTCGCCCAAAAGAGGAAAACAAGGTCGTCAGCAGACACATGACGGAATGCAGTATTGAGGACGTGTGCGTTTGTGCAAAGCGACTCCTCCACGAGGGTGGAAAGCTATATATGGTGTTCCCGACATCGAGACTGTTTGAGCTCGCAAAGTCAATGACAGACAATAGGCTCAATATAAAACGCATTAGGACGGTTCAGCACAGCGAAGCGCAGAGTCCGCACATAGCGCTTATTGAGGCAAAGCGCGGCGCTGCGTTTTCGTGTATTTGGGAGAAGCCCCTCATACTGTGCAACGAGCACGGCGAGTACACGGAGGAAACCGCAAGAATTTATCATATTATTTGATTTTGGTGTATGCTTCATTGACAAAAATGGGACAATAAGAGTATACTACGAAAAAATATTCTGCTATGAAGGAAAGAGTAAGCAGGGCATACTATCAAAGAGAGTCGGCGGGCGAAAGCCAATGCTGAAAGCCGATATAGGTGTTTTGCCGAACATGGCTCCGGAGCGGCCTCGCCGAAGTAATTTAAGTGAGGAGGGTGCGCCCTATAAAGCGCAGTCTTATGAGTCCCGGTTTAATTATAGGGAGAAGTAGGGTGGTACCGCGATTGAATCAGTCGCCCCTATGCAAAAATGCAGGGGCGCTTTTTTTGCCCCAAACAGGAGGAAAAATATGGATAACGAAAAAAAGTTTTACATTACAACGCCACTGTATTACCCAAGTGACAAGCTTCACATCGGTCATGCGTATACGACGGTTGCGGCGGATGCACTTGCGCGGTATAAGCGCGCGATGGGTTACGACGTATATTTTCTGACGGGCTCTGACGAGCATGGCCAGAAGATAGAGCGCAAGGCGAAGGCAAAGGGGCAGACGCCCAAGCAGTATGTAGACGATATAGTCGATACGTTTAAGGCACTTTGGAAGCTCCTAAACATATCAAATGACGGCTTTGTGAGGACAACGGACGACTCTCACGTCAAGTGTGTGCAGAGCATATTCAAGCGCCTCTACGACCAGGGCGACATCTATAAGGCAAGCTATAAGGGTCACTACTGCACACCCTGCGAGGCATTCTGGCTAGAGCGTCAGCTAACAGACGGCAATTGTTGTCCCGATTGCGGCGGAAAGACAGAGGTCGTTGAGGAGGAGAGCTACTTCCTTAAGGTCAGCAAGTATGCGCCCGCACTCATAGAGCACATAAAGACGCATCCCGAGTTCATACAGCCCGTATCTCGAGCAAATGAGATGCTCAACAACTTCCTGCTTCCGGGACTTGAGGATCTCTGTATATCAAGGACTACGTTTAAGTGGGGGATACCCGTAACATTCGACGATAAGCATGTCGTCTACGTCTGGATTGACGCGCTTTCCGGCTATATTTCACACCTCGGCTACGCGGGCGATGATACGTTGAAGTTCGACAGATACTGGCCTGCGGATGTGCATCTTGTAGGCAAGGAGATTGTGCGCTTCCACACAATTATTTGGCCGATTATACTCATGGCGCTGGGTCTGCCGCTTCCCAAGCAGGTTTTCGGACACGGCTGGCTGGTGCTTAACGGCGGCAAGATGTCAAAATCCAAGGGTAACGTTGTAGACCCGACTAAGCTCGTAGAGCGTTACGGCGTAGATGCGATACGCTACTTCCTGCTGAGAGAAGTTCCCTTCGGCTCGGACGGCGTGTTCACGAATGAGGCGCTTATTGCGAGGATAAATACAGACCTAGCAAACGACTTCGGTAACCTGCTCTCAAGGACTACGACGATGATAGAGAAGTATTGCGGCGGTAAGATTCCCACGCACGATGAGGCGGCTCCCGAGGACGAAGTGCTTATTGCGCTTGCAAGCAGGCTACCTAAGGCCGTTGAGGACAGGATGAACGAGCTTAAACTGCCTGAAGCTCTGCAGGAGATTTGGAAGCTGATAGGCGCTTGCAACAAGTACATAGACGTGACCTGCCCGTGGATACTCGCCAAGAACGAGGACTCCAAGGAGAGGCTCAACACCGTGCTCTACAACCTCGCAGAATGCCTCAGAATAAGCTGCACGCTGCTCAAGGCATTCTTGCCCGAGACGGCCGCAAAAGCGCTTGAGAGGCTCGGTGAGAATGCAGAAGAGGCACATATCGACGGCTTGTGCTTCTACGGCCTGCCCGTAGGAAGCACCGTACAATCGGGCGCACCGCTCTTCCCGAGGATTGATATGAAGAAGGAGCTCGAGGAGCTTGAGAAGCTCAATCCCGCAGGTTCACAGGGCGAAGAGGAGCCCAGGGCGGAGAAGCCCGAGGAGAAAAAGCCTGAAGAGAATAAGCCCATAATAGACTACGAGGACTTTGCGAAGCTTGATTTGAGACTTGCCAAGGTTATCGCCTGTGAGCCTGTTAAGAAGTCGTCACATCTGCTTAATCTCACGCTTCAGGTGGGCGAGGAGACGAGGACCGTTCTAAGCGGTATAAAGGATTACTACACGCCCGATGAGCTCATAGGCAAGACGGTAGTCATAGTTGCAAACCTCAAGCCGAGAAAAATGTGCGGCATTGAGAGCAACGGAATGATACTCTGTGCTTCGGACGAGGGTGACGCGCATCTGACAGCACTCACGACTATGACAGAATTTGAAAGCGGAGCTAAAGTGAGATAGAGATATGATCTACAGCAGAGAGTATGCGCTCAAGGACGGCTCAACACTGCTCATAAGGGAAGCACGTCCCGAGGATGCGGATAAATGTTTAGCCCATTTGTCTGCAGTCGCAGAAGAGAGCCCGTATTTGCTTATCACGAGGGAAGCGGTGCAAAGAATAACCCTCGATATGGAGGAAGAGCTTTTGCGTAAACGCTGCGAGAGCGAGAGTTCGGTGATGCTCGTAGGAGTGATAGGTGATGAAATCGTATGCATTGCCAACTTCGACATAATGGCAAATCCGCGGCTCAAGCACAATGCGTCGGTGGGTATCAGTGTCAGGTCGCACCATTGGGGCAAGGGCATAGGTACATGCTTCTTCACCACATTTAGGGAGATTGCTGAGAATAACGGCGTGAAGAATATTTTCCTCGGCGTGTATAGCAATAACGAGCGAGGCATTGCCCTCTACGCAAAGATGGGCTTTAAAGAAACCGGCATACTGAAGAACAGGATACTATCCGGGGAAGAATACAACGACGAGATAGTAATGCAATTGGAGATCTAATGGGAATATTCGACACACATGCACATCTGACGGACGAACGCTTTGACGGGGACAGGGATTCGCTTATAGAGTCCCTGCCCTCATTAGGAGTTGATCTTGTAATGGATGTCGCCTGCGATGTGAGAGAGGTACAGGCTACACTCGAACTTGCAAATCGCTACCCATTCGTATATGCGGCGGTCGGTATGCATCCGCATATTGCGGCGGAGACGAAGCAGGAGCATCTCGACGCCATAAGGCGCATCGTGCGCGAGCCTAAGGTTATGGCGATAGGCGAGATAGGGCTCGATTACTACTACGACTTTGCGCCGAGAGATGTTCAAAAGAAGTGGTTTATCGCTCAGCTTGAGCTTGCACGTGAACTTGATATGCCTGTCATACTGCACATAAGGGAAGCTTTCGGCGACTGCATGGATATTCTCCGCGCCCATAAGGGCATAAGGGGCGTTATGCACTGCTATTCGGGAAGCGTGGAGACGGCGGCGGAGTGCCTAGATTTGGGTTATTACATAGCGCTTGGTGGGTCGGTGACATTTAAGAATGCAAACAAGCTTTTGGATGTCGCACGCTTTATACCCGATGACAGACTTCTGCTCGAAACAGATTGCCCATATATGACGCCAGTTCCGTACAGGGGCGAGCGCAATGACCCGACATACACGAGGTTTACGGCGAGACGTATTGCAGAGCTTCGGGAAAAGGACACAGACGAGCTGTGCGATATAACGAACAAAAACGGCAGGGAGCTTTTTGGGATAAGCTTGTAGGGACGTACATATGAAACATATGGTATTACTCGATTCGGGCAGACAGGCTTGTCTGCCTTTGTTGCGTGTGTGAGAGGCGCATGGCAAGCTACATAATCGGCAGCCTCTTCCCTCACAAAAACGCACCATCGTCTTTTCCGATGATGCGTTTATAAGCTGACTACAGCATTTCTGCCTGAATCAGACAGGTTGGGGACTGTCTTTTATTTCGCCTGGCTAACCGCAACTGCAACAGCTACAGTCGCGCCTACCATCGGGTTGTTGCCCATTCCGATAAGTCCCATCATCTCGACGTGTGCCGGGACGGAGGAGGAGCCTGCGAACTGTGCATCGGAATGCATCCTGCCCATGGTGTCCGTCATACCGTAGGAAGCGGGGCCTGCAGCAACATTGTCGGGATGCAGAGTTCTACCCGTGCCGCCGCCGGAAGCGACCGAGAAATACTTCTTGCCGTTTTCCACGCACCACTTCTTGTATGTGCCTGCAACGGGATGCTGGAACCTCGTGGGGTTAGTCGAGTTGCCCGTTATAGATACGTCAACGCTCTCGTGGCGCATTATCGCAACGCCCTCATTGACATCATCTGCACCGTAACAGCGGACAGCCGCGCGCTCACCGTTTGAGAACGCTCTCGTGTATGTGATGTTCAGCTCGCCGGTGTACTGATTGTACTCGGTCTCACAATATGTGAAGCCGTTGATTCTGCTTATGATATATGCCGCATCCTTGCCAAGACCGTTAAGTATGACCTGAAGCGGTACCTTGCGCACCTTGTTTGCGGTGCGAGCGATGCCTATTGCGCCCTCTGCGGCGGCAAAGCTCTCGTGACCCGCGAGGAATGCAAAGCACTTTGTGTTGTCATCCAAGAGCATGGCGGCGAGATTGCCGTGACCGATACCGACCTTACGCTGATCGGCTACAGAGCCCTTTATGCAGAACGCTTGCAGACCAAGACCGATATTCTCTGCGGCCTGTGATGCGGAGGCAGAGCCTTTTTTAATTGCGATTGCTGCGCCGAGCGTGTACGCCCAAACTGCGTTCTCAAACGCGATGGGCTGTATACCCAAAACTATCGAGCGGACATCAATGCCCTTTTCCTCGCAAATCTTCTGCGCTTCTTCAAGATTTTCAATGCCGTACTGTTTCATCTCGGCGTTGAGCTTGTCAATTCTTCTTTCGTAGCCTTCAAAGGTAATCATGTGACCCTCCTCACTCATGACGCGGGTCAATAACCTTGACCGCTTCGTTAAAGCGTCCGTACACGCCTATGTTCTTTTCGTATGCCTCATTGGGGCTCATGCCTTTCTTGATGGCATCCATCATCTTGCCGATGCTGAGGAAACGATAGCCGATTATCTCGTTGTTTTCGTCGAGACCTACGTTAAGTACATAGCCCTCAGTCATTTCGAGATAACGCGCGCCTTTTGCCTTTGTAGAGAACATAGTGCCGACCTGTGAACGAAGTCCCTTGCCCAAATCTTCAAGACCTGCGCCTACGGGAAGTCCGTTTTCAGAGAATGCGCTCTGTGTCCTGCCGTAAACTATCTGCAGGAAGATCTCTCTCATGGCGACGTTTATCGCATCACATACAAGGTCTGTGTTCAACGCTTCGAGTATCGTTTTTCCTACGAGCACCTCAGATGCCATTGCTGCGGAATGTGTCATGCCCGAGCAACCTATCGTTTCAACGAGAGCTTCCTCGATTATGCCGTTCTTGACGTTGAGGGTGAGCTTGCATGCACCTTGCTGGGGAGCACATCCGCCTACGCCGTGTGTAAGTCCGCTTATCTGCGAAATCTCTTTAGCCTTGACCCATGAACCCTCTTCGGGTATGGGAGCAGGGCCGTGAACTGCGCCCTTAGTGACGCAGCACATATTCTGTACCTCGTGGGTATACTCCATAGTTATATCCTCCATAATTAAATCATCAGAAGTATATCATATCTTGTGCCGAAATCAAGAAAAACACCCAAACATTCGACGGTTTTTACGTGCTTTTCACATTCCGATTACATGATGGGAATTATATCCTTAAACAGTATGTCATTCCAATCTTCATACGCTTCTTCAAGGCAGATATTGTTGTTGTGCATGTAGGTGGCAAGCGCTGTACCGACGTATCTGTAATGCCACGGCTCGAACTTTACGCCCGTTATGTCCTCCTTGCCGACCTGATATCTCAGTACAAACCGAATTCGTAAGCGTTTGCAAGCAGCCACTGCGCTTCGGGGGATTCGTGGTCGTAGATTATGCCTACGCCGACTATGCCGATGTCGAATGCAAGTCCCGTCCTGTGTTCACTGGCTTCGGGCGGTACTGCGCCCATGTATTCGGAGTCGGATTCATCCTGCTTGGAAATAGACCTTTGATACAGATAGAGCTGTGACGAAAGCGGCCTGTAGGCGCTCTGTATGTACAGTTTACCATGGCCCTGAGCACACATTGCATTTGCCATATCCGAAATCGCCATTGCCGTATCGCGCGAAGCCCTTATGTGCCTGGATTTTAGCGTCACGGCGTTGGGGTTGATAATTCTCGTGAGGTAAACGAGGTCACTCGGTACATACTCGTCTTCGAGCGTATTCTCGGTGTTCACAAGCATCGTACTGTTGTATTGGGATAACGCCTCCATGCGCGCGATCATTCTGCTTCTGTTGGGCAGCAAGTTACTGTCGGCGTTTGTCTGCGCACACAAAAAAGAAGAGGCGTATATTGCTAACAATACGCCTACTGTAATTATTTTTGCCGTTAGCCTCGGTAGTTTAATGTCGAAATTCTACCATGTTTTGTTTAAACAGTCAAAGAAATCAGCGTTTCATAGAGCTTTTTATACTCCTGTGCCGACGCCTCCCAGCCGAACTTTTCCGCCATAGCGCGCCTTACGAGTTTGCTGTACGCCTTCTTGTCGCGATAGCATTCATCGGCCCGTTCAAGCGCTCCAAATAGGTCGCTCACGGTGAAGTTTGTGAATGTAAAGCCTGTACCCTCGCTTGTAAACTTGTTGTAGGGGGCAACGCTGTCGTAGAGCCCACCCGTCTCATGTACTATAGGTGGAGTGCCATAGCGCATGGCTATGAGCTGTGATATTCCGCACGGTTCGGATTCGGACGGCATAAGGAAGAAGTCCGCACCGGCGTATATGCGCCTTGCGATGGGGTCGCTGTACTTGTCCAAAAATGCAAAGCGCGTGGGATGCTCGTTTGAAAGCCGATGGAAGTAATCCTCTATTGCGCTGTCACCCGTGCCGAGCACGGCGAGCTGAAAATCTGTGTCGAGAAGCTGATTTGTGCCCTGCATAAGCAGACTAAAGCCCTTCTGATATGTCAGTCTGCTGACAACGCCCAAAAGAGGAGCGTCTGTATCGTCGTCGAGACCAAGCTCGCGTCTGAGTGCGGATTTGCATACCGCCTTGTTTGCACGGCTTCTGATATCGTAATTTGCGGTGAGCGCGCGATCGGTAGAGGGGTTGAAATCGCGTCTGTCTATGCCGTTGAGTATTCCGACAAGTGTGTTTCGTCTGCATTGCAGAAGCCCGTCGAGGCCCTCGCCCTTTTCGGGGTAGAGTATCTCTTTTGCGTAGGTCGGGGAGACGGTCGACACGAAGTCGCTGTAGATTATGCCTGCCTTCATGAAACTCACGCCGCCGTAGTATTCTATGCCCTCGTATGTGAGGTACTTGGGGT
>JAEDCW010000027.1 GCA_016293975.1 Clostridia bacterium
GATACATTCTTACAGGATCGTCTATGCCTATACCTTCGGAGGCACCTATTTCCGCATCAATGTCGCCTAAATCCTCAACGGGCTCCGATGCTATAACTGCGGATTCGATATCTTCTACAACATCAATGCCCTCGGATTCAAATACTTCATAAATCCTGTCTACCTGCTCGGCGTCCAATTCCAAGTTCTCTAGCGAGTCCATTATCTCCCTGTAGGTAACTACTCCACGCTGCTTAGCGCTCTCCAGAAGCTGTGCCATCTTATCTACTTTCTTACGCTGCTGTTCCATTCTTTATCCTTTCATGCCTTCCTAAGTTCATCTATAGCTCGAATTACTTCGCTTATCTTTATCAACAATTTCGGTTTCGTCTCATCATCTGCATCCTTCAGTTTTTCCAGAAGGCGCTGTTTCTTTTCCAGAAGCCCCATCGTCTGAAGTTTGAGCATACAATTCTCAGCCGTTGTCATCGCTTCAGCTTCATCCATCTGCTCCTGCATCGCTCTTATGACACTTGAATCGACTGCCTGTTCGGTGTTAGACAGTATTATGGCAACGTCGGGCGGTCGTCCGACATTATACGAGGCGATGATTTGGCTCGCAATTGTGCGATTTCCTCCAATTGTGAATATCGTAGAATCCACATATCTCTTATCTTTGGATACCCTGCGTGCCACTTCTCTACTCCCTGCAATACACGCCAATAATGTTGCCTCTACATTTCCCCTTGCATCAGATTCATAATCTGCCTGTTTTTCACTATTATTCCTTATTACAACAGCGTTATTCTCTAAATGCACCGATTCTCCTGCACCGCACTGTTCTCTAATTACATTTATGGCAATCCCGGTCTTTTTTGAAAGATACTCCATATACCGTGTTCTTTCAACGGGATCGAGAGCCGCTATTATACGACACGCTTGCTTTGCATACTTCTCCCTGTCGTCGATATTGCTCAGGTCGAACTTCTTACTCAAATAGTCGAGTCTGAATGTCGTAAACGTCAACGCTGAATCCTTGAGTGCGAGGAATGCTTCGGCCCCGTGTTCCTTTACATAGTCGTCCGGGTCAAGGCCTCCCGGGATTACTATTACCTTGACCTCTATGTTTTCACGCGTCAATATGTCAATTGCCCGCGCTGTCGCATTTTGTCCCGCATCATCGCCATCGTAACAGATGTACATGAGCTCTGCAAACCGCTTTAACAGCCTTGCTTGTCTATCCGTGAGGGCAGTTCCCAAGGATGCAACTGCATTCTCCACTCCGTGGGCATGAAGGCTTATCACATCGATATATCCCTCAACGAGAATAATATCCTTGATTTGCTTGCCCTTTATCAGGTTTAATGCGTATATGTTCTCGCGCTTTTGATATATCGGTGTGTCCCCCGTATTTATGTACTTCGGCTTTTCGTCCTCATTCAATGTCCTTGCGCCAAAGCCCAATACCTTTGACATTGTCGATATTATCGGGAATATTATCCTATCCCTATACGCGTCATACAGTGAGCCATCCTTGCGTTTTACCGCCAAACCTGCTTCGTAAATATGCTGTTCGGAATGACCTTTTTTCTTTAGATAGCTTATCGTGTTTTCAAAGCCTGCAGGTGCATATCCCAACCCAAAACGCTTACAAACCCTATCGCCGATTCCCCTTTGCTTTAAATATTCACGGGCCTTATATCCGTTTGATGACATGAGATAGCGGTGATAAAACAACGCAGCATCCTTGCAGACGGAGTAGAGCCTCTCTTTTTTCGCACGGGCTTCTCTAAGTTTGTCGCTGTCAATCTCTGAAGGCAACTCCATGTTTGCACGCTTTGCCAGAAAAGAAATCGCTTCCCCGTATTGAAGGCGTTCAATCTGCATCACAAACTGAACCATAGAGCCGCCTGCGTGACAACCAAAGCAGTAGAACATCTGGTTGTCCGGGGATACAGAGAAGGATGGTGTCTTTTCCGTATGAAAAGGACAACAACCCCAGAAGCGCTTTCCCTTTTGCTTTAGAGGAATGTACTCCGAAACCAAAGACACTATATCTGTTTTATTCTTAAGTTCATTCAGCCAAGCATCAGGAAAAACAGGCATCGCATACTCCTTTCTGTTTGTTTATTCTGCAAAGTTTGATTTATTCCTGCTTTATTTGATATTTTGAATTTACAATCACAGAGAAGAGCGTTAACGACCCACGTGAAATGCATGTATCGACTATATAAGCCATGCAACGTCATCAGTCTTGAGTACCGCAGTATAGTATTTTGATTGGTGAATGCGTCTGTATTATAAAAAGTAGGTCTCAAGTCGTCATATCCCACGGACCTGAGCTTGAGACCCACGTCTTTGCGCTATTCCACACAGGGTCAAACCCCGTAAGCTCAATTGCATTATATCGGCTATTTATCCTCGTTGTAGAGCAATACGCGTCCCTTTACCTGTCCCGGTGTCTGATACAGATCAAACGCCTTCTGTGCGTCGCACATGTGATACTTGGCATAGAAAAGATCTTCCTCATACTTAAGCGCTCCTGTTGCAAAGAAATGAGCCGTCATTGTCCACTCGTCACCCGGGAACGGTGCGGAGCAAGACATCCACGCACCCTTAAGTGTTAGCTCCTTGCGCAATATGAGTTCCCAAACGTCCCTACCGAATGTGTAATCGGCGTTCGGCGTACCTATGAGGCAAACAGTACCCTTGTTTGCCGCGAGCGTCAGCGCACTGCGGGACGTTACATTGACTCCCGCCGTCTCAAATACGTAATCAAAGCCCTTGCCGCCTGTTACACCCTTAGCCTGCGCTATATAGTCTTTATCGCAGGAATTAATTGTGTTATCCGTACCCAAGCGGCGAGCGAGATCTAGTCTGCTCTCGTCGATATCGAACACGGTGACATTAGCTGCGCCGAATATGCGCGCCCACTGTGCCGTCAAAAGACCTATTGTGCCACCACCAAGTATGGCGGCAGTCTTACCTGCGCGGAGTTTAGACAGTTTGACCCCGTGTAAAGCGACCGTACTCGGCTCAAACAATGCGCCCTGCTCATACGAGACTGAATCATCTATTTTTACTATATTCATAGCAGGCAGTGTCACATAATCGGCAAAAGCGCCCTGCTCACGCGAGCCTACAAATGAATAGTGCTTGCACTGCGAGTAATTGCCCTTCATACAATCACTGCAAGCCATACATGGCTTGAGTGGTACGCCAACCACCTTGTCGCCCGTACAAAGGCCCTCAACAGCCTCACCCACGGCATCCACATAGCCCGAAAACTCATGCCCGAGTACTATTGGGTAGTAGTGTGCGCCGTCATTAAGTACGCGCGGTACATCGCTTCCGCATATACCTGCCGTCATCACCCTGACGCGCACTTGATTTACACCTACCTCAGGTTTTGCCATTTCTTCGTAGCGTATATCGTTATTGCCGTGTAAAACAGCAGCTTTCATAGTATTACCTCTCTTTACTTTCTTACGGCGTAATTATACCCATCGACGACATCGGCGATAAAGTCTATCACTATTTCCTTTGCATCGACTGCTAGCTTACCTTCGCCGATTCTCTCGTACTGCACAGGCATATACTGGTGCAATACCCACATTGGTATACTTGTGCTGTTAAAATTCTTAAACAGCTTTGCCATCGCGTTCTTTACCTCGGGCACTGCGAAATAGTATCTGCTTCTGTCCGATATGCTGAAACGACGTTGAAAGCGCTTTTCCCATTCCGATCCCTTGTAGAACTTCTCCCAATTCTTTGGATTGGCAAGCATGGCAGCCTCGAGTGTCTCCATAAAGTTTGCCCTGTCGCACTCGTTTTCTATTATCTCTTTTTCCAAATAGCTCATTGCAAACAGTGCCTCGCGCAAAGCGTAAGTCAGAGCGGGACCCACCTTGATTATTGCGATACCGTCTGTTACCATTTCGCGCAGATGAGTCGGTGTCTGATAGTCTGTTGAATGGCCTTCCATTACGAGGCCGCCCAATCCGCTAACACATTTAACCAGACTTGCGGCTTCCTCTCTGTTGTAGCAGTGTATACCATAGTTGCCAAACTCAACGCCGGGCTGAACGACTATGGCGCAGATATGCTCCCACGCCTCACTGAGACCGTGCTTCTCGAGGACATCCTTGTATGCGTTTACCGTCTCCAAAAAACCTTCCGGCGTAGTTACAACGAGCTCATCGACCTTTTCTTCGCCAGTACCGCCGGGAATCGGAACCTCACTGCCAACGACAAATACAGGGTGAATCTCATTCGGATTCTTTTGTTTCAACTCCTGATAAGCTTCCTCACAGGTCATATACAGCTCCACGCCACGCTCGGCAACGATGTGTGCGCCGAAGTTCTCGAACTTGTCGCTGCCCAAGTGCATGCTTGTGTCAAGATGTATCTTCTTATAACCTGCAAGTACATACTCGCGTACCATCTCTTTAGCACGGGACATTGCAACATCGGCGTGCAGGCCCTGCCAAGGCAACGGTCCCAAATGGTCTCCGCCGAGAATTATCCTGTCTCTGTCAAACCCTATTGCATCGGCAATACGATACACCATGTCTCTAAAATCAGCAGGGCGCATGCCTGTGTAGCCGCCGAGCTGATTTACCTGATTGGATGTAGCCTCGATAAGCACAGGTGCCTGTGTATAAAGATTCTTTTTCAGTATAGCCTCAATGACGAGTTCATTTGCGCAGCAATACGACGGTATGCCGCCGTACTCTCCGTTCTTTCTGTTGTCCAACAGAGTTTTAACGGGATTCTGTCCCTCAACCATATTCATTAAGTCTGTCCTCCAATTTGTATTATCGTATTTTATTCGATTTCTCCGCACACATTTTCAGCCGCCAAACTAAAAAACGATACTCACTCGAAGAAATAACTATGTACAGTCTTTAGGAATGCATCAAAATCATTTTTGTAAGTGATCTTGAGGTTTATTATATTGCACGGTACGACTACCATTTTGATGCCATGTGCTAATGCTATAGCGCCTGCGGAAGTCATAGTCTCAAGTTCTTCCGTTGTCACACTACTATATATACGATAAATATCGCCAAAGAAGAAAGCTTCTGGTGAAGCGCCCGCAACAAGCTCCCTCCTGTTTTCAACTTGTACAATGAAATTGTTTTCGTCAATTCTATAACAAGTATCGTACTGGTATTCTCCCAGTGTCGCGCCGCCATACCGCTTGACGCCCTCTATTACTCCTAGCGTACCTGCCTCGTCCACATATGGATGCGTGGCGTCGTGTATAAGTATCACGTCGTCATCGTTTGCAAACTCACTCGTCACCTTTAATCCGTTCAAAACCGACTCCGACCTTGTTGCACCGCCCGCAACAACCGCCTTTACTTTGTTTGCACCGAGCTTCTGTTTCCAATCCTCGACATAATCTATCCAAGCGGGGTTTGATACTATTACGATATTGTCTATTGCATCAAACTTATTGAGTTTATCAAGTATATAGGCGAATATCGGCACGCCGTCAACTTCGATGTATTGCTTTGGAATCTGTGTTCCAAGTCTTGTTCCGCTGCCTCCCATCATCAACAGGCAATTGTTCATATTTGCTCCTCCTTTCACTCGTCGCTGTCGTCTTGACGCTTGCGTTCACCCTCAAAGCAATCCTCTTGCGACTGCTGGATTTCGTGCCTGGTGACCTCCAAGCGACCTTCCACATCTCTGAGTGTTTCGCGCTTTCTCTGTATTATAGCATCAATATCCATATCGTTTATCTCATCGACATCCGCAGACCAATGTATCAGGTCGTGTGATGTCTGCTGATGCTTCATGGGCAAGCTCATAAAGTCTCCATACTGCATTTCCAGGAAGACCTCGGGCTTATTGGGAACCATAATACGTATACCCTCAAACTCCGCATCCCTGTACGGCAGCAGGTCGCTAAGCTTAGAATACGTATACGTTGGTACAAAGCTTGCCACGGTATCGAATCCAAGCTCCCTTGCATTTGCATTGTATCTTGTTGCAATCTTTATGTATCTCTTCTGCGTATAGGAAAGCGGTATAAGCTTCATAACCGTGCGGAAGACTTTACCCTTAAAGCGCGCAAACGCCTGTGAGAAGTTCTTTGGCTTATCGGTATAGACGGGTTCGGGTATCTGACGGTTTACCACCTTATTGTGAACTATTTCTACACGCTTGACCTCCGAAACGAAGCGTTCGCGGTCCTTCAAGTCGTTGGGAACGGCATCAAATGGGAATATGTCTAGGCAAATTCCCTTGTGGAACGGACGGTTTTCGTTGTAGTTGGTCACATACTCCGTTCCGTCTATTCTGATTTTCGAGAACAGATACGGTATATGCTTGTCCGTGGCACGTGTCTGGAGGAAGAATCGCTTATCAAGATACTTACCTGCCTCCGCTATGAACTTGTTGTAGTCGCTTCTGAGCATACCGCAGTCCACGTCGTCATCCCACGGGATAAAGCCGCCGTGCCTGCAATAGCCCAACATCGTTCCGCCGCATATAAAGTAGCCTACTCCGATTTCTCTGCATACGCGATCAAACTCCTTGAGGAGCAGCAAGTCAACCTGCTGAATGGTAACTGTGCGGCGCTCTATCTCCTCGCTCGGCAAAGTCACCCACGGAGTAATGTCATTGGGACAAAGAATAGTAGTTCCGTAGAACGGAAGCTTCTGCAGAGGGAACAGCTTGTCCGCATCGATAATCTTGCTAAGCTTCTGTATTATGCAAGCGTACTGTTCCTCAAACTTTCCGGTGAACTTCTGTGCAATCTGCTGTGTCTTTCTATAATAACGCCTTGGATTTGTCCAACCGTATAGCAGAAACTTTGCCGCAAAGCGTATAATACTCTGCTTGTCGCGATTAAACGTCCTGCAACCCACGATCCTTTTATACGTCTCGTTGCGCCTTCTTATATGCCTAATATGAGCATTTCTATAGTCGAAGTCCCTCGGCAGTGCGTCAAAAGGCGCTATGTGTATCCATGCAATGCGCTCTATGCTGATGCCATCGACATCCAAATAAAACCTCTTGCCTAGACGTACTATGGGCTGAGGATATACTTTTTTATCGCCCAAGTATTCATCAAATATCAACTCTCCGCTGTCATTACGGAGAAGCTTCAACAGTTTCTCGTAATCGTTTCGGAGCAATCCGATAGGCGATGGCCCGGCCTCCTTGCCTGGAATCAGGCCCTCGTAGAATGCTACGCCTATAAGCAATGTCGAATACGCGAAATAGCTTATGCCGTTCACTTCGCATAATTCGTTGATATACGCAATAATATCTGCCTTTGCACTTGCATAATGCTCACCACTGATAACAGTCTTCTCGGTTTTTATAGCATATGTGTCCAAAGCAATCACCTCCAAATTTATACCTCGTTTTTTCCCAGTGAAACTCGTATCAATTTGTGTCCGATACATCTTTTTTCCACCGGCGGTGGTGTCATGTAGTCATCTCCATAGGAGAATCTCAAATACTCGTCATAGTGCTTAGGTACAGGAAATTCGTATCCACAAAAGCTCATGGGCACAGTTCCCTCAAGCAACCATTCTGCAGGGAAAGCACCGTTGCGCAGATGCATGCCTGTACCGTCGTACAGGTTTTCCGCGTACCCTCTCCTATCGTATTTTTCTATAACACACGTCCTTAGTTTTTCCAATATACGAATACTCGTAATCCTTACAAGCAGTGTCAGTAACGAGCACAGCAGTTTATACTTTCCGTAAAACTGCATTGGCGTCTTTTCCCACTTGTGGAATACCATAGAGCGAGTAAGCAACGTCATGAAAACATGTCGTTTTTGCTGTTTTTGCGTGTTACCCGTGTGGTTGTGAACGAATATATCGATAAATAAGCCTTGATGCATTCCCTCCTGCGTCGACGAGAACTCAGTAATGTATTCTGTGCCGTCTTTGCGTAGCTTGCAGAAAACATCGTGATACTTAGGGTCTGTCTCCGTACATTGGAGGAAGAAGCCCTCGGGCGGCTCTTTCTTAGCAACATCCATAAAGCGCCTGTACTCGTCGGGCAACATGAAAATGTCTACATCATCATCCCACGGTATAAATCCCCCGTGACGCACGGCGCCAAGCAGAGTACCTCCGCCGAGAAAATATTGAATGTCGTGCTTCTTGCAAAACTTATCGACCGCAGTCAAGCAGTTAAACAGTTCTTTCTGTATGTCTACAAGTCTCGTTCCGCACACATCGATGTTTCCGTATTCTATTCCCTCAAAGCTTGCCATCGTCTGTACCTGTTATCAGCTTGAAAACTCTTTCAGTCGCTACACCATCACACGCGCTCATATAATAGTGCCTGAGCTCACTCAATTCTTGGTGATTCCGGTCTTTCTCTTTAATGCTATCCAAAATAGCATCTGCAAGCTCGTCACCATTCTCAACAACTTTCGCAGGGAATGAGCGATAATCCACATATAAACCACGCTCGAGTTCGTATTGCCACAAATCGGGGGCAAAAAGTACAAACGGGCGCTCATACAGCAGATAGTCAAACAACACCGAAGAATAATCCGTTATAAGCAAATCCGTGACAGGCAGCAAGCGTTCAGTCGGGATATTCGTTGTTGATATATGTCTGTGCTTGTCCGTATGGGGATGAACTTTCATCACGACAAAATAATCGTCGCCCAACTTTTCGCTCAGTGAGAGTACCGCGTCCTCACCCACAAGCTCGGCACTTGCCGCAGTCCCCCTAAACGTCGGTGCCCAAAGTATGATCGTCCTACCCTTAGCTTGGGGATATCTCTCAAAAAACTCTCTCTCACAAGTTGAGTTATAGACATCGTCGTAATACACATCAGTTCTCGAGAGCCCTGTCGCAAAGAACTTGTTCTCGTTCATGCGCATAGCATGCGCAAGCACCTCTCTACAACACGGCGCGCTTATGGTTACGTTATCATAGTTCGCAAATGGATTACCTGTGTACGAAGGGTCTATATCTTGAGTTGAGTCATACGCAAACTTTTTCATAAGTCCACCTGAGTGCCAAAGCTGCGTCAATGTAGTGCCTTTCCTCTTTTTGCACGATGCAGCTGGAAGATAGTAGTCACATATAACGACATGATGCGCGATTGCATAATCCTTCATGAATCTGATTGCAGCCTTGAGCTTATTTAGCATACTCATCTGCGAATAGTCGCTTATATGCTCTTTTACTTCGTAACCCTGTTTCTTAAACTCTTGATGCAAAAGTCGCATACTGAACGGCATATCACTCCCATGAGAATGTGCAAAAACCACAAGTCGTTCATTTATAGGCTTGTGGCAGTATGTGTTATATACAATAGGCAGTACTGTAGACTGCACAAATGACTTCATCGCCTGTTTAACAGCGTAGGCAAAACCCAAGAAGCACCACCTCTCGACTTGATACGCCCACCAACAAACCTGCACATGACGCGAGTACAATGCACAGATATCCATGGAACTCCGTCAATTTTATATGTATAGGGCTCATATGTCAAGCAAATTGCGTTAACATAAGCTATCTCTTAACATTCCCGTCTATATATCGCGTGTATTTCATACAGGAATCAAAGCACGGCAAGAATCCCTGTGTTTAACTACTTATATCATATGCGAAGTTAAAATCGTGCTCGCACTTCTTGTCATTTCTTAGTGTCAACCATATCGCACATTGCTCTTAGACCTAAACTAAAAATGCCTCCGAAATTTGCATTTTGACTCGAATCATAAAGCCGCCAAGAGGTTTAAACTCCAAGGCGGCATTCTTAATTGCATATTACTTGATTCAAAACGAATTCATCTTGCCTCTCCAATTACAGATAGAAGAAGCTCAGGGGTGCATCGTATATATTCCGCTGACTTACGCAATACTCGCCATCTGAAAGAATTGTTATGTTTTCAAGCGAGTAATACGTCACAAATGTGTTGACTAAACTACCCATCAGCATCTGCTCATACTGCTCATCGGCGGCAAGCAGTGCATCCGCAAAGCTCTTCGATAGGTTTAGTACTCTATCCTCTGCATCGAAGCTCAACACATTGACATCTGCCGGTATTGCGCTGTACGCAATAAGTGCGTTTATAAGGCTCTCAGGTGTACCGTTGACATTTACTTTGGTATTGAGGAAATACTCATAATTCGAGTCCGGATAAAATATCTCCGCTTCTGTGTCCAGTCCATCATAGAGATACATTGACTGCGGTATGGAATAATCCTGCGTGCCGGCTTGGATTATTTGCTGTTCACAGGTTATCATAATCGTGCTCCAGTCGTAATACGCGAGGAATGTGTTTACAACCGAGCCCATTAGCATTATCTCGCCTGCAGAATCCTCATTTGCCAATCCTTCTAGAAACTCACTTGACAGGTCGAGCTTATGTTCAGCCTCGTCAAATGACCTTACTCTCGTTCCGCTCGGTATCGTGTTGAGACTTACAAGCGCGTCAATAATTCCCTGCGGCGTGCCGTCAAAGTAAACGGTCGTAGTAAGGAAGTGTAAGCCGTTTTGATCCGGATAGTATAATGTAAGCTCATATTCGGGAACCGTCGTCTCCGTAGGACTAAGAGAAATCCGCGTATAGGGTTCGCCCTGCACGTGTCCGTCAATGCTCACTTCGAGAGCTGCTCCCTCGACTGTGACATACAACGTGTTTATTCCATAAACATTGAGGAATGTATTTACAATAGTACCAAGTGCTACAACTCTGTCCTCGTCATCAAGCGAATTGAGTGTAGTGGCAAAGTCCCTCGTCAAGTCCAAAGCGCTCGTCAAATCATCAGGGTAATAGTTCTTTACTTCCGCAGCATCTACTTCGCGTCCGTTATATGTAATGAGGAAAGAAAGCACCTCGGGGTTCTCGCCTATATAGTAATGCTCACGTATAGCATCGAGAATACCCTGCGCCGTACCGTCATATGTCGCCTGTGCTTCTTCAAACAAAAGCGAGTTCAAGTTGGGGATAAGTATAGTCAGAGGATATACGTTCGGGCTCGGTGTAATAACCGCATCGGTCGGTGTTGGTTCGTTAGTGTCGGTATGTATGGGGCCAGGCGTTTGCTTAGAGTTATTTTTCATACAACCCGACACCATAAGCGCGATGCATACGCAGAATATAAGCAACGATTTATACCAAGTTCTCATGCCGTAACCTCCTCTATCAGTTTGAAGAATTATATCATATTACTGATTATTTGCAATATGAATGAAATAATGCCCGGAAAGATAGACAATATTATGAATTAAAATAGTTACCGAGGGACAATTTGCCTCATGTCGCAGAATTCATATTGTTAAGAATACTTGTTATTGCTAGTCAGTCCTTAAATACAGCAAAACAGCTTCCCGTTTTCGAAAAGCTGTTTTATTATTGTAAGTTAATACTCCAACTAAGGGTGTAGCTTGTCTGCCAGAACACACCGTCAGAGCCTGCTTCAGTACAAACTCTGATATTCTCTCAAAAGTAGTATGGTATATGGGTTTCTAAATTCTGCCTTTATCTATTTCTCACTTGCGTTTCCACCGATGTGCACGCCGTCGATTACTTATATCTGCAATGACTCTTGTGTGTTCAAAAATGCGTAATACCGTCAAAATACAGTGGAAATACCAAACTTATGTAATGAAATACTGCACTTTTCACCGGTGTAGCACGACGCCAAACATAAGCAAAATTAACACCGTAATGAGAAAATTATAAAGCAAGAATTTAAGCACATAGGAGTACTTGTGAATAAAAAAAGAGTAGCCCCCACCGGTTAAGATGGGAGCTACTGCGGATATTAACTTTTGTCCCAAACGGCGTTTTTTGACGCTCAGTGGGAGTGCTCTAAATCAGCTTGTTTGCCTAATTACTTATTCTTAAGAGCAGACTGTGCCGCTGCGAGCCTTGCGATCGGTACGCGGTAAGGTGAGCATGAAACGTAGTTCAAACCGACTCTGTTGCAGAAATCGATGCTTGACGGATCGCCGCCGTGCTCGCCGCAGATGCCCAGTTTGATGTTGGGTCTTGTCTGCTTGCCAAGCTCTGCAGCCATCTTAACGAGCTTGCCTACGCCAGCCTGATCGAGTCTTGCAAACGGATCGGACTCGTAAATCTTCTTCTCGTAGTATGCGCTCAAGAACTTACCCGCGTCATCACGGCTGAAGCCAAATGTCATCTGGGTAAGGTCGTTGGTGCCGAAGGAGAAGAACTCTGCTTCCTTGGCAACTTCGTCTGCCGTGAGAGCCGCTCTCGGTATCTCGATCATTGTACCGACCATGTAAGGAATCTCAACGCCGTTCTCTTCCATTACCTTCTTTGCTGTGGCCACTACGAATGCCTTTACATATGCAAGCTCCTTGACTTCGCCAACCAACGGGATCATTATTTCGGGAACGATATTCATACCGGTCTTCTTGCGAACATTGATTGCAGCTTCGATAACTGCACGTGTCTGCATTTCGGCAATTTCGGGATATGTTACTGTCAGACGGCATCCACGGTGCCCCATCATCGGGTTGAACTCGTGCAGACCGACAACTGTAGCCTTCAACTGCTCAAACGTAACGCCCATTTCCTTTGCGAGTGCTGCGATTTCCTCATCCTTATGGGGCAGGAACTCGTGGAGGGGTGGATCGAGGAAACGGATCGTAACAGGACGCTCTTCCATAGCCATGTAGATGCCCTCAAAGTCGGAACGCTGCATGGGGAGCAACTTAGCAAGTGCTTTCCTGCGGGCTTCTTCGTTATCAGCAACTATCATCTCGCGAACAGCGGGGATCCTATCTTCTTCAAAGAACATATGCTCTGTACGGCAAAGACCGATACCTTCGGCTCCGAACTTAACTGCAACAGCGGCATCGCGAGCATTGTCGGCATTTGCACGTACCTTAAGCTTACGTACTGCATCTGCCCATGCCATAAGACGCTCGAAATCACCGGAAATGGAAGCTTCAACTGTCTTAACGGCTTCGCCGTAAATCAAGCCAGTTGAACCGTCGATTGAAATCCAATCGCCCTCTTTGAAGATGCATCCACCGAGAGTAAAGCACTTATTCTCTTCGTCGATCTTTATTTCGCCGCAACCTGATACGCAGCATGTACCCATACCGCGAGCAACAACGGCTGCGTGTGATGTCATACCACCGCGAACAGTAAGTATGCCCTGTGAGTTATGCATACCCTCGATATCTTCGGGGCTTGTCTCCAAACGAACGAGAACGACCTTTTCGCCTTTCTCTGCCCATTCGATAGCATCCTCTGCAGTAAATACGATGCGTCCGCAGGCCGCTCCAGGTGATGCCGCCAAGCCCTTGCCGACTACTTTGGCGGACTTAAGTGCCACTGTATCGAACGTGGGATGGAGAAGTGCGTCAAGCTGCTTGGGATCTACCATCATAACGGCTTCTTCTTCGGTAATCATCTTCTCGTCCACGAGATCGCAGGCAATCTTGAGAGCAGCAGCGGCTGTACGCTTGCCGTTTCTTGTCTGAAGCATATAGAGCTTACCGTCTTCGATAGTGAACTCCATGTCCTGCATATCCCGATAGTGATTTTCGAGCTTTGCACAGATCTCAACAAATTGATTGTATGCACCCGGCATTACTTCGCGAAGCTGATCTATCTTCTGAGGTGTGCGAACGCCTGCAACAACGTCTTCGCCCTGAGCATTCATAAGGAACTCGCCATATAGCTTCTTCTCGCCTGTTGCCGGGTTACGTGTAAATGCAACGCCTGTACCCGATGTATCGCCCATGTTGCCGAATACCATCATCTGTACGTTTACAGCTGTTCCCCAAGATGCAGGGATATCATTCATTCTTCTGTAGTAAATTGCGCGCTCATTATTCCAGCTGCGGAATACAGCCTTGATTGCGCCCATGAGCTGAGCCTTCGGGTCGTTGGGGAAATCTTCGCCTATCTTCGCCTTATATTCAGCCTTGAACTGCTCTGCGAGATACTTCAGGTCTTCTGCTGTAAGCTCTGTGTCGAGCGTCACGCCCTTCTTCTCCTTGAGCTCGTCGATAAGTGTCTCAAAGTACTTCTTGCCGACTTCCATAACGACGTCAGAGTACATCTGAATGAAACGACGATATGAATCGTATGCGAATCTGGGATTGTTTGTCTTCTTTGCAAAGCTCTCTACTACCTCGTCATTGAGGCCGAGGTTAAGAATAGTATCCATCATGCCGGGCATTGATGCGCGTGCGCCGGAACGAACCGAAACGAGAAGCGGGTTCTCCAAATCGCCGAACTTCTTGCCGGTGTGCTGTTCGAGCTTCTCGATATACTCGTAAATCTGGGATTCAATCTCTTCGTTAATTCTTTCACCGTCTTCATAGTACTGTGTACATGCTTCTGTTGTTACGGTGAATCCAAAAGGAACAGGCATGCCGAGACCGATCATCTCTGCCAGGTTTGCTCCTTTTCCTCCGAGAAGGTTGCGCATTGACGCATTTCCTTCGCTGAATAGATATACATACTTTGTCGCCATAGTTACCTCCGTGGTTCTTTTAATAAACAACAAATTATTATAAGGCTAAAAACCTTCCAACACAATGTTATTATGCACAAATTAGCCAGTTTTCTGTAAAATAAAGTTTACTTTTCATGTTGAATTATATCGAATACTCTCGAAATATTGTCAAATGTACACATACTATACGCTCTGAGCAGATTAAGTAATTCTTTTCTGACCGTCTCAGGCAGTTTCACCTTTCTGATGTCCTTATCTGCGAGTTGACTCATTCTGCGCATGGCCTCCAAAGCCAATGCCGATACAGTGATGCTTTCCGACGAGCAGGAATCACATACTGACCCGCCCAAATCAGGTGCAAACCTGACAGTCTTCTGTGCAGTCACGCGAGTTCTGCACTTTACGCAGTAACTTAGCACAGGCATATAGCCGCTTATACGCAATGCCCTGACCGCAAAGCATATCGCCATATCCAAAGGGTCTATATCAGTATAACTGAGAAAGCTGAGGGTGTGGTACAAAAGTGTAAACATCTCCTCGCTCTGTTCATCGTCACCGATCAGAAAATCGCAGAGTGTTGTCACGAAGGACGCACATGTGAATCTGTCTATATCCTCCCTTATAGGATAGAACGCTTCGCATAAGTCCGCGGTGTTAATTGTGTATCTACCCCTGTTTTCAAATGCTACTATCTCGGAATATGCAAACAACTGACACGAGCCCGAAATAGGATTGTTTTGTCTCCTGCAGCCCCTCGCGGAAATCGCAATCTTACCCTTTTCACGCGAAAACAACGTGAGTATTCTATCGACCTCACGGTAGTCGGCGTATCGCAGGATGATTCCGGTTAACTTGCACAGCGGCATACTTCACCAGTATTTTCTTGGTATTTCCTCTGTTTTTCAACAGAAAATGTTACTACAAAGCTTTTAGGAGGAACTATGACAGTCATCAACGATTCCGACTCCAAATGGGAGGCTTTTCTCAAAACCGGCAGTATAGAGTCATATCTTGAATATCGCTCGGCCAAGCAAAGAGAGACACAGCACAAAAGCGATCACTCGTAGCCGAGCTCGTGCATAACGCTTATGTTATTGCGCCAATCCGGCTTGACCTTGACCCAGAGTTTTAGATTTACTTTCGTTCCCAAAAGCCATTCGATCTCTCGGCGAGCATCGGTACCTATCTGCTTAAGCATTGACCCCTGCTTGCCGATTATTATTCCTTTGTGCCCATCACGTTCACAGTAAATCGTGGCCCAAATATCATAAATCTGATCGTCTCTAAGCTCCATCTTATCTATTCCCACACCTATTCCGTGGGGTATCTCCTGTCGTAAGAGCTTGAGCGCCTTTTCCCTTATGAGCTCGCCGCATATGACCCTTTCCGGCATATCCGTGACCATATCCTCGGGGTAGTACATAGGCCCTTCGGGCAGATATGATGCGATATGCTTTTCAAGCTTAGGTACTCTGTCGCCGTATTTTGCAGATACCTTGAGTATCTCGTCAAAGCAATCCATGCCCTTGAGAGCTTCGATAATCGTATCGACGGCATCAACGCTTGAAGCGTCTGTCTTGTTAATTACTGCGATTACGGGCGCCTTAACAGACTTTAGTTTTTTGATTATTGCAAGGTCCTTCTCACCTATGCCAATCGTGCTGTCGACTAAAAATAGTACCGCCTCGACCTCATTCAAAGAATCGTATGCGACCTTGAGCATATAGTCTCCAAGCTTGTTCTTGGGCGTGGTTATACCGGGAGTATCGATGAAAACAATTTGGTAGTCCTTTCTAGTGAGCACACCCATGATTCTGTTTCTTGTAGTTTGCGCGCGTTCAGAAACTATGGATATTTTCTGTCCCACCATCGTGTTTATAAGCGTGGACTTGCCCGCATTTGGCGATCCGACTACTGTTACAAATCCTGATTTAAAGCTACTCATTCGGTCTTCATATCCTCTGGTGAAAACGCATTGGGAAGTAAATCTCCCAGTGTCAATGCCCTATACTCTCCGTTTCTGTTCGCACAGATTACGGGCATACCGGGGTTGCAAAACTCCGAAAGCGCCTGTCTGCATACGCCGCAGGGAACTGTATAGTTTGGGCTGTCGGATACTATCAATAGCGCTTCAAAGTTGCGTTCTCCGTCGTATACGGCCTTAAAGAGTGCAGTTCTCTCCGCACAGTTTGTTACCCCGTAAGACATGTTCTCGATGTTTGCGCCCAAATAATACGCCCCTGACGCACTTTTAAGGCATGCGCCTACCCTAAAATGTGAGTACGGCACATAAGCCCTATGTCTCGCCTCATTCGCCATTCTCAGCATATTCTTTATCTCTATGTCATGTATCGTGCTATTCATCTCGTTATGTTCAGCTCCTTCAAAAGTTGATTTTGCATATCGAACATTACCGCTTGATCCTCTTCGTTCATATGGTCATAGCCCAGCAGATGCAGACATCCGTGAATTGTGAGGAATGCCATTTCTCGGATTATCGGATGCCCATACGCCTCCGCTTGTTCACATGCCCTTTCGTACGATATCGCAATGTCACCTATAAATCGGTCGGGTACGGCAGGCAGGTCTACACCCTCATCGGCGGGAAAACTAAGCACATCCGTGGGCACATCCTTGTCCCTGAAGTCGCGGTTAAGCTCTCGAATCTCCTCGTTATCCACTATCGCAATAGAAACGATACCCTCGCGGTCATGGCGCTTCAAGGCTGTTTCAACAGCCCTCTGCATTACCTCTTGAACATCTTCGGGCAAAGCTATGTCGTTTGTCAACAGCTCAAGCATTGTTGCCTCCCCCTTGACCTGTTTCGTTCTTATACTCGATTCGTTCGTGCTTCATGCCCATCAGTGTTCGCACAAAGGACTTTTGAATCGTTGCAATCTGCTTCATCGTAAGCGGACAGTTTGCAAGTATCGAGTCCGGTCCGTTGCACTTTGAGTATATTACCGTTGATACGCGGTTTTCAATCGATTCCCTGTCGTTTGCCTGCAATGCGCGCACCGCGGCCTCACAGCAGTCCGCCAGACTCACTATAGCGCTCTCCACAGTCGACGGGCGCTGTCCGGTGTATCTAAACGGGCGTTCTGAGAGTATAGTCCCGGCCGGGGCATTTGCATAAGCCTTTGCATAGAACTGTCCTAAAAGCGAATTGCCGTGATGCTCGGATGCAATTTTGATTACATCCAATGGCAATTTATACTTTGCGAGCATAGCGACACCATCACTCTGATGTGCAATGATATAGGCCGCACTCTCCTCTGGCGCCAATGTATCGTGTATATTTGAGTGAGGCGCCTGATTCTCGATAAAATAGCGCGGTCTTACGAGTTTGCCGACATCGTGGTAATAACCGCCAACTCGAGCCAACGGAGCATTCACACCTATAGACGCTGCGGCAGCCTCGGCAAGTGCTCCGACATTCATAGAATGCTGGTAAGTTCCGTTTGCTTCCGTCTCAAGCTTTCTCAACAACGGATGGTTCAAGCTTGAAAGCTCGTTGAGTCTTGCATGAGTCGCCAATCCGAATGCCTGTTCCCAAAGCGGCATGGTACCGACACAGATGACTATCGAAGCAAGCATCCCCAAAAACACCCACATGCAATTCTCAAGTATATGCAATACCGGTTGCTTGAATATCAAACCTGACATCGCACTCAGTACCATTCCCAAAACAGTGGCGACTGCACCTGCGTATACTGTCGATGTACGAGCCATAGTACGCCTTACTATCGTTATCGAGATACAACCTGTCAGTATGCACAATGTCAATATGAAGAACGAATTTATACCGAATATATCGGTCGGATCCGATGCCATCACAGCGAATATGAACGCAGAGAGTAGCGTCGACATATATGCTGACTTAGAGTTTATCAGTGTAAGACATACTATCGGCACTATCAGGGCGGGTACAAAAAATTCCGATACCCTGCTCGATGCCCAGTACAACAAAACGGAAATAACGATGCATATGATCGCTATCGCTATATGTTTGGTGTTGTCAATCAATTCTCTTGCGGCAAGAAGCAGTACGGTGTAGTAAGTGGCAAATATAACAAATAGTACGACCACAACTCCCCATACTGTATTCGTATCGTCCGCCTGGGCTTCCACGAGGTCAAGTGTCAGAAGTATTGCAAACTGCGATGCGGTAATCGTATTCCCTTCAGCTACTATAACATCGCCCTTCTCAATTACGCAATGCGAAGTGTCGACCTTCAAAGCGGCCTGTCTTTGCGCTTCCTCAGTCGCTACTTCATCTACAACATACGTAGGTTTGAGGAACTCTTGGAACAATAGCGTGCCAATTTCACGAAGTTCTTCACTTATTCCCTGCGCCGCCGAAAGCTCTCGGTTACATATCTCACGTAGTTCATCTACTCTGTCTTCGGCAAGGTATGCGAGATTCGTGCTGATTTTCGGTTTTACTATGTTTTCCAGCGTAAACAGCTCGTTATCGGTTGCGTTTAGAATGGTAAGAAGCTGTTGCATGCTGATTTCCGGTGAGACTGAAGACGCCATTGCCTGCAGTGTTTTCTCATCCAAAGCGGATTGCCATTCCTGCGTGCTTGTCGGAATATCTGAATACCCGTTTTCAATTAACGTTGACCTTGCGCTTGTCCTCACGGAATTGAGTTCACTGAAAAACTCGTTTAAGCCGGAATTGAGGTCAGCTATCAGCTCTTGGTCTACTATGTAAATGGGCTGTACGGAGTTCCTGGCTTCTTCACGAAGTATTTCCGCTGTTATCTCATCTAAAACCTCACGCGTAGCCCTTATAGTCACAGGTGCAACATCCCCGGTTTTAACGTCATACCTCACCGGAGCCAATATCGATAGCGAAACTAAAACCACTACCGCAAAGACCGCAAGCAACAATATCGCAGCGACAATCGGCTTGATTATATTCCGTATCCGCAAAGCGGCTTTCCGATTAACCCCCATTACCCCTCCTAATCATTCGTGCTGTGGTATTCCCTCTTTGCAGCCCTGTCATAGGCTTGAATTATTCGCTGTACCATCTCGTGCCTTACAACATCCTTGTGCGTCAATTGCACTATGCTGACACCTTGAACGTCATTCAATACCGTAATCGCATGTACAAGTCCGCTTTTCTTGTCTCTCGGAAGGTCGATCTGTGTTATGTCCCCGGTAACGACCACACGAGAACCCTCACCGAATCTCGTTAGGAACATTTTCATCTGTTCTATTGTGCAGTTCTGCGCTTCGTCGAGTATTATGTACGCGTCGTTGAGAGTGCGGCCACGCATGTACGCAAGAGGTGCAACCTCTATACAGCCCCTCTCCTGAAGTGCCTTGAAATTCTCCGCACCGAGGAAATCGTACAAAGCGTCGTACAGCGGACGCAGATACGGGTCTACCTTGTTTTGCAGGTCTCCCGGCAGGAATCCCAGTTTTTCGCCCGCCTCCACAGCAGGTCTAGTCAAAATTATCTTTGAGACCTCTTTGTTTTTAAACGCAAGCACAGCCATTGCCACCGCGATATACGTTTTGCCCGTTCCTGCGGGTCCTACACCGAAGACGACTGTGTGCTGCTTTAATGCCTTGACATACCTCTTCTGACCCAGCGTCTTGCACTTTATCTGCTTCCCTTTGTGTGTAAACGCTATTACGTCGTCAAGCAATTCGAGTATGAGATCGGAGTTGCCCTCCTTTGCAAGGTCTATCGCATATCTTATCCTGCTCCTGTCAATGCCCTCACGTCTTCTTATCATCGCAAAGAGCTTGTCCATTACAGTAGCGGCTAAATCTACCGCCTCTTGCGAGCCTGTTACTTTTATTCGGTCGGCTTCGACCTTTATGTGCGCACCCGTTTCGCTTTCAATGACTTGAAGATTCTCGTCAAAGACTCCGAAAAGCTGCATAACCTCATCCATCGACTGTATGTCGACAAATCTAACACATGTGTTCGCCTGAGATTGTTCAAAATAGTATTCTTCCATCTACTCTGCGCCTTGCGCGTCCTCCTGTGACTGGATTGGTTTTATTATACCTATTTCTTTTTCGAGAACAAGCGTTATCGTAACCACTATCGTTCCGTCACTCTTAACCTCGGTCTCGGTAAGCTTCGTTACTATTGTTGCATCTTTCGACGTCTTTGAAAGCATCCTTTCGGTAGCAATTTCAACAGCTTTCGCCTTAGCCTCATCGTCAGGCAACTGTACAGTCAAATCTGATAGCTCATAATCGTACCCAAATTCAAAGACTATCGGCAGAAACATACCGCTCAATTCACGGATAGAATGCCATTCCGTTTCACTCTTTGCGTAGTCAGACCCGGATGCAAGAGTAAACCCGAACAGATTCACCTTTGTTGAGGGATGCTTATTTCCGCTTCTTGCTATGAAGTCGGTTTCGGGCATAAACTCAAACTGTTCTCGACTCAGTACTCTCGCCAAAACAGAACCGTATGCGTGAACAAGGAGCTTTTTATCCCCTTCATTAATCAGAGTTCCCTCTATCAACACATCTCCTGTCTTGACTGCTTGGCCGATAGTTACCATTGGTTTCCCGTTCATAGCAACGATTTTTGTTATTACGCCATCGCAAGTCGCATAAACACTTGCCGGCTGTTGAACATCGTCACTACCATGCAGTTCATTCGCTTCGACGACTTTCACAACAAGTCGAATCCCCTCAAACGTTGCGCCTGCCCACGCGATTCTCGAATCCCGCTTTCTGAGCTCATCACCAACCTTAAATGTTGAAACGGTACTCTTAGGCTTACCCTTCTCGATATTTGCCTCCGAAAGTAGATACAGTATCTCATGCGGTTCAATCGTGACGCACCCCTCTATATCTATCTGCCAGATAAAACGTGAGGCCGTGAACAATGCCGCCATAAGGAATATAAGGCCAAAAAGCAAAGCAACCCGAGTACGGTTATTGGTGTACAAAAAAGGGGCTCCGTGCTTCGAAAGAATGTGTACCTTACAGCGATTCTTCTTCAATATCGGTTTGAGCTTGTAGAAGTCCTCACACATCAAATACGCCGACAAAGCATTGGGCTTGGTTCGCTTTATGTTCCAAATCCGAATACCTTCCGCAACGCATTGATTTACCAGTCTTTCCAGAGAACGACCCGTTATGTTGATTATAACATATCCAAGTATATAATTCCACACCTTAGACCCCATACAGCTTACCCCTTAGTTCCCGTGTAATTGAGCTCAACAGAGCTTATCAAACCTGAAATATGCGCCATGTCATCGGTTATACTCAATATCTTCAGATTACTGCCGTTTACGCATATGTCTCCCAGTCTGGTCCACATACAAATACGTTCGGGTATACATTCGTAAATACCGCAATGCCTGTATATTACCGCATAATCTGGGCCATTTATCTTCACGCAAGGTTCATCGGACAATGCTTCTTCGGGCAGATCAATTGCCCTTGCAATACGCCTACCCAGTCTGATTTTCCTCATATGCATACCTCCGTTTTTTATTTATATGCGTCAAAATCAATAATACTCATTAGTTTGTAAGGAATTTTAGAAAGTTTGACTGAATACCATTCAATTTGATATGTCACAAACCTTATTGTCTCACAGGACGCGTTGATGTCAGAAGAAGTATAAGAAAAAACCGACACCCATTCGGGTGTCGGTAATCGATTGTTGCAATTAGCCAACCATGGTATCGTATGTCTCGCGAATCTTAACGATGAACTCCTCAGTTCCGAGAACATGTACGTCGCTCAGCTCGCAAATCCCTGCAAGGTCCTTTGTCATGTATCCCTGCTGGATTGTGTTCAGTGCGGCGTTTTCCATATCGTCGGCAAACTTTACGAGTTCATCGATACCGTCAAGCTGTCCGCGCTTTCTCAAAGCACCTGTCCATGCAAACAATGTTGCCATTGAGTTTGTCGAGGTCTTTTCGCCCTCAAGGTGCTTGTAGTAATGCCTTGTGACTGTGCCGTGAGCAGCTTCATACTCATAGTTTCCCGTCGGAGATACGAGAACGCTCGTCATCATAGCCAGTGAACCGAATGCTGTAGCTACCATGTCGCTCATAACGTCGCCGTCATAGTTCTTGCAAGCCCAAATGAATCCACCTTCGGAACGGATAACTCTCGCTACTGCGTCGTCAATGAGTGTATAGAAGTAGGTTATGCCAGCTTCTTCGAACCTTTCCTTATAATCGGCATCGAATATATCCTGGAAGATATCCTTGAACGTATGGTCGTACTTCTTCGAGATTGTGTCCTTAGTGGAAAACCACAGATCTTGCTTTGTGGAGAGCGCATACTCGAAGCAAGCGCGAGCAAAGCTCTCGATTGAATCGTCCTTGTTGTACATACCCATCAAAACGCCGGGGCACTTGAAATCGAATACGGTCTCGTTAAAAGTTACGTTTCCGTTCTTATCGGTAAACTTGATTTCAGCCTTACCTGCTGTAGGAACGCGATACTCTGTACACTTATAGATATCGCCGTAGGCATGACGTGCAATGGTAATAGGCTTTACCCACGTTCTTACGGTCGGCTTAACGCAGTCGAGCGTAATCGGGGTGCGGAAAACCGTACCATCCAGTATGGCTCTGATGGTACCGTTGGGGCTCTTGTACATTCTCTTGAGCTTATACTCCTCAACGCGCTGTGCGTTCGGAGTAATCGTCGCACACTTAACGCCAACACCGTACTTCTTTACAGCTTCTGCTGCATCTACGGTGATCTGGTCGTCGGTTTCATCGCGCTTTACAAGACCCAAATCGTAATATTCCGTCTTCAGGTCGATGTAAGGAAGTAAAAGGTTTTTCTTAATCATGTCCCAGATTATTCTGGTCATTTCGTCCCCGTCCATCTCGACGAGCGGTGTCTTCATCTGAATCTTTACCATTCGACTCTCCTATTCTTTTCTTTGCCCGTGGGCTTTTATGTCGTGCATAAATCCGCATTTGTAGAATATTCCAAATTACACTCCATTGCAAGTATATAATAGAGTATATCGTAGTTTTTTCATAGCTTTATGCACAGTCTGCTTATTCCAATGCGTGCAGCATTCAATTTTGGGTATTTTAAAAAACTTGAGCATACTCCAAATGAGTTTATCGGAAGTATGCCCATCGTAATGTCACTTTGAGTTTCTCATTCTGTGTTTTTGTACCCAGCCGTGTATGTTCGTTTGTCTCGCCCTTGCTACGGCGAGCTCGCCTTCGTACACATCCTTTGTTATCGTCGAGCCGGCCGCCGTATAAGTATCATTTTCGAGCCTTACGGGAGCGACAAGGTTGGTGTTGCAACCGATGAACACGTCATTGCCTATAGTACAGCGATGCTTATTATAGCCGTCATAGTTTACACATACGGCTCCGCATCCGAAGTTTACCCTCTCTCCTACATCGGAATCTCCTATATAGCTCAAATGAGGCAGTTTTGTTCCTGTCCCGATCTTTGAGTTCTTGACCTCGACAAAATCGCCAATCTTGCACTTGTCCGAAATCACCGTATTAGGTCTGAGATTGACATACGGGCCTACCGTTACGCCATTACCTATGACTGCCTTATCCGAGGTAACATATCTAAGGTAACAATCGTCGCCAACGCGCGTATCAGTGAGCACACATCCAAAATGTATCACAGTGTTCCGTCCTATGTCCGTATAACCTTCAAGCATTACATTCGGATAAACCACACTTCCTGCGCCTATCCTTACGTTCTTGTCAATGTATACGTTGGATGCGTCCACAAATTGCACGCCTGCATCCTCAAATGCCCTTATGCGAGCTGCCATATCG
>JAEDCW010000064.1 GCA_016293975.1 Clostridia bacterium
GGAGCCAAAGCGTCTCATATCCGCTCATGCGCTTATAACGGATGAGTATATCTTGCAATGTCTCATCCAGTGCATGACCCATATGCAGTTGGCCTGTAATGTTGGGTGGCGGGATAACGATGCAGTAGGGCGGCTTTTCGGGGTTTACCTTTGCGTGAAAGTAACCCTTTTTGAGCCACTGTGTGTAGAGCTTGTCTTCTACTGTGTTGTGGTCATAGCTTTTGGGCATATCAATTGCCATAGTGTGCACCTCCGAAAATAAATAAAGACCCTACTCATCAAAGGACGAGAGGGTCTGCCCGTGGTACCACCTTTGTTGAATGCTTACGCATTCCACTCAAACGCTGTAACGCTGCGTTGCGCTCAAAGCTACATATCGCAATGAGTGGCTCGAAAGCGACATTCCGCCGTTGACAACATGATAAATCTTCCAGCCGATGGATTCATCTCTCTGTCGGTGTCAAAAGGCGTACTCCTCTTTGTCATAGCCGATTACGATGTATTTTAGCATACGAAAAAGTGGTGTGCAACAGTTATTTGCCCATCATGGACAGAATTTGGCCGAGTTTTTGTTTCATTTCGTCGTTAAGCATGGGGGAGACGGCATTGGCGAATTGATAAAGCTGTGCATCGGTTATATCACCGCGGCTGCGCATAGAAAGCAATTCGTTTACAAGTTGTCCCTCAGACATTGATGAATATTGAGAAAGAGCGCTCTGTATATCCTCTGTACTGATACCGAGAATTCCCTGTATGGGCTGGTTTGGATTCTGTGTTCCTTCGGGTTCTTTATTCCCCATTATATCGCGAAGACTGCGTTTCATGTACATCACCTCGGTTTATTCTATGTGTGTGATTATAGAATTGTGACGAAAACATGATAACTTGCATATTAATGCTATAGAGAAATTCTGAAGGAGGCACACATGCAAAGAACAATGCAACAGGGGACACCGGCACAAAGGCAGCAACCTTATGTTGAACAAGGTTCTTCGGAACCCTCACCCGCCTTGCTCATGGCGAGGCGTATTCGTGCGGAGCAGGGAATAGATCAGTTAAAGAGGTTCCTTATGGCGATAGAACCATTTGTAGCACCTGCGGAAAGGGAGGGCATAGCGAACAGCATGGGTATACACATCGAACCGTTACCGCCTCCCAATCAGGAGAGACCGCAGCCAAACATGAACAACGGCATGCCTTTTGGCCAAGGTACATTCAATCAAGGCGGAATGAACCCGATGTATCTTTTGCAGAACCTGATGGGACGCGGAAATGGTATGGGTGGAATGGGAAACATGGGGAATATGGGCGGTATGGGTGGAATGGGTGGAATGGGCGGCAATGCGCAGGGGCTCGATCCGATGATGCTCGCTCAGCTTATGAATATGATGGGTGGTACAAAAAAACAGTAAGGGAAATTGTTGCCAGGCAACTGATCTATCGTTTATAATAAAAAGCTAGATTATCACATGAGGTGAGACGATGACACAGCATGATATAGAGCTTGCATTGAAACTCCTTGAGGAAGCTTATCCGGATGCAAAGCCGGAGCTTCACCATTCGAGCCCTTTTGAGCTACTCATCGCTACTATATTGAGCGCGCAGTGTACGGATAAACGTGTTAATCTTTGTACGGAAGTGTTGTTTCGTGACCATAACACTGCAGAGAGCATCGCCTCGATGACGGAAGCTGAATTGACGCCTTATATCAAGCCATGTGGTCTGTATAAGACTAAGTGTGCCAACATACTCGCTACTTGCAGAATACTGGTAGATGAGTACGGAGGAAACGTTCCCGATTCCGTGGACAAGCTGACGAAGCTCCCCGGAGTGGGGAGGAAAACCGCAAACGTGGTGGTATCCAATGCATTTAATATACCCGCAATAGCGGTGGACACCCATGTGGCGCGCCTGTCGCAGCGGATAGGTTTTGCGGATACATCTGACGTTGCAAAAATCGAAAAACGACTGAATGATATCATACCCCGGGAGAATTGGTCAAAGGCGCATCATTGGCTTATATTCCACGGCAGAAGAGTATGCTTTGCGAGAAATCCTGCTTGCGATGTATGTACGCTGACGGGGGTCTGTAAATACTACAAAGAAACGAAAGAGAAGGTTAATTGATGCAGTTTGTAGATAAAGCTAAAATATTCATAAAAGCGGGAGACGGCGGTGACGGTTGTTCGTCGTTCCACAGAGAGAAATTCGTTCAGCGCGGGGGACCCGATGGCGGAGACGGAGGCAAGGGCGGAAGCGTTATCGTATATGCCGACCCGAATATGAGCACACTGCTCGATTTCAAGTACTCTAAGCACTTCAGAGCTCAGAGAGGCGACAACGGCAGGGCTCAGCTTCAGCGCGGAAAAAATGGCGAAGACCTCATAATTAAGGTTCCCGTGGGTACTTTGATTCGGGATATCGAGACGGGCAGGATTGTTGCAGATATGAATAAGCCCGGAAGACAGAGGGTGCTTCTGCATGGTGGCAAGGGAGGCAAGGGCAATGCGCGTTTTGCTACACCAACACGACAGGCACCGAGGTTTTCTCAGCCGGGTCAGAAGACGACAGAGCACGAGGTTGAGCTTGAATTGAAGACCATTGCGGATGTCGGTCTTATTGGGCTTCCGAATGTTGGAAAATCGACGATACTTTCGGTGCTCACGAGCGCAAAACCCAAGATTGCCAATTACCATTTTACAACGCTTACGCCGAATCTGGGCGTTGTAAAGCGCTATGACACGACATTTGTGCTCGCAGACATCCCCGGACTTATCGAGGGTGCCGCAGACGGCGCAGGTCTGGGACATGATTTCCTTAGACATATCGAGCGTACAAGAATGCTCGTGCACGTTGTCGATATATCTGGATGTGAGGGAAGAAATCCGATAGAGGATTACTATAAGATAAACAACGAGCTTGCAAAATACAGCGAGAGACTGGCCGCTCTGCCTCAGCTAATTGCAGCAAACAAAATGGATATAACGGGAGCCGATGAATACCTGTACTTCCTGCGAGAGGAACTAAAGGATAAGAATGTGATGATATTCCCGGTATCCGCCGCCACTGTAAAGGGCTTCGACGCATTACTCGATGAGATAGTAAAGGTGCTTGCGACGCTCCCTAAGACATTCGAGTACGACGAAGAGGACTTCGACGCTGAGGTTCCGTATGAAAAGGGCTTCAGAATCGAAAAGGATGGCGATGTGTTCGTTGTTATAGGCGGATCAGTCGATTATATACTCGATACCACATACGCAGAGGATGAGCAGTCGATGCGCCGCTTTCAGCAGTACCTCATAAACGAGGGTATCATTCGAGCGCTCAGAGATGCAGGCGCTACAGAGGACAGCGTTGTACGTATGGGCGAGTGGGAGTTTGACTTCATAGAGTAGATGAAAGGAATATACACGAGATGATCACAGGCAAGCAGAGAGCCACGCTTAGGAGCATGGCAAATACTATACAGCCTATCTTTCAGATAGGAAAGGGTGGGCTTACACCTGCATTGACACAGCAGCTTGACGATGCGCTTGAAGCGAGGGAGCTTATAAAAGTAAGCGTTCTCGAAACGTGCGAGATTACTCCGAAGGAAGCAGGAGAGACCGCCGCGCAGCGCACAAAGTCTGAGCTCGTTCAGACCATAGGCCGTAAGTTCGTGCTTTACAGAGCCTCAAAGGATAATAAGCGCATAGAGTTATAATTATGTTCAATGTGGTAATTGTAGAGCCTGAGATTCCGCAGAACACAGGTAATATTTCACGCACCTGTGTCGTAACGAATACCACTTTGCACCTTGTAAGGCCGTTTGGTTTTGAGATTTCCGACAGAACGCTCAAGCGTGCGGGTCTCGACTATTGGAAGGACCTCAATGTATTCTATTACGACAGCTTTGAACAGGTAGTAGAGCTGAATAAGGGTGCAAGGTTTTTTATGGCATCGACGCATGCGAAGAAAAACTATGCCGATGTGATGTATAAAGACGGTGATTTCTTGGTATTTGGCAAGGAAACGGCAGGGCTGGGCGAGAGACTGCTTTCAATGTTTCCCGAGAACGATATACGCATACCTATGATGCCCGATCAAAGGTCGCTCAATCTGTCCAATTCCGTGGCAATCGTACTTTACGAAGCACTGAGACAAACACAGTTTCGAGGACTTGAGTAATATATTCTTTTTATGCGAAAAAAAGCGTAAATATACTTGACAGTCAAGGCTTGATTTTATAGAATAAGGGCTGTGCTTTGGATAATGGACGTGTAGTGCCCACGTGCCCCGGAAAGCAGTGCTGCATACATAGCCAGGCAACAAAGATTACAACAAAAACGGAGGAAGTGCCATGAAGACATATATGGCAAATGGCGAAACCGTCGAGCGCAAGTGGTATGTAGTTGACGCAGAAGGCATGGTTCTTGGTCGTCTCGCATCACAGGTAGCCGCTATACTTCGCGGTAAGCATAAGCCCATTTTTACCCCTCATGTGGACACAGGGGATTACGTTATCATTATCAATGCAGACAAGGTTGTTCTTACAGGAAAGAAGCTTGAGCAGAAGAAGTACTACCATCACAGTGGTTATGTCGGAGGTCTTAAGGAGATTTCTTACAAGACACTGCTCCAGAAGAAGCCTGAGTTCGCTGTATATGAGGCAATTCGTCTGATGATGCCCAAGGGACCGCTCGGCAGGCAGATGCTCAAGAAGGTTAAGATTTATCGCGGTAGCGAACATAACCATGTAGCTCAGCAGCCCGAAGTTCTCGAACTCAAGAAATAGGGGGAACATGACCATGAAGAAAAAGATTGACAATTTGTTTCTCGGTACAGGAAGACGTAAGAGCTCATGCGCCCGCGTTCGTCTGATCCCCGGTACAGGTAATATCACAATCAACAAGCGCGATATAGAAGACTATTTTGGCCTCGAAACGTTGAAGATGATTGTACGCGCACCCTTGAACCTCACCAATACGCTCGGCAAGTTTGACGTTCTTGTCAATGTTCGCGGCGGTGGTACAACAGGTCAAGCCGGTGCGATCCGTCACGGTATTTCAAGGGCTCTTCTGGATTTCGATCCCGAACTTAGAGGTGCTCTGAAGAAGGCCGGTTTCCTCACACGTGACCCGAGAATGAAGGAGAGAAAGAAGTACGGCCTCAAGGCCGCACGGCGCGCACCTCAGTTCAGCAAGAGATAAATTGCTGTACAAACCGTATCAAAATGCTTCAAAAACCCCGGAAAATCAAGG
>JAEDCW010000028.1 GCA_016293975.1 Clostridia bacterium
CCTGAGGATGTTCGCCGCAGGCGCGGAGTCTCAATCCGTAACGAGTCTTATAGAGCACAAACGCCGCTACGATCAATATCACTATACATACGAATGTCGATATGTAGCACTTCTTGAACAACAAGTCGCCGAGCACGGGAATGTCGCCCAAAACCGGCACCTTCTGAATCATGAATTCGTTTTTGAACGGCACCTGCTGAATGTCGTTTGGGCTAATCGTTCTTGCAACGAATATCGCTACTGCCGGTGCAAACATGTTGATAGCTGTACCGCTTATGGTCTGGTCTGCCTTCATGTTTATTGCGGCGTATGCGTGTGTCGCGGAAAGAAGCATACCCGAAATTGCCGATATGAGCATCGCAACGATGAACAGCCATTGTCCCGTAAGGAACGGTTCTGCCATGCCCTGAACGAGATTTATGAATACTATCGATACGAACGCACCGAATATCATTATACCGTCGAGGGCGATGTTGACAACGCCGCTACGCTCGGAGAACATTCCGCCCAATGCGACTATCAGAAGAGGCATCGAGAACTTTAGGAGCTGATAGAAAATATCATAAAAAGACATTTATTTTGCCTCCTTTGCATGAGGTTCCGCAACATCGGGAGGCAGTATACCCTTTCCCGAGTCGCCGGGATGATCCACATCGCCCGGTTTTTTAGGTTTCTTCCTTCCGCCGCCGAATAACTTCTTTGCAAAATTCCTGAACACAAGCGAGAATGCGCTGAAGTAAATGATTATGGCAATTATTATGCTTATCATTTCCTTAGCGATCTTAATCGTCTGCAGGTACTCGCCGCCGTACTGTATGTAGGATACGAAGAGGCCCGAGAATACGATCCCAATTGGGTTGGACAAACCCAAGAGTGCAATAAATATTCCGTTGAAGCCTTCGGATGCGAGCTCCTCTATCGGCTTGAGATGGCGGCCCTCAGCGGGCGCGAGGTACATAAGCGCGCCTGCGATAGCGGCCATTGAACCTGCGATAACCATAGAGAGTATTATGCTGCGCTTTTCGTTTATACCGGCATAGCGGCTGGCAAACCGGTTGTGTCCGCACGCCTTGAGCTCGTAACCGAATGTCGTCTTATTGAGCAGCATGTATATCACTATCGCTATCGCTATCGCTATGAATATGCCTATGTTTACACTCGAAGCATCTACATACGACCCCTTTTGCGTCATAAATATCTTGTCCATCCCAAGCTTGGGAAGTACCGCCGAGGAAGCAACATCCATATTCTGAGCCTTGAGAGTGTTGTAGAGTCCTTCACCGTTCTCAAACAGCATATTCACCGAAAGCATGCCGATGTAGTTCATCATTATGCAGGAAATGACTTCGTTTACGTTGAGGTATGCCTTAAAGAAGCCGGGTACCATAGCCCATACGCCACCTGCGATTGCAGCAACGAGTATCGCCACTATCCAATGCCACGGTTCGGGGAGCCATGTCCACTTTATGCCAATGTAAATAGCCGTAAACGCACCTACCACGTACTGTCCCGATGCGCCTATGTTGAACAGACCCGTCTTGAATGCAAAGCCCACCGAAAGACCCGTGAGTATGATTGGGGTTGCAAAATAGAGAACTTCACCTATTCCCTTTGCGCCGCCGTTGAATGAGCCTGAGAGTATTAATCCGAAGCCCTGCAGCGCCCTTTCCGGCCTTATGATGAACAATGCCACCAGTCCAAAAAGCAAACCTACCATTATCGCCAAGACAGACGCCATGGCATTGCTGAAACCGTCCGACTGGAAGAAGCCCTTCTTTTCACCCAGACTCAGCTGCTTTGTATCCTTGCCGCGCTTCATGCTTCACCTCCGTTGTTGTTGAGGTCCTTATCCCTCTTTGAGCCTGCCATGTAAAGGCCAAGCTCCTGAACGGTGGTTTTCTTGGGGTCCAAGTCTGCGACTATCTCGCCCTCGTAAATCACCAGTATCCTGTCAGAAAGGCTCATAACCTCGTCGAGCTCAAGAGACACCAGCAGTATTGCCCTGCCCGCATCTCTTTGAGCGACTATCTGCTTGTGTATGTATTCGATTGCGCCTACGTCTAGTCCTCTCGTCGGCTGTACGGCTATGAGCAAGTCGGGATCGACATCAATTTCTCTTGCAACGATAGCCTTCTGCTGATTGCCGCCCGACATGCTCCTTGCGGGTGTCGTGGGACCCTGTCCGCTCCTTATGTCAAAGCGGTCGATAAGGTCCAATGCGTGACCTCTCACGGCATCGTACTTTATAAAGCCGCCCCTTTGGTATTCCTCGGTGAAGTATTTTTTCAGGATGAGATTCTTTTCGAGCGAATAATCCAGTACCAATCCGTCCTTATGCCTGTCCTCCGGGATATGCGCCATACCGCCCACGTTGCGCTTTCTGATGCTTTCGTGGGTTATATCGCAGCCGTTCATTGTTATTTTGCCGCTCGCAATGGGCCCAAGACCAGTAAGCGCATATACGAGCTCCGACTGGCCGTTGCCGTCGATACCCGCTATACATACTATCTCGCCATGTCTGACATTGAAGCTGACGTTGTTTACGGCGTTCTTAGTCTTCGATTTTCCCGGAACGGTAAGGTTCTCGACCTCGAGGCATACTTCCGTGGGCTTTGCGTCATCCTTAACGACGTTAAAACTGACCTTACGTCCGACCATCATCTCGGAAAGCTCCTCCTTGGTGATCGATTGGACGTCGACTGTATCTATGTACTTGCCCTTTCTGAGTATAGTACATCTGTCTGCGACCTGCTTTATCTCGTTGAGCTTATGCGTAATAAAGAGTATTGACTTACCCTCGCTTGCAAGATTCTTCATAATAAGCATCAGCTCTTCAATCTCCTGAGGAGTGAGCACGGCTGTAGGCTCGTCGAATATCAGTATTTCGTTTTCCCTGTACAGCATCTTCATGATTTCCACGCGTTGCTGCATACCTACCGTGATGTCCTCAATAAACGCATCGGGATCAACATAAAGGCCGTAGCGCTCCGAAAGCTCCACAACCTTTTTTCTAGCCTCGGCCATTTTAAGTACACCATGCTTTGTCGTCTCTACGCCGAGTATTATATTTTGCAATACGGTGAAATTATGTACGAGTTTAAAGTGCTGATGCACCATGCCTATACCAAGCTTATTGGCATCGTTCGGATCGTTTACCTTTACTTCCCGACCGTTCTTCTTGATAACTCCCGCTTCAGGCTGATATAATCCGAATAGTACGCTCATGAGAGTTGATTTTCCGGCACCATTCTCCCCAAGCAGAGCGTGAATCTCGCCCTTCTTGAGCTGCAGAGTGATGTTATCGTTTGCTACGATACCCGGAAACACCTTGGTTATATTGAGCATTTCAATCACATAGTCCAATTAGTTCACTCCTCACCATCATTCGTTAGAGTTTATTATACTACATATATAAAGCACAAGAAAATATTTTTGTTACAATTTATCCATAATACGGACAAAAAGCATTAGCGTTTGCTCGATTGATTGTACTGTCAGCTCAGCCTCAACCTCAGTATATCCCCCTCATGTACCGGCTCATCACAGCCTATGTACAGTCTCTCCTTGGGGTGAGGTGCGCCCTCTCTCGGATTGCCTTCCTCGTCTGTTATCGATGTGACGGTAAACGACCTGTCTATGTCCCCCGGTGCGAGTATGTGGAGCGTATCACCGTCAAAGAAGCGGTTTCTCTGCTCTATGTGTGCGAGCTTGCGCTCCTCGTCGTAGTCGAGCACTACCGCTGCAATCGTCGCATCCTGTACATACGCGGCGCTGTGAGTTTCCTGACCCGCGCCCTGCGGGTTTCCAAAGAAGAAGCCCTTTGTAAACGGCCTGTGACTCGTATTCAACAACTCCTGCACAAGGCGCGGATCTGTTGTGTATTCCTCGCCATTCTCGACGCATCTCTTGTAGCTATCGAGCGCCATTCTGTACGCATTGACCACTGCAGAGACGTATGCTACGGATTTCATCCTGCCCTCTATCTTAAGACTGCTTACACCCATGTTGCAAAGCAGAGGTATCTCCTCGAGCAGATTCATATCTCGTGAATTGAGTATGTATGTGCCCCTGTCGTCCTGGTCTATCTGCAGGTATTCACCGTCCTTGCCGCGCTCCCTAAGCTCATACGTCCATCTACAGGGCTGTGCGCATTCGCCACGGTTTGAATCCCTGCCAGCAATATAGTTGCTTAGAAGGCATCTTCCCGAATACGATATGCACATAGCACCGTGTACGAATACCTCAAGCTCGAGGCTTTCGGGAGTGTTTTGCCTTATAGTCCTAATCTCCTCGAACGAAAGCTCACGCGCGAGTATTATCCTCGATGCACCCTGTTCGTGCCAAAACCTACAAGCGGCGGAATTGAGCACGTTTGCCTGCGTGCTCATATGCAGCTCCATTCGCTTTACGGTATCCCTTGCAACGGCGAACACGCCGGCGTCGTTGACTATCACCGCATCCGCACCGGCGTTCTCGATATCCGCAATCAAATCGGCGAGCGTATCCATATCCTGATCCTTTGCAAATGCATTGCAGGCTACGTATATGCGTTTGCCGCCGTCATGCGCTATGTTTACTGCCTCCTTCAGGTTCTCGATTGTGAAGTTATCCGCGAAATTTCTGAGGCTCATGCGTGTTATGCCAAGATAGCACGCATCAGCCCCATACCTAAACGCGGCTTTAAGCCTGTCCATATTTCCGGCAGGCGCCAAAAGCTCAGGTAAATTCATATGTTATCACCAATACGGTTTATATTGTTCTATGTTCTTGCGGTGCTCCTCAAGCGTCTTTGCAAACACTAGCTCTCCGGTCTGCGAGCTCTTTAGGCAGAAATAGAAGTACGTGCCCAAATACTCCTCGTCGGGATACAGCGCCGCATATATCGTCGCCTGACCCGGGTTTGTTATCGGACCAAGCGGAAGCCCCTTATGAACGTGCGTGTTGTACAGCGATGGATTGCTCACCTGTTCGGTTGAGAATTCGATGAGGTTTTGCCCAGTTATGTAGCGCAGGGGCGCATCTGAGCCAAGCGTCATACCTTCTCTGAGCCTTCCGTGGAAAACCGCAGATACCTTTTCAAAATCAGCCGTCTTTGCCTCTCGCTCGATAAGCGATGCGAGCGTTATCACGTCATCAATGCTCATCGAAAGCTCTGCGGCGCGCTCCATATAGTCGGTCGAGAACACGTCGAGGAAGCGTACGAGCATCTTGCTTATAACGGACTTTTCGGAAGCATCCTTGTAAATCGTGTACGTATCCGGGAACAGGTATCCCTCAAGCACGTATTTTCTGTCCTCTTTGGGATTCTGTACGATTGCGCTTATGCACGAGTAATCCATGAAATCCTCGCCCGTTCTGCAAAGCTCAAGGAACTTGTCCGCATTCTCCCAAACGCCTTTTGACACCAGCAGAGCGCCTATATCCTCTACCGACATACCCTCGGTGATTGTTATATCAATCGTCTCCCTCGGAGGATTACCCTTACAGATGACGTCGACCATGCTCATGATGTCCATGTTCTTTGAGAGGTAGTAGCTTCCTGCCTTAAGGCTCGACGACTTGCCCATGAAGTCGACATATATCTTGAATACGGCCTTGTTTGAAATAAGTCCCGATTCATATAACAGCTTTCCTATCTGGGATGTGCCTGCGCCGCTTGGTATTTCCACCAGTATGGGTGTCGCATCGTCCCTGTCTATCGGAAGCACGAGCTTTCTGTACAAAGCGGAGCCTACGGCAAAAACCGCTCCGCAGGCAATGAGTATGCTCAATACGACGGCCAATACGGGTCTGAGCACACGCCATGTGTTTTGCCTCGACCTCTCGCGTCTTCTTTGTTCTTTCTCACTGCGCACGCCTGACATTTCTTACTCCTCCGGTACTACGCCGTCAAGCTTTACGGCCTCGCTGAGCGTCTGATAGACATAGCCCATGAGCGCTGTTACTCTGTACTCACACACGAGATACTGCACAGCATCTGCGTTCATGCTGAGTATCTCCTCAATCTTCTTCATGTTCTCGGTGAGCTCCTTGTCCTCCTGGCCAAGCACCATATTCGCCTGCGCCTTCATGCGAAGTTCGTTGAACTGCTTAAGGAGTGCCTTTGTGGTCTCGTTTTGCATTGCTCTGTCCCTTGCGGCCTTATAGCTGACATAGTCCTCACAGCCGCTCAGAAGCTCACAGAGTTCTTCCGTCTTTTTCTTGATTTCATCAAACATACGATCATCCTCCACTATTCAATTTCGATTACTATAGGCATTATCATAGGCTCCCTCCTTGTGCGCCTGTACAGCGCATCTTTAAGAGCCGACCTTATGGAATTCTTTACCTGACCCCATTCGCTCTTGTTTGTCTTTGTAAATTCGAGTGCGCGTTCCTTTATGATGTCCTTTGCCTCCACAATGAGCTCCTCGGAATCTCTCACATATACAAAGCCCCTTGAAATCACCTCTGGCTCTGTACAAAGCGCTCCGGTCCTCTTATCGATAGCAATAACTGCGGTAACAAGTCCGTCACTTGAGAGTATACGCCTATCCCTGAGCACGCTGTTGCCTATGTCGCCCACTCCCAGTCCGTCTACGAGTACGCTTCCTCCGGGTATCTGCGCGGCGATTCTGCCCTTGTCTGCGCCAAGCTCAATAACATCGCCTATTTCCGCAATAAATATGTGGTCGGGCACCATTCCCATTTCCTTTGCGAGCTCTGCGTGCTTATAGAGATGTCTGTGCTCACCGTGTACGGGTATGAAGTACTTCGGCTTTGTCAGAGCTAGCATGAGCCTCAGCTCCTCCTGTCTTGCGTGTCCGGATACGTGTACGTCCGCCATAGCGTCGTACACTACTTCAACGCCCCTTCTGAAGAGCTGGTTTATCACCCTCGCCACGCCTTTTTCGTTTCCCGGTATCGCAGAAGCCGATATGATTACCATGTCTCCATCGCCTACGTTGAGCTTATGGGTTGCGTTTGCCATTCTGAAAAGTCCGCTCATGGGCTCGCCCTGGCTACCCGTCGTTATGACGCATATCCTGTCGTCGCTGAAGTCCTTGAGTCTGTCGACGTCTACGACGCATTCCCTTGCAAGGTTGAGATACCCCATATCCAGCGCCATCTGAGCGATATTTACCATGCTCTTGCCCTGGAAACAGACCACCCTGTTATGCGCTATCGCGATACTTGCAATCTGCTGTATCCTGTAGATGTTTGAAGCAAACGACGCAACTATAACTCTGCCCGTCGCCCTCTCGAAACAACTCTCGAATGTCGTGCCTATCTCGCGCTCTGACTGTGTATATCCCGGACGCTCGACATTTGTACTGTCCGACATCAGCGCGAGCACGCCCTGTGCGCCATACCATGCGAATCTCGACAAATCGAGCGGCTCGCTGTCAAGCGGCGTATAGTCGAGCTTGAAGTCGCCCGTGTGTATGATAACACCCGCCGGCGTATGTATCGCGAGCGCGACCGCATCCGCTATCGAATGATTTATCTTGATGAATTCTATAGAGAAACAGCCCTGTTTGACTGTATCCCCGGCGCTTATACAGCGCATATCGACATTGCTTATACCGTGCTCGTCGAGCTTATGCTGTATGAGTGCAAGCGTAAGTCTCGTTGCAAACACAGGCGCTTTGAAGCGCTTAAGTGCATACGGCAGTGCTCCTATATGGTCCTCGTGACCGTGTGTGATGAATATACCTCTAAGCTTATCGAGATTTCGCTCGACATAAGTCATATCCGGTATCACCAGGTCGATTCCCAGCATCTCTTCGTCTGGGAAACTGAGACCGCAGTCAACAACTATCATATCTCCGCCGTATTCGATTACGGTCATGTTTTTTCCGATTTCCCCCAAGCCGCCCAAGGGAATTATCTTTACTTGTTTCGGCACTTTAATCTCCTAACATTATTATTCTTTCGTCGTCACCAAGGCAATGTTCAGTCGTCCTTACGCTCCCTAAAGTAGCTGTAGAGCGTACACTGCATACCTCCGTTTGACAGTTTTCTGCGTTTATCGGCACGCAAACCGTAAATTCTCTCAAAATCTCTCTGCGACGAGATTATGTTTTTGCTGTGTCCCTTGCACCTGTCAAACACAGTTCTCATCTCCCTATAGAGCTTCTCGATAGAACGCCTGTCCATTAGACGTTCCCCATAAGGCGGATTGCAGACGATTATTCCGCTGTCCTCTCTGCAGATCAGCTCGGATACGGGCTTTACCGCCCATTCCACCATTATCCCGGCCTTCTTGGCGTGCTTTTTGCACAAGTCTATGCATCTGGGGTCTATGTCGCTCGCGTATATCTTAAGCTTCTTGGGTTCAACCATGTCTCTGGCTTCCATCCTCGCCTCAGTAAAGACCGTGGGCGGCAGGAAGTGCCAATCCTCGGCCGCAAAACCGCGGTTAAGTCCGGGAGCCCTGTTTTCGGCCAGCATCGCCGCCTCAATGGGCATAGTACCCGAGCCGCACATGGGGTCGATAAACTCCATATCCGGCTTGTATCTTGTGAGCAAAACTATCGAAGCCCCGAGTGTCTCAGATATCGGCGCATCGACATTGTATGTGCGATAACCTCTCCTTGAAAGTCCCGCACCACAGCAGTCCAATGCTATCGTCACATTGTCCCTGAGTATGCCTACCTCAACGATAACACGCTTTCCCGTCTCGGGAAGGTAATTTAGGCCATATACGACCTTGAGATTCTCGACAATCGCCTTTTTGGTTATACTCTGGCAGTCGGATACAGAGAACAGAGTGCTTTTTGCGCTCTTTCCCGTGACGTGAATAAACGTATCCCTTGCGATATAGCGCTTCCACTCAATAGCCTTTACGCCCTCAAAAAGCTCATCGAATGTCACAGCCTTAAAACTTGCAACCTCCATAAGCACGCGTTCAGCCGTCCTCAGCCAAATGCAAGCTTTTGCCATATCCAAAAAGTCACCCTCAAATGTTACACGCGCATCTTCAACAGATACTACCTGTATCCCAAGGCGTTTCAATCCCATTGACGTGAGCGTTTCAACGCCCATCTTGCAGGTTGCGATAAATCTCATTTAATACCTTTATTCCCATCTATTGCATTCTTTATCTTAGCATAGGCGTTTTTAAATCTTTTATCTGTCACGCCTCTGCTTTCCATTATCTCCATGCGCTCCGTTTCGCTTGCGCCTCCGAGCTGTTCCACGCAGTAATACTCAAATGCCGCCGCAAGTGCCATACGCTGAGCGACAGGTATCGACTTAGGTGCATTCGCATCCTCGTTTGCGAACTTGACGAACGCCGCATCCGCATATTCTATGAAATCGCTGTCTCTAAATCCGTAACAACCGAATATCAGCAGTCTGTAAACGTCCCTATAAGCCGAGGAGGTCTTTATCTTGTTGAGACTTCCCGCGTCAAGCCATGCTCTCTGAAAAACGAGCTCCTCAATATCCCTGCCGAATATCGCGTGCTTTTTGAATTCTATACCATAGCCATTCATAAAGTAGACTATTGGGTATGTGTCGCGCATGTTTGGAAGCGAATTCAACACATACTCAATACATTCCTCGCATTGGCTCTCGTCGAGAACAAATTCCCTCAGCATATCGATACAGCTCTTATCCCCGAGCTTTAATAGCAAGTCGATCACGTTTTCTTTGACCTTGCCCTCCATGCTGAAAAGTAACCAGCGCACTATTGCGCGAAGCTCCTTGTCCTGCCTCCACAGCTCGAGTGCCGCGCTTTTTGCTTCATTTGGAATCTCCGAAAGCACTGCCACCTGTTTGAGCCGCCATACCACCTGCTCAGCAGGAATCTGATAAACCATATCGACCGTAATTTTATCTTTTTGGCCTTCCTTGACCTGGGAGAGCAGTCTCTTGTAGTACATTGCTATGCTGTCGAGTTCATCTATTCTCAGCAGAATGTCGTAGCACGAGAGCGCGGCATCTATATCTCCGATAAGGTAGAAGCACATCGCCGTCTTGTGCATGACCGACGGCTTAAACGGAAACATCGCCTGTATGCGCTGTTGGAAAAACATAGCTGTGTCAAACTCACCTATGCTGAGCATCGCCGCAACTACTCTCTCCATGTCCCTCGGACTTATGTCCTTACAGCCCCTTATGTAATTGACGTGCTCACGCGCCTCGGCAATTCTGTTTGCCCAACTCAAATACACTATGAGATTGCACCTTAGTGAAATGTCCTTCGGACGCTTCTTGACCTCGAATGTACATATATCTATCGCCCTGTCGTAATAGCCCGCGCAATAACAAGCAAACGACAGATTAAGCCTTATAAACGATGCCGTGGGGTACTTTTCAAGTTGTGCCTCTATAACCCGAATGGCTTCCTCTGCCTTACCTTGATTTATAAGCAGTCTGGCACGTTCAAGCTCCGCCGCGCACGTCTTATCCCTCATTATGGAGGCATACGTCTGCAAGTTGTCTGCCTCACCGTCGTTCCCTCCATCGTCAGTGTCGGCTGCGGCTTCACGGACGTCTTTTCGGTCAAGCATTTCGTCTAAGAAAGTCACGATTTCCCCAACCGATTCCCACGATTCGTCGGAAGGGTCCTCCGTCAGATACAGATCGAACCACATGCGCGCGAACTCGAACTTATTCTCCTGCATGTACGTCATGGCGATGATTCTCATTCCCCTCTGCGTAAGCAGTCCGTAAGGGGAAGAATTGCCGTCCGGTCCTTTACTTTCTCCCGCAAGCAGTGGCAAAAGCACATTTCTCGCGGACTGTGTGAGCTGCATACACATATACACCTCCGCAAGCATATCCTTCGCCTCGATATCATCGGGGTCTATGCTCACAGCCTCCCTCAACACCTCCGCGGCGGACAGCAAGTCACCCTTAGAGATAAGCTTCTCGCTCTTGTCCTTGTACTGCTTCGATGTCCTCTTAAATTCGAGTATGTTATTTCCACGCTCAGTGGGTATCGGCATCTCTATCATGCTCCTTCGTGCTCGCCTCGGTTATCAATGCGCCAAGGTCATCTTCACTGAATCTATAAGTCTTACTGCAGAAGCTGCATTTAAGCTCTGCTCCGTGGTCCTTTTCTTTCATGTCGCTCAACTCCTCTATACCGAGAGAAATGAGCACCTTTTCCAGTCTCTCCCCCGAACAGTCACACGAGAATCTCGGCCACTGCTCCTCAAGCAGCCCAAGTTCGCAATCATCGAACAACGAGTGTAGCACGTCCTCTATGGTTTCTGCTTTCTCAAGCCTCTTGCTTATCTGCTTTATGTCGTCGACCTTCGCCATTACGGCATCTATGCTCTCTGTTCTGCAATCCGGCATAGCCTGTATGAGCAAGCCTCCGGCCGCCCTTACATCGCCCGTGCCGGCATCGAGCCTTACGCCAAGATAGAGAAGCGTCGGCTGTTGTTCACTTACAGTAAAGTAATTCGCAAAGTCCTCCGCTATCTCCCCGGATACCATCTGACATCTCGCCGTATACGGTTCCTTAAGTCCCATATCACGCACCACGACGAGTTCGCCAAACCAGCCTACCGCCATAGAGACGTCAAGTTTTCCGTCCGGTCCAAGCGGCAATTCAAGCGTGGGGTTTTCTACATAGCCCTTTACTATGCCGTGTTTTTTACCCGTGCAAACTATGTTTCCGAGCGGACCTCCGCCCTTAACTATGGCAGACACCCTATCGTCCTCACTCTTAAGCTGGTCGCCCATCATGGAGGTAATAAGAAGCGTTCTGCCCAAAGCCGCCGTAGCGACCCTAGACAGCCCGTGTATCTGCTTTGCGAACTCCACGAGCTCTCTGCCCGTAATCGCCATGAGCTTCAGCTCTCCACCAAATAAAAGTCCTCTAATAAGCTTATCGCCGTTCATTCAAATTCTCCTTGCAACGAGCTGTATCCGCTCACTGTCATGCTTTATGCAATCCCTCGTGAAGGCATCGTATGCCCCCGTGACCTCAAAGCCGCATTCGTTAAGCAGGCGTATGAGCTCGTCCGCATCGTGTCCCTTTTGTATGTGTGTCTCCTCAAATTTTTCGTACAGCTCTCCGTGCCTGACAAAGAAGGAAAGCTCCATGTCGACCGTGTGCCGCGCCTCATCGTAGCTGTTTTGCCATATAAACGCTACATCTCCCTCGTCGGAGGCTATAGTGTTGTCGCCCAATTCGGTACGCAGTTTGTATTCGGAGGAAACGTCAAACAGCAACTGTCCGCTTGGCTTTAGTACATCTCGAGCCGATTTGAAGAATCGCCTCAGGTCGTCCTCCGTCAAAAGGTAGTTTACCCCATCGCACACAGCTATTACCGCATCGACGGGCTTGTGCGAGTAAAGCTCCCTCATATCCATACGCGCAAACACTATGCGTGTCCTGTTTTTTCTCGCCTTTTCCGATGCAATTTTAAGCATATCCTCCGATATGTCCGTCGAGACGAGCGCATAGCCCTTGCGTGCTAGCCTAACCGAAATCTCGCCCGTGCCGCAGGAGCATTCAAGTACACTGCAACCCGGTGTCAAAAAGCCGCAAATATACTCTGCCCATGCGTCGTAATCGACATCCCTCATAAGCGAGTCGTATATCAGAGCGAATTTACCGTAAGCAGTCACTTTACCTCCACACCTAAAAAAAGGCACACTATCACATATATCCTAGTATTATACACTACTATAATGCTTTTGGCAAACTCACCGAAACGTCTCCGCAAGCGGTATAATGTCATATTAAAGTATATATATTTAAATAACGTTGACTGTTAAAAATGGCAGCATTATACTACTACAGGTACAGTCGAAAGCTCGACAAAACGTTTTATTCTTTACAGGAGGAAAAAATGAAGATCTCCAGCAAGGCACAGCTGTGTAACCTGTCTCCCATGCGCAAATTCCACCCCTATGCAGTAGCGGCTAAGGAGCGTGGAGTAAAAATCTATCATCTTAATATAGGTCAGCCCGATATTGCTACACCCAAAGCATACTTCGATGCCGTGCAGAATTTCAGTCAGCCCGTAATAGCATATGCAGCTTCACCCGGAATGCCCGAGATGATCGATGCGGTTAAGAACTATTACGCATGCATCGGTGTAAACTACACATCTGAAGATATATTCATCACCACAGGCGGCAGTGAAGCACTCATGATGCTTATGCTCAGCATACTCGACGATGGCAGTGAGGTCATAATACCCGAGCCCTTCTACCCCAACTACAACACATTTGTAAGGTCCGCAGGCGGCGTCATCCGTCCCCTGACGACTACCCCCGAAGAAGGTTATCACTATGCCAACAGAGCAAAGATCGAGGCTCTCATAAACGAAAACACGCGTGCCATAATGTTCACAAACCCCGGCAACCCCACAGGCGCAGTACTCACACACGATGAGATGCGTATGCTCGCCGACGTCGCTAAGGAGCACGACCTGTTCCTTATAGGCGATGAGGTATACCGCGAGTTCATCTACAGCGGCGAAAAGCTCTCCACAATCGGTCAGTTCGAAGATATCGCCGAGAATGCAGTCATAATCGACTCTGTATCTAAGCGTTTCAGCGCTTGCGGCGCAAGAATCGGTACTATTATAACCAAGAACAAGGATCTCCAGCAGCAGATAATGAAGTTCTGCCAGGCGAGGCTTTCCGTTTCAACGCTCGCTCAGGTAGCATCAGCGGCACTCTATACCGTCGATTCCGATTATTTTGATGCAGTCCGCGAGGAGTACCGTCTGCGCAGGGATACCTGCTACAACAAGCTCCTTTCGATTCCTGGCGTCGTGTGTGCAGAGCCTAAAGGCGCATTCTACATTATGGCAAAGCTCCCCGTTGACAGTGCCGACACATTCCAAAAGTGGCTGCTCACAGACTTTAGCGACAACGGCGAAACTGTCATGTTCGCACCCGGCGAAGGTTTCTACGCAACGCCAGGCAAAGGCGTCAACGAGATAAGAATAGCTTACGTACTTAAACAGCAAGACCTCGAGAGGGCAATGGATTTGCTCGCACTGGGTATCGCCAAGTACAACGAGACACATAAATAAGTCATAATAGGCCAGACTACCATCGGCGGCATTATGCCGCCGCTTTTCTTATGCCCGCATCGCAAACGGTTTAATCCGTGGAGTGTGCATATAACGTCAGGTCGGAGTGCCCGGTTTTCGACAAATCCCCGCAGCCGGAATTAAAAGCCCCGAGTGAGCATTCACCCGAAGCTTTGTTTTGTCGCTTTATTTTGCGTTTTCACAAAGCGTCTATGAACTTCGGACTATCCTGTACTGCAAGTACGATTTTGCCTGAGTCTACGGAATGTGTGAGCCACAGGTTGCCGCCTATTACACAATTATCCCCTATGACGGTGTTGCCTCCCAATATAGTCGTCCCCGAGTATATGATCACATGGTTTCCTATCTGCGGATGACGCTTTATACCCTTTACGGGATTTCCGTCTTCATCGAGCTTGAAACTCTTTGCGCCGAGCGTTACACCTTGATACAGCTTAACATGGTCGCCTATTACGCAGGTCTCGCCTATCACCACACCCGTGCCGTGGTCAATAAAGAAGTAGTCCCCTATAGTCGCACCCGGATGGATATCTATACCCGATATCTTGTGGGCGTATTCCGTCATTATCCTCGGCACTATCGGCAGGTTCAGCTCATAAAGTCTGTGTGCGAGTCTGTAAATGCTTATTGCCTCAAAAGCGGGGTAAGCAAGCATTATCTCCTCTATGCTCTTTGCCGCCGGGTCTCCGTTATATGCCGCACGTATATCCGTCTCGAGCTTTGCCTTGATTCTGGGCAGGTCGGCAAAAAACTGGCGCATAAATGTTTCGGTTTTTACATCGTCCTTAAGCATTGTCTTAAGCAGCGTCTTTAATATGTCCGCCGCCTGTTGAAGACAATAGCTCACCGTTATCGGGGAAAGCTCGTAGTCTCCCGTGTTCTCGCCGAATATCTGCGGGTACAGCGCCGTGCGCAGTAGGTGCGTCATGCGTATCGTCTCCCTCTTCAATCCGGCCGAGTTCATAAGCACATCCGAGCAATACGTTCCCGTCCCGTTGAGCGCCTCTGCAACGCAGACTATGCACGCATTCATTTTGTCTATTGTATTAGTCGTATTCCTCATCCTTTCGCTGTTTGGGCGCAGAGCCGCTTACCCCTGTGATAATAAGTATATGCATTAACATGAAGCTTTGTTATCGCCGCTACTCGTACAAACCCATTGAGAGATACTTATCCCCTCCGTCGGGTAGCAGTACAACTATCAGCTTTCCGCTGTATTCGTCTCTCTCTGCCACCTTGGTCGCCGCCGAAAGTGCCGCGCCTGAGCTTACTCCTACGAGTATTCCCTCTGTTCGTGCAAGAAGTCTTGCGGACGCAAATGCATCGGCATCCGATACCCTCACTATCTCGTCATATATGCCGGTATTCAGTATGCTCGGCACAAAACCCGCTCCTATGCCCTGAAGTTTGTGAGGTCCTGCGGAGCATCCCGAAAGCACAGCGGAGCCCTCGGGCTCTACAGCTACGATATGCACGTCGGGCTTATTCGCTTTTATGCATTCGCCCACCCCCGTAATCGTGCCACCCGTACCTACGCCTGCAACAAACACGTCAATGGCGCCGTCTGTGTCGGAGAATATCTCCACACCCGTGGTTTTCCTGTGGGTATCGGGATTGTCGGGGTTTGTGAACTGCCCGAGTATCACAGAGCCGCTCATCTGCCGGCTTATTTCCTCCGCCTTCTCTATTGCGCCCCTCATTCCGAGTTTTCCGTCCGTCAGCACCAGTTTTGCGCCGTATGCGGTCATGAGCTGTCTGCGCTCAACCGACATGATGTCGGGCATGACTATTATGACGCTATACCCCCTTGCCGCACCCACAGCGCATATGCCTATCCCCGTGTTTCCCGATGTAGGTTCGATTATGGTACCACCCTCTTTGAGTACACCCATCTTCTCCGCCTCGAGTATCATGTTGAGCGCAACCCTGTCTTTAACTGAGCCTGCAGGATTAAAATATTCAAGCTTTGCCAAAAGTCTCGCCTTAAGTCTCAATTCCCGTTCGATATTGTGTAGCTCAAGCAGGGGCGTATTACCTACGAGCTGTTCCATCGATTCATATACTTTCATGCCGTTTCCCCTTTATAGCCTTATTTGTCGCCACAGACCCGTGGCTTTGTATCCAATAAGCTATTCATAATTATAGGAGTCTATGTACGTTGAGACCCTTTGTCAAGCATTTATACATTCCGATAAAGCCGGTCTCAGGTAAGAATGTGAGCCATTGTGTATGCTTTACATTGCCGACGTGAGCATTATTCTGTATAATGGTTCTCAATGCTACTTACGTGTAAAATGTCATTGCAGGATGGGGGAACTTAGGTATGAACAAAAAAACAAGGGCGATATTCTTTGCGGTGCTCGCCGCGGCGCTCTATGCCATAAACTCACCCATATCGAAATTGCTTTTAGAGCACGTCCCTGCGACACTCATGGCGAGCTTTTTATACTTCGGCGCCGGTATAGGTCTGTTTGGTGTCAATCTCGTTCAAAAGGCTACGGGAAAGGGCAATTCGGAACTGCCGCTGACAAAAAAGGAGCTGCCGTATACAGTAGGCATGGTTGTGCTCGACATCGCAGCGCCCATATTCCTTATGCTCGGACTGACTATGACTACTGCCGCAAACGCATCCCTGCTAAACAATTTTGAGATCGTCGCAACGGCAGTCATAGCGCTCGTACTGTTCAAAGAAGCCATAACCAAGCGGCTATGGGCGGCAATCTTATGTGTCACCGTTGCAAGCATACTGCTTTCGTTTGAGGATATGAGCAGTCTGACATTCTCGACAGGCTCATTATTCGTATTGCTCGCCTGCGTCTGCTGGGGACTTGAAAACAACTTTACGAGGATGCTCTCCTCAAAGAGCCCCATACAGATAGTCATAATAAAGGGCTTAGGCTCCGGTGCAGGCTCGCTCGCGCTTGCCCTTGCAATAGGCGAAAGGTTCGGCTCTCCTATCTGCATCATTCCCGCACTTCTGCTCGGCTTTGTCGCCTACGGTCTCAGCATATTCTTCTATATATACGCTCAACGCGACTTAGGTGCGGCAAAAACGAGCGCGTACTATGCGATTTCGCCTTTTATTGGCACGCTACTCTCTCTCGTAATATTCAGACAACTCCCCTCGATTACGTTCATCATCGCACTTGCGATTATGATATTGGGTGCATGGCTTGCTACCGAGGATACCTCAAAAGAGCCCTCTGCAGTTTAATCGAATAGAGTTGTAGCAATCATCCGTCTATCTGCTTTGACAACAGCTCGTTTACTTCGCGTATACTATCAGATAGCGCCTCAAAGAACAGCCCGAGGTGTCTTCCATCCACTATTGCGTGGTTGCACAGTATCGTAAACGGCAGATACGTCCTCCCACAGCGAGTAAAGTATTTCCCCCATGTAAGCCGCGGATTGCCGTCTGCAGGCATAGGCACAGGCTGTATCACGCTCGTGTAATCAAACCACGGCACGCTTGAAACAAAGAACAGCTCCTCTTCCTCTGCCTTGTTGCAGTTGATTGTATTGCAAGCCTTTGCCTTCTCCTGCTCCGCCTTTGCGTACTCGATAAACTCGCTGTACGGCTTAGTGCAGTCTACATTGCAATAGCAGTAAGTGTCGTCGTCGATTGCGACAGTATACGATGCCATGCAGGAATCGTACTGCATAAGCTTGTCTTCGATTATACGCTGTCTCAACTCGGGCACGCTGTTTGCCGCTTTAATCACGCAATAGAGTATTGTAAGAAAGAACGGTGCGCCGCTCTGCCTTATAGAATAGCTCAGCTCAGTTATATCTATATCGCGCGTAACGCCCATATAAGGGTATGCAAGCGAGCTGAAGTATTCATATTGCGCCTTGCGCTTAAACGTGTTCATGTCTATTTCAAAACGACCCATTGTATTCTCTTCACTATTCTTATTTCTCCAATTCTGTGCATAGAAAGCGTATGGCTAAGCTCACGTGTCCGCATGCTTACGGAAAGCTGTTTCACCGTGTTTTTTTGCCGCACCGCCTGTGCCCCCCCACTTTTGACGACAGCTCTATAGCATTGAGCTATAGCGATTCCATGCTGTCCCGATGATTTTTTCGTGACTGTAGAGGAATATTATGAATTGACTATACATCCTAACAATGTACAATACAATAGTATGCGGTAGATTAAATCTACCGATAATAATAGGTTTATACAGGAGTAGACGATGAAGCGAATTCTGAAATTCCTGAGGCACCACAAGAAGGAGAGCATACTCGCCCCGGCATTCAAGATGCTCGAAGCGCTGTTTGACCTCCTCGTGCCTCTCTTGATGGCGGATATAATAAACAGAGGCATCGCGTCTGGCGACGACGGATATGTGCTTACCGGGTGCGGTATTATGGTACTGCTCGGAATAATCGGGCTCGTCTGCAGTATAACCGCACAATATTTTTCGGCCAAGGCGGCGGTTGGCGCTTGCGCCGTCGTGCGCCGCTCGCTCTTTGAGCGCATACAAGCGTTAGACTTCAGCGATACGGACAGCTTAGGCACGAGCACTCTCATCACAAGAATGACGAGCGACGTCAATCAGCTCCAAAACGGCCTCAACCTATTATTGAGACTGCTGCTCCGTTCGCCGTTTGTGGTATTCGGCGCTATGGTGATGGCGTTTATCGTAAGCGGCAAGGAAGCACTCGTATTTGTCGCCGTGATACCTGTGCTCTCGGTAATCGTATTCGGCATAATGCTAAAGACGATACCTCGTTACAAGACCGTTCAAACTAAGCTCGACAGCATAACCCAGTCTGCGAGGGAAAATCTCACTGGCGTTCGCGTCGTCCGCGCATTTGGTAGAGAAGAGGAAGAGACAAGAGAGTTTGAAGCCAAAAACTCCTCTTTACGCTCAAGCCAGCTCAATGTAGGCGGCATATCCGCGCTGTTGAATCCTCTCACATTCGTTGTAATCAACGTAGGCATAATCGCGATACTCAAGCTCGGAGGCTTCGAGGTAAATACGGGTACGCTTAAAGCGGGAAGCGTCATTGCACTCGTCAACTACATGAGCCAGATACTGCTCGAACTCATTAAACTCGCAAACCTCATTATACAGATAACAAAGGCCATGGCCTGCGCTCAGAGAATAGATTCGGTACTTGAAATGAAGCCCTCGATGAGCTTCGGAGAGCTCAGTGCCGATGACGCAGATTCAGACATCGCGGTAGAATTCGACCACGTCAGCCTAACCTATACCGGTTCGGGCGAAGCGAGTCTCTCGGACATATCATTTACGGCAAAAAAGGGCCAGACAATCGGAATAATCGGCGGTACGGGCAGCGGAAAGACGAGCGTCGTTAACCTCATACCGAGATTTTACGATGCTACATCGGGCACGGTACGCCTATTTGGACGCGACATAAAAGAATACGACAAGCAGAGCATCCGCCGCACGGTAAGCACGGTAATGCAGAAAACCCTCCTGTTTTCGGGTACGATACGCAGTAATCTTCTGTGGGGCAACGCTAATGCCACGGACGAGGAGCTTTGGGCGGCGCTTGAGACCGCACAGGCCGCAGAGATAGTAAGGAGCAAGCCGCAAGGACTTGACGAGCCGGTAGAGCAGGGCGGAAGAAACTTCTCCGGAGGCCAGAAGCAAAGGCTTTCCATCGCACGCTCACTTGTTGCAAACCCCGATATATTGATACTCGATGACTCTGCGAGCGCACTCGACTACGCCACCGATGCGGCGCTTAGAGCTGCTATCGCCTCGCTTAAAAACGAGCTTACCGTGTTTATAGTGAGCCAGAGGGCAAACAGTCTAATCCACGCAGACCTGATACTCGTGCTTGATGAAGGAATTCTCGTGGGAAAGGGCACGCATGAACAGCTCCTCGCAACATGCGATGTCTACAGGGATATATACGACAGTCAGTTCAAGAAGGCGGGTGCAACGGCATGACAAAGAAAGTAAACAGAGCAGATAAGGCCACCCGCAATGCCGCATACAGGCGCGTACTAAGACTTATTAAGCCCTACGGTTTTTGGGTAGTGCTAAGCATACTCACATCTGCAGTCGCGGTATTCGCTCAGCTTTATATACCTATACTCGCCGGTGAAGCCATAGACTACATGATAGACGTCGGGTGTGTCGATTTTTCGGGCATCACTGCCGTGCTCATTAAAATCGCCTTATCGATTGCAGCTGCGGCGCTGACACTTTTGCTCTCCGGTCTGTGCAACAACAAAATTGCCTACAGTATAAGCCGCGATTTGAGGGATTCCGCCATCAAAAAGATTCAGGTGCTTCCGCTGAGCTACCTTGATTCCCACCCTACGGGAGACTTGCTTAGCCGAATAATTGCCGACGTTGACCTCTTTTCGGACGGTTTGCTGATGGGCTTTACGAATTTCTTCTCAGGTATACTCACGATCATCGGTACGCTCGCATTTATGGTATCCGTCAATCTGCCCATCGCACTCGTCGTGGTATGCGCTACGCCGCTAAGCCTCATCGTCGCGACGTTCATAGCAAAAAAGACATTCCGCTACTTCGGTGAACAGACTGCCGCAAGGGGCGCTCAAACCGCGCTTATAAACGAGCGCATTGAAGGCGTTCGTGTCGTGCAGGCATTCGGACATGAGGAGAAAAACCTTACCGACTTCGATGAGACCAACGAGAAGCTGACTGCTACGAGCCTTAAGGCGGTGTTCTATTCGAGCATAACAAACCCATCCACGCGCTTTGTAAACGGACTTGTATACGCCGGAGTTGCACTCGCAGGTTCATTGATAGCCATACGCGGCGGCATAACCATAGGCGCGCTGAGCTGCTTTTTGTCGTATGCCAACCAATACACAAAGCCTTTCAACGAAATATCGGGCGTTATAACGGAGATGCAGAACGCCATTGCCTGCGCACAGAGGGTATTCGAACTTCTCGATGCCGAAGATCAGGTTCCCGACGCTGAGGATGCGAGGGTGCTCACGGAGACCGACGTGGATGGAACTGTCACACTAAACGACGTGGATTTCTCCTATGTACCCGAACGCAAGCTGATAGAGGACTTCAACCTTTCGGTAAGCCCCGGTCAGCGCATTGCGATAGTTGGACCTACAGGTTGTGGAAAGACTACGCTCATCAACCTGCTTATGCGCTTCTACGACGTCAATGACGGCAGTATATGCGTCTCGGGCACGGACGTCAGACATATCATGCGAAACAGCCTCAGAAAGAGCTACGGCATGGTCTTGCAGGACACATGGTTAAAAGGCAGCACAATTCACGAGAATATCGCCTATTCAAAGCCGAATGCCACGCGCGAAGAAGTGATCGCCGCAGCAAAAGCCGCCCATGCTCACGGCTTTATTAAGCGCCTGCCCAATGGCTACGACACCGTTATAGGCGATGGTGACGGTGGCATAAGTCAGGGTCAGAAACAGCTCCTTTGCATAGCGCGCGTGATGCTCTGTCTGCCGCCCATGCTGATACTCGATGAGGCGACCTCGAGCATAGACACACGCACGGAGGTGCTGATACAGAATGCGTTCGCCCGAATGATGAATGGCAGAACGAGTTTTATAGTAGCTCACAGGCTTTCCACGATACGCGAAGCCGACGTCATACTGGTTATGAAGGACGGACACATAATTGAAAAAGGTACTCACGAGTCACTGCTCGAAGCGGGCGGCTTCTACGCCGACCTGTACAACAGTCAGTTCAAGGGGTTGGCGATATAACGGCTGAGCTAAATGTGTTTTGAAGATGCTAAAATCACCGCCCACCTGTATCACCGGTGGGCGACTGCTTACATAAATGAATGGCAGTTAGTGCTCTCACACAATAAAAGAGCTTTGTCAGGGCTTTCTTTGAAGTGATAACACTTGACCATGATACCATACAAATTCAATGGTTTGACTCTTTGTGAGTGAAAAAGAGGTTTGTGTTTATTTTAGTAATTGAAGCTCAGATTAGCATAAGAAAAAAGGAGGGGATTGGACCAATAAAACGACCGGAAGTGATGGCATAACAGAAGTTAATCTAATATTTCTGATTTCTAACTGTTTTCAAGGAAGATAATAGCCCTGTACACCAGTCGCGTCAAAAAGAGATAACCGGTGTAATTAAACACATTTTGGTCTTCCTGTGTATTTTGGAATAGCGGCGGCAGGGGAGCTCTCTGCCGTTCTTACTCTACTCAAAATAGAACATATCTTCAAATTTCTTTTCTAACGCGATGCAGATGATCAAAGCCAACTTTGCACTTGGTGTAAACTGCCCTATTTCGATTGAACTAATCGTATTTCTTGAGACACCCACCATATCCGCTAACTGTTGTTGGGACAGATTTTTCTCTTTGCGGGATTCTTTTAGATTGTTTTTTAAAACCAGTTTATCATCCATAGTTTATACCATTGCCTTAAATGCGAGTACCACAGCAAAGGCTACGGCAAAAAGTATCTCGCCTATACCATATACTAACTTTCTCCGTTTTTTCAAATGCGCATATATAACAATATTGCTGCTTCCTTGCATTGCAAAGTACACCATCCATCCGACCAATGCAAGCTCGGACCTATCGAATACAAGTTCGCTTACAAGAATTAAAGCGACGCAAAGCAAGCCTCCAACAAGCATTCCCACGCGAGAGGCTTTTCCAATTGCCTCCAATTCACACTCATCAAGCCTGTCTTTGTTTTCTTGCTGACTTTTCCTCAGAATTTCATCCCTATTCACAATACCACCTCCAATGTGCAGTGTTTTATCTGCCAAGTATACTTGTCATGTCATCATTGTATTTCCGCCAAGTTTACTTGTCAATACCTTTTGCCAAGTTTGATTGGTTTTTTTATAAACAACGACGCCAAGGATTTTACTCCCTGCCGCCGTTCATCATTATACGTAAACAAGATCTGCATTAACGCTTTCGATTGCCCTGTTTTTAATACTGTTCGAACAAACTAATCGCCCTTCCGTCCCCACAAAAGGCCTCAATCCTCAAGAAATCCTGTGATTACGTTTTTTTTGCTTGTGGGATTATTCCCACTCGTTGCAGGGACTTGCATCTTAAACAATTTTGTTTAGAAGATATTGCG
>JAEDCW010000065.1 GCA_016293975.1 Clostridia bacterium
CCTCGAAGTAAGCATCAGAGTCTGCTTCATACAGCTTATTGGTGCAATTTATCAATGCAAGCATTGTGGCCGAATAGCATAGATCGGCGGAATTTGATTTTGTACCAACTAAGTACGATGCAAAATTCGCTTCATCCTCCTTAGCTATGCCCAACTGATGCGCAGACTCGTGAGCGGCGGAGGCAAGCAAGAGTAATGATGGCTGGTCAATGTTGACATTCGCTTCATTGGTAAACGGTATGAAAATGCCGGATATTCCTGCATATGAAAGACCTTTTGAAAGAACTACGCCCTTGACATTACCTACGCTTCCGGCAAAAATAGGGTATTGTTCTGCCAAAGCAGCATATGTCGGCTCTATGACCTTCTGAAGCTCATGGAAAGTAAGCTCGCTCTCAAATACACCATCACTGTTTGTGGGTACATTCTCTCTATATGCATTTGCTTGCGCCACCAAATAATAGCAAACCTGTTGTAGCTCTTCGGTCGACCTGGGCGTCACTTCCAAGTTCATGCTATGCGATAGGTCAGCTCTGTTATAATTGAAACCCCACATCACGTAGAACATATTCAGCATAGCGCCCGCAATAATAACTATAGTCAGTATGGTGTTGAAGAATCTTGGTACGGAGGTCTTTCTCATAATCAGCCTAACCGCTAAAACCACTACAAAAGCGGCAAGCGAAATCGACCCGGATACCAGAATGAATTCAGCTAAAGAGAAAGGTAGGAAGGAGGTAAACAGTTGAGTAGTCTTTGCTATGAACGGATATAGCTTTTCCGCATAAAAACCATTGATAAAAGCGGAATTGTTCGCCGCAAACAGGGGAAGTGCAAACCCCAATGGAACTAGCATAAGCCACGGTAGGCGTACAAAAAAACACTTCCATGTATCAGCATTCGCAGTTCTTTGTCCTGTCTTTTGTGTCTGTGCTTTTGGTGACATAGCATTCTTCCTCCTGCCCGACAATTATATCATACTTGGAACGTTCATATTGCCTAAAATTATGACCTTTGTGTGAAAAGCCTCTCTTTGTGCTATAATAATACAAAAACAATAATAGTGCTTGGAGAACTTGTTATGAAGAGTACAAGTGATACGAGATATAATCAGAGAATCCACGTGGATTTCTCAAATATGATAGCCGAAAACATCGGTGCTCGCGGCATCCCCGAAAGTGACTTTACGCAGGCGATGATTGATTTGCAGTATGCTGTAAGTCAGACGGACAGCAAGAGAGATGAAATGAAATGGCGCGACCTGCATTCTTCACAGGATGCGGTCTTGTGTGATGTCAAGCGCATAGCTTCACGCGTAAGAGATCGTTTCGATACATTTGTAGTGCTTGGCATAGGCGGAAGTGCATTGGGACCCATTGCCGTACACCAAGCGTTGAATCATCTGCATTACAATGACCTGCCGCACGATAAGCGTAACGGGCCGAGACTATTTGTTGAGGATAATGTCGACCCTCAGCGCATGTCAGACCTGCTCGACGTAATAGACCCCAGGAAGACGGCTTTCAATGTAATATCAAAGTCGGGTAGTACATCCGAAACAATGGCTCAGCTCCTTATAATACTCGATTTGCTCAAAAAGACAGTAGGAGAGGGATGGGTGTCTCACATAATCGCAACTACCGATAAGAACAAGGGTAATCTTATAAAAGCTGCACAGCAATACGGTTTTGACACGCTTTATGTGCCGGACGGAGTTGGCGGACGATTCAGCGAGCTCAGTCCTGTAGGATTGCTTCCTGCTGCCGTATGCGGTATCGACATCGATAAACTGCTTGCAGGAGCTAAATACATGGATGAGATCTGCACCGATGAGTTTAACGACAATCCGGCATATGTGCTTGCCGTTTTAAGCTTTCTCTCACAGAGGATGGGCAGTAACATAAGTGTAATGATGCCTTATGCAGACTCATTGAAGTATATTGCCGATTGGTATGCTCAGCTTTGGGCGGAGTCGCTCGGAAAGAGATATGATGTAAACAGCAATGAAGTTTTCTGTGGACAAACACCGGTAAAGTCACTTGGAGTCACAGATCAGCATTCGCAGGTGCAGTTGTATACAGGTGGCCCTTATGATAAAGTCATCACATTTATCGGTGTCGAAACGCTAAAGTGCGTGGTCGATATCCCGAAAGAACTCGAATCTATACCTGACATAGCTTTCTTAGGCGGTCATACGCTAAACGAGTTGTTGAGTTCTGAGCTTTATGCGACACGATATGCCGTAACCAAGAGCGGACACATGAATATACTGATATCAATACCAGAGGTTAATGCGTTCACAATAGGCCAGCTTCTCATGATGTTTGAACTGCAGACCGCGTACATGGGTGAAATACTCAATATCAATGCTTTCGATCAGCCCGGTGTTGAAGAAGGTAAGCAAGCTACATACGCATTACTCGGTAAAAACGGATACGGTTCCAAACTGGCAGAGCTTAACGCTGCTAAGGAAGCAAACAAGACTTATTCGGTCTAAATTTGTAAACGTGATGTGAATACGACCGGTAGATAATGACAATTTGGCACTTATGTAATAAAATAGTGTAATAAACATTCGTCTATTGAATTGATGGAGGTAAACTTGAAAAGAGTTTTATCAGTATTTTTAATAGTGGCGCTCTATATATCGATGCTTGCAGGGTGCACCGACAATACGGGAGTTGATCCTGCGGACGGTACGCCTGAGCTTCCTTCGACGCCTGTACCTACAATTGAGCCGGCGCCCGTGACTGCAAAAACAGACCTGATAGGTTTTGTCGTAAAGGACGAAACCACATATGCAACGTGTACGATGATGTATGGTTTTTTGCAGACTGCGGCTGAGCTTGGGAATCCATCGATGCTTTTGAAATATGATGACAAGAATACGACTTCCATGCAGGCTGTACAGCAAGGCATAGATGCAGGTTGCAAAGGGATAATCATTTTAAACCCGTCCGGAGCGAATGACAATACCATTTCATTTGCAAAATCCAACGGTCTGTTTGTTATATCTGCCGTAGATAAAGATGAATCAGAAGCTGACGTAAATGTTTATGTGGATTCGGAAAACCATCAGTTCGAGATGTGCAATGCTGCACTTGATAGGATGACAGAGCGAAGTATAAGTAAAAAGGGTGGGCGCATATTGATTTATGGTTATGACCCTACGCCCTTGTATGAAAAATGCCTTGAAACAGTCAAGGAGTTCTACCCGCAATACGGTGTATTGAGTTTCAGAAGAACAACAACATCGCGGGAAGATGCAATAAACGAATTGGCAGAATATCTGCTGACTCATAGGGGAATCTGTTCTTTGGTTGCGATTGGCGAGGCTGACGCAGCTGTTGCAAGAGATGCCAGAGAGAAGATTAGAAAACAGGTGGAGAATAAAAACATACCCGAAGAAGCTAGTGCAATTGAAGGTGTACCTAATGAGAACGGCTACATATTGCCGGAGATTAGCACAGCTTTATATGAAACCCCTGAAATCACCATATTTGGCAACGGTTTTACGGATGAGAATATAAAGTTGATTGAAAAAAATGCTATAAGAGGGGCAAGTATAATCCCGTATTATGATATAGCCGTGAACTGCGTCATGTTGATGGACAGGCTCCTAAAAGGTGAAACTCTGCCCTCATACGCAAAGGTAAATCGTCCCATTGTACGACAAGATACGTTGGAGAAGTATATGACAGTCTACGGCGAGGTCAAGGAACTCTTCAATATAGATAAAGCGGAATAATTATGCCGATGCAACAGCGGCTTAAGAAACAAACACATACAAAGATAGACTGGATGACTATTATTATAGTTGTCGGTCTTGTTGCGTTCGGTTTAATAAGCCTCTCTAGCATAATGGCAACACCATTTAGCGGAACCGAAAGCAGTCCGTCGGACTATCTCGAAAAGTTGAATTTTGAGTATGTATCGAAGCAAGCACAGAATTTCCTCATAGGTGTGGCTATATGTATTCTTGTAGTAATACTTGACTATGAGCTGTTTAAGATCGTCATACCATGGGCGTATCTGGCCGTTCTTGCACTGCTCGGTCTGCTTTTTTTGGTCGGCGTTATTCGAGGCGGTACACAAGGTTGGTTTGTTTCCGAAACTATCAATCGTGCGCTTCAGCCCGCAGAGCTTGCAAAAATAGCGTTAATAGTATTTCTATCAAAAATAGTGTCTGACTCCGTGGACAAATATGGTTCGATTAAGAAATTCAAGGATATTATTTTATGTGTCTTAGTCACTATAGTCCCTGTCGCATTGATTTGGCTCCAGCCTGACGCAGGCTCAGCTATAGTGTGTGTAGTAATACTCGTTGTAATAATGTTTGTTGGCAGAATAAGTTGGAAATGGATTTTGAGTGCTATAGGCTTGATATCCGTGTTCTTGCTCATCGCATATTTCTTCCTGCTAGATGATTATCAGGTGGACAGGATAGATGACTTCTTCACTGCATTGTTTGAACCGAACGCTATGGATATCAATAGTGACGTATGGCTCTCAATGACAGCGATAGGTTCCGGAGGAGCATGGGGAAAGGGATTCTTTTCAAACGCAACCTTGGCTCAGTTGAGATGGATAAGAGCTCGTCATACCGACTATGTTTTTTCGGGAATCGCCGAGGGCGTTGGCTTTTGGGGCAGTACAATACTGATTATTGCTTTTCTTGCTTTGGCGTTAAGGTGGATATACGTCGCCATCAAAGCAAAGGACATGTTTGGATCCTGTTTGGTAATGGGCTGTGTTGGCATGCTCATTGCCCATGTCTTTGAGAACATAGGCATGAATATCGGTCTAATGCCTGTAACGGGCATACCGCTACCGTTCATCAGCTACGGTGGATCAAATATGCTTGCCAATATGATTGCCGTGGGAATAGTGTTAAACGTAAACCTGCGACGACAATATAAGCGGAATTTTTAAATGGTACTATCTAATAATCGGTCTATGCAAACATGTATAAGCCGATTTGTTTTTTCATAAATTGTCTTAGGAGGATGAGTGCTATGACAGATAACAGCGATATAATCTTGGAAGGATTCAAGACTAAACCTTATAAAGG
>JAEDCW010000029.1 GCA_016293975.1 Clostridia bacterium
ATTACGATGCATCGATACCGAAGTACGAGTTCGACGGCAGTATTTACAGCAAGCGTTGCTATAATGGCTTCGGTCATGCCGACCCCGATGCAGAGCTCAAATTCGGCCCCAACATCACGGACTGGCCTACAATGCACGCACTTTCGGAGAATATGCTCCTGAGGCTTGCCGCAGTTATAAAGGATCCCGTGACGACGACCGATGAACTCATCCCCTCGGGTGAGACGTCATCCTACCGCTCCAACCCCATAAGACTCTCTGAGTTTGCACTTTCACGCAGAGTACCCGAATACGTCGGCAGGAGCAAGGCAACGAGAAAGCTCGATGACGAAAGACGTGAGGGTAATGTTCCCGAGGTCATAACGCAGGCACTCGCCCAGGTAGGCAACGCAGGTGAGCTCACGAAAACCACGGGAGTAGCATCCGTTCTGTTTGCAAACAAGCCCGGCGACGGCTCTGCAAGAGAACAGGCGGCATCTTGCCAGAAGGTGCTCGGTGGCTGTGCAAACATCTGCTACGAGTATGCGACAAAGCGTTATCGCAGTAACTGCATTAACTGGGGTATATTGCCGTTTACAATTGCACAGGATACTTCGTTTGATTACGATGTGGACGACTTCATATTCGTACCCGGAATCAGAGAAGCAATCGAGAAGGGTATTGAAGAGATTCCCGCAAAGGTAATCGCAAAGGACGGCGTACATGACATTACGCTCTACATCAAGGGCTTGACTGCTGAAGAAAAGCAGATTCTGATCGAAGGCTGTCTGATGAACTACTACAGGAGCTTGAACGAGAAGAGATAATAATAAGCATAAGAGCGGGGAGCAATCTCCGCTTTTTTGTTGCATCGTTTACACATACGGCGCATTATAGTAGAATGCTTATAGTTAATCGGAGGTGATAATTTTGAAAAAACCGATTCTTGTCATATTGGCGGCAGGAATGGGCAGTCGTTACGGTGGACTCAAGCAGATGGACCCTATGGATGAATATGGCAATGCATTGCTCGACTTCTCTGTTTACGATGCCATCCGTGCGGGCTTTGAGGACGTGTGCTTTATAATTAAGCATGAGATCGAGCACGATTTCCGCACTATGGTCGGTGACAAACTCTTAAAGCACATCAATGTCAGATACGCGTTCCAAGAGCTAGACAAGCTCCCAGAGGGGATCGAATTGCCCGAAGGAAGGACTAAGCCTTGGGGTACGACCCATGCCGTGCTGTGCGCAAAGGAGCAAATTGACGCACCCTTCGTAGTGCTGAATTCGGACGATTTCTACGGACCGCAGGCGTTTAAGACGGCATTCGAATTCCTTGCACAGCATAAGGACGCAAATGAGCACGCGATTATATGCTATAAGCTGTCCGAGACGCTCACAGATTACGGCAGTGTAAACAGGGGCGTATGCAGTGTAAGCGATGGACGTCTGCGCGACATACATGAATGTATAGGCATCATCAAGCAGGATGACAGCGCGGTATACACAGATGCAGACGGTAAGACGGTCGAATTGCCGCTCGATTCAAGCGTATCTATGAATTTCTGGGCATTCAATATGGGTATATTCGGGGAGCTCGAGAGGACGTTCCCGACATTTATTGCTGAGGCAATAAAAATTAATCCACTCAAGTGTGAGGATTACCTGCCGGAAGCCGTCCGCAGGGGAATGGCCGCAGACAGGCTCATCGTGCACGCATGTACCACTCCCGACAAGTGGATAGGCGTAACACATAAGGACGACAAACTTATGGTAATGCGGGAAATCCAAAAACTTAAGGACGGCGGATTATATCCAGAAGAGCTTTGGAATTGACGAGTAAGAATAAGTTAACATCTAAGGCAAAGCCTCACCAAAAACAAATCCGTGATGCCATGTGCGTCACGGATTTTACTATCGCTGTTATTCGCAAAGTCTCTATTGTGCAAAAGGAGCTGAGCGACTGAGGGATTATACTATTTCACCCCTCGTCAGCGCCTGTTACTCCTCTTTGCCAGAGCGAGAAGCCTGAGCAGTGACACGAGGGTTGCGAGGGTCGACACGACATATGTGGATGCGGCAGCGCGCAGAACTTTTTTTGCACCGCTTGTGTTGTCGCGCATTATATAGCCGCCCTCCGAAAGAAGCTCGATCGCGCGATTCGATGCGTTGAACTCGACAGGTAGTGTGACGAGCTGGAAAAGGAATACAGCCGCAAAGAGATATACCCCAATCATCGCAAGCGTACCTGAATTGAGTATAAGACCTATGATAACGATGTAAGGTGCGGCAAACGAACCCAACTGGGCAACGGGTAGAATGGCATTTCTTATCTTAATGGGTATATAGCTATCGCGGTGTTGCATGACGTGTCCGAGCTCGTGCGCCATTACCGCGTAAGCGGCTACAGAGTCGGAGTTGTACACCGCTTGGGAAAGCCCGACGACCTCAGTTTTGGGGTTATAGTGGTCGGTCAGCGAGCCCGAAACCTGCGTAAGCCCTACGCCGAGACCGTTTCTTTGGATTATATCCTGCGCCACGCGGTATGCGGGAATCGATGTACCGGAGCTCTTGCATGAGTACTTTTTGTATGTTGATTTCACACTCGACTGAGCAATAAGTCCTAGTATAGTTACCGCAAAAATGGCCAATATGTATACGGCATAACTGTCAAATATGTTGGTAAGACCGTTTATGGACGATACAATAAATAGCATTGGTTTACCTCCGTCAGTTTATTATTTGCCCAACTGAACACACTTTATGATAATACAAAAAGTTGGTTGCATCCACAAAAATATGTAAAGAAGTTGTGTCCATCTGTTTTTTTTAAAGCACATATGGTATACTGACCAAAGACTTTTAACGGAGGAAAGTATGAAGGCTAAAAAGGTATTAATCGCGCTAGTATTCATATTGCTGTTTGCTGTCCTCGGCATATATATCGTGAGCACGAGCGGAGGACAGAATACGTCGGGGAGAGTCGATGTGCGGTTAAATGAAATAATGCTATCGAATAAGGGTGCGGCCGCCGATAAAAATGGCGAATTCTACGATTATATTGAGTTATATAACGGTTCCGACAGGGACGCTGATATTTCAGGCTACGGACTGACGGACGAGCTGGTGAGCGGCGCAAAATTTGTGTTCCCAAATGGTACGGTCGTCCCCGCAAACGGCTTTATAGTCGTGTACTGCAGTGGAGAAAAATCAGAGGGACTGTATGCGTCATTTAAACTGTCAGCTACAGACGTTGTTATATTTATGGATTCCACGGGTAGGGTAATTGACAGCATAGACCTTATTTCTGTGACGAGCGGCAAGACACTGTCTATAGACGATAAGGGCAAATGGGTCGAGATGGATCCATCGCCCAATTATCCCAATACGCCCGAGGGAATAGAGGCTGCAAAGAGCAGTAGGTACGAGGGCCAAAAGGTCGAAGGGCTGTACATAAACGAGTTTATGGCGTCAAATGCATCTACTCTCAGGGATAGCTTTGGCGAGTATTCCGATTGGATTGAGTTGTATAACGCTACTGATGCGGAGATAGACCTGTCAGGTTTCTGTCTTTCTGACGATATCAACAGCACACAGAAGTTTGAGTTTCCAGAAGGCGTAAAGATTGACGCAAAGGGTTATCTCATCGTGTTCTGCACAGGAAGGGGAGAGGTGACCGAAAACGGCGAGATCCATGCGAATTTCGGACTTAGAAAGTATAAAGAAGACGTTGTTTTGACTACTCCGAAGGGCGTTATAATCGACGCTTACAGCTATCTCGATATGCAGACCGACGTGTCTATGGCGAGGACTCCCGACGGTACGGGCGATTTTGTTGCGGCAAGCGCACCGACACCGGGTTTCCCGAATAATTCCGAGGGTGAAGAGATGGCAATGCAGAAGTATTCCATGAACATAGGCGATTTATACATATCTGAGATGATGGGCTTGAACAACAGCTACCTCATCTATAATGGCGCCTATCATGACTGGGTAGAACTGCATAACAAGGGCAGCGAGAGCATAAATCTGTCGGGCTACTCGCTGTCTACCGATGCCCGCGACCCCGGAATGTGGCGTTTTGGGGATGTCACGATAGATGCGGGGCAGTATCTCACGATAGTATGCATGGGCGAAGAGTACAATCCCGAAGCCACCGTGTTGCAAACCGATTTTAATATTTCGGCGGAGGGTGAAAGTGTTTTTTTATTTGGTCCCGAGGGTGAGCTTTTAGACAAGCTCTCATGCGGCATGTTCTTTACCGACAAGAGTGTGGGTAAGGAGCCCGACGGGACTTATATGATTTATTCTACGCCGACGCCAAAGGAAGCGAATTCAGGAGGAGTAAAAGGTGGAACCGACATGCCGAGCTTCACGCTTGAGGGGGGTGCCTATACTTCAGCTCAGAGCATTGGTATAAACGTACCGCACGGCGCAACGGTGTACTACACTACGGACGGCTCCATGCCCACAACGCACTCCAAGATGTATACCGGAGCAGAAATAACCATAACCGAGACTACGGTGCTTCGCGCAATCGCCGTCAGGGATGGAAGAATGGAAAGCCTTGCGTGCTCCTCTACGTATTTGATAAACGATTCACACGATTTGCCCGTGGTTAGCATATCGGTCAACCAGGCCGATTTTGACAATATGTATGAGGATTATAACAGCCGCATCGAGCTTCCGATGCACTTTGACTACATAAAGTCAAACGAGCAGGTATTCTCGCACGACGGAAAAATAAGGATATTCGGTGCATATTCAAGGATGCAGGATCAAAAGGGATTTGCACTCTTAGCCAAACCCGAGGCGGGAAAGCAGACATTTGAATACCCGTTCTTTGACAATAGACCGTTTACCGAATACAGCTCCCTGGTCCTGAGGGCTTCCGGTCAGGAGGCAAAGATGACGAGGATGAGAGATGTCGTAATAACCAGTCTTCTCGACGACAATACCGATTTGCTTGTGCAGGCGTATCAGCAGTGCGTCGTGTATGTCAATGGGGAATACAGAGGTGTCTACAACCTCAGAGAGAAGGTGAATGCGAGCTTTATTGCACAGCATTATCCGCAAATCGACAAGTCTACGATAGATCTGCTCGTGGGCAACGGCAACAAGTCCGGCTATGTGCTCGACGGAAGCAATGAGGATTATCTTGCACTCGTGGAGTTTGCAAAGACACACGACCTCTCGATAAAGGAGAACTACGACCATGTTGCCGAACAGGTTGATCTGGAGAACTTTGCAGAGTATACAGCAGGGCAGCTCTATGTAGCCAACACTGATACGGGCAACATAAAATTCTGGCGCGCCGAGGGTACAAAGTGGCAGTGGATAAGCTATGACTACTGCTGGGCGATGAACTCAATGGTGCAGGGACCGGATGGCAATTATATTGAGGGTTACAAGCTCAATGCCGTACACAGATACCTAGTACGCTCGGGACACGGAGTTAACGCGGGCTTTTCAAATGCACTGATAAACGCTCTGTTGGAGAACAAGGACTTCAGGGACATGTTCCTTGAAAAGTGTGCCAAGATGGCAAACGAGGTGTTTGAGACACAGAAGTTGATAGACAGAGTAGACGAGTGCGCAGAGGCAATAAGGTCTGAAATGCCAAGGGACACGGAGCTTTGGAATGGCATGAGCGTTGAGAGCTGGAACAAGCACGTCGAACGCCTAAGAACATTTGCAAGGGAGCGCAAACCGTATTTTGTCTACCACCTGAAACAGCACTTTAACCTCTCAAGCGAGAGATGCATGGAGCTGTTTGGCATTGAAGGCAACAATCCGGATTGAGGAGACCGCTATGGCAAACAAATACAGACATGAGTTAAAGTATTATATCAGTCAGGCGGACTATGTTATGATGTCAAACGTGCTCGGCAGGACGATGGATGCGGATAAAAACGCAAACAGCCGCGGCGAGTATTTCATAAGAAGCCTGTACTTTGACGATGTATTCGATAATTCAATGAGGGAAAAACTCTCCGGCGTCGATGGGAGAGAAAAGATAAGGATTCGGATATACGGCTTGTCCGATGACGTCATAAAGCTCGAAATGAAGCGCAAGGACAACGGCTTTATCTGCAAAAAGTCGATCAACCTTACGCGCGAAGAGTGCGATAGCCTTCTGGAAGGCGACTACACATTCCTTCTGTACAAGAAGCACCCGTTTGCCCGCTATATGTTTTCGCAGTTTGCTACGAGATTGTTAAAGCCCGTTGTTATTGTCGATTACACGCGCGAGGCATACGTGTTCCCTATGGAGGATGTGCGCATTACGTTTGATAAGAACATACGTACCGCCTACAGAAGCACAGACCTATTTAACAAGAACCTGCTGACCTACCCTGCTGTGGATGGTTATGATATGGTGCTTGAGATTAAATATAACCGTTATTTACCGACGTACATACGTACATTGCTCCAATGCGGCCTGTCGATACGAAGCGCGGTTAGCAAGTACGTCATATGTCGTAAATATGAGATGTAGGCAATCACAGGAAGAAAACGGAGGACAGTTTATGTATCTTTTGGCAGCAACGGAAACCGCGGGATTCAGCTTTGCGGATGTATTCACCTCAAATGTAAGCGGACTGCAGGTGCTTGTGACGATGGTCATGGCACTGGTTATCGGTCTGTTCATATTCATAGTCTATAAGAACACCTTTGCCGGTGTTATGTATTCCAGAAACTTCAACATAAGCCTTATAATGCTCACACTTGTAACGAGCGTAATGCTTATGCTCATCAACAACAACCTCACGCTGAGCCTCGGAATGGTGGGTGCGCTTTCAATTATCAGATTCAGAACAGCGGTCAAGGATCCGATCGACACTGTGTTCATGTTCTGGGCAGTAGGAGAGGGCATAGCAATCGGCATAAGGTTTTACGACGTCGCCGTTGTATCGTCAATTGCGATAGGCGCATTTCTGTTCATAATAAACATGCTCAAGATAAAGCAGACAATGCCTTACCTCTTCATAATTCACTACAGGGAGGACGCATCACCTGCAGTTAAGCAGTTCATCACAAAGCAACTCCCAGCGAAATGCAAGCTCAAGAGCAAGACGGTTCAGCAGGGCGGCGTTGAGATGACATTGGAGGTGCGCCTTAAGGATTCCGAAACCTCATTTGTAGATAAAATTATGCGCATCGACGGCGTATACGACGCTACACTTATCAGCCACCAGGGAGATATCGTTGCCTAAGGCAAAATGTAATAAACGATAAACAGACATGATCGAAATCATGTCTGTTTATTTTGTTGCTTATCAAAGCTTAACGGATGCGCCTTCTAGGGCTCTAACGTTAACCTATATTTGCAAATCGATCGCTACTTGCGGTGTTAGTCCCTCTTCCAACGGGGAGCTGCCGCCTCTTCCATTGCCAAAAGGGTCTTTTGCGGATTCTTGACCTTTGCAAGGAATATCATAGCCGCGATTATGTACGGCTTATAGGATGCCTGCTTGTAGAGCGGGTCACGATAGCGGTCGAATACGCTTGCGGCTACCTCGCCGGCTTCACACGAAACATCGGTTATGTCGGCAGGCAGGCAGTGCAGGTACAGTGCTGAACCGTTCTTTGTGAGACGCATCATGTCCTCAGTACACTCCCAGTCCTTATGCTCTGCATTCTGTGCGAGCAACTGCTTCTCAAGCTCCTTTATGCCGTAGAAATCGCCGTTGCCGTAAAGCTCGGTACGCTTTTCCATAGCGACATAGGGTGCCCAGCTCTTGGGATATACCACGTCAGCATCCCTAAATGCCTCTTCCATTGAGTTGGTAATTGTGAATGTACAGCCCTGCTCCTCTGCATTCTTCTTGGCAACCTCGATAACGTCGTCCATTACCTCGTAGCCCTCGGGATGAGCGAGTGTGACGTTCATGCCAAGGCGGGTCATCAAAGCGATAACGCCCTGAGGTACGGAGAGAGGCTTGCCGTATGACGGGGAATACGCCCATGTCATGGCAATCTTCTTGCCACGCAGATTTTCGATTCCGCCGAACTCGTGTATGAGGTGGAGTGCGTCTGCCATTGTCTGGGTGGGATGGTCTATATCGCACTGTAGGTTTACGAGAGTCGGGCTCTGCTCCAAAACGCCATCGGCATGACCGGTACGGACGCTGCGTGAGACCTCACGCATATATGTATTGCCCTTGCCGATGTACATATCGTCGCGGATACCGATTACGTCCGCCATGAACGATATCATGTTTGCGGTTTCGCGAACCGTCTCACCGTGAGCTATCTGGCTCTTGCCTTCTTCGAGGTCCTGTACTTCAAGACCGAGAAGATTGCAGGCTGAGGCAAATGAGAAACGTGTGCGGGTCGAGTTGTCCCTGAAAAGGCTTATACCGAGACCGCTGTCAAATACACGGGTCGATATGTTGTTCTCTCTAAGGTGGCGAAGCGCATCGGCGACAGCAAATACCGCCTGAAGCTCTTCGGGTGTCTTCTCCCATGTTAGGAAGAAGTCGTTGTCGTACATGTTTTCAAAATGCAGTTTGTCAAGTACTTCTGTATACTGCTTTACGTTGCTCATTTTTCCTCCTTAGCGTTCAAAACATAGAGATTGGGGACTGCCGCATAGATTGCCGCACACTTTACGAGATCGTACTTCCACGTCTTCTCATTGGGTGCATGGGCTTCCTCCTCCTTGCCCGGCCCTAAGCCTATGCAGGGGATACCGAATCTGCCCATTATGGAAACGCCGTTTGTGGAGAATGTCCATTTATCAACCTTGGGTTCACCGTACATGCTGCGATATGACTCAGTCATGGCGACGCATGCCGGATGATCCTCGGGTATTACCCATGTGGGGAAGTAACACTCTGTGGGATATGTAAGCTCAGTCCAGCTCGGTCTGTCATACATATACATTGTGACCTCGGCACCGTACTTTTTGACAGAGGGCAGCGCCTTAATTTCGTCAAGTGCTGAAATGTAGGTTTCACCCCAAGTGAGACGCCTGTCGATAGATATGGCTGCCATATCTGCTACGGCACAGCGGCTGGGGCTGTTGTAGAAGCTCTGTGAAACTGCGAGTGTACCCTTGCCCAGGAATGGGTCGAAATGCAGTCTGTCGTTAAGCTCACGGACTTCCTGTATGATATCTGCCATCATATAAATGGCGTTCTTTCCTCTTTCGGGTGCGGAGCCGTGGCAGGAGACGCCCTTTACCTCGACTCTGATTTCCATACGACCTCTGTGGCCGCGGTAGATATTTCCGTTTGTGGGCTCTGTGATTACAACGAACTCAGGCCTGATGTTATCCTCGTTTATGATGTACTGCCAGCAAAGACCGTCGCAATCCTCTTCCTGTACGGTTCCCGTTACGAGTACTGTGACGTCATCGGGTATGAGACCCTGTTCCTTCATAATAAGTGCGCCGTATACTGAGCTTACTATTCCGCCGAGCTGGTCGGACGCGCCGCGTCCCGCTATCACTTCATCGGTTTCATAGCCCTCATAGGGATCGAATTCCCAGTTGCAAAGCTCGCCGAGACCTACGGTGTCGATATGTGCATCGTAGGCGATAACGCGCTTGCCGTTTCCCATGTAACCCAATACGTTTCCCATCGGGTCGATCTCAACTTTGTCGAAGCCAACCTTCTCCATCTCTTCTTTTATGCGATGAATAACCCCGCCCTCTGTGCAGCTCTCTCCGGGAATGCGGATCAAGTCCCTCAGAAATTTTGTCATTGCGGGCAGGTAGCTTTTTGCGGCTTCATTGATGCGATTGTAATCCATAATACCCCCTAAGAATCTATATTAGAGGTCTAAATATGCATACAGGGTATATTTGCTAATGCCAAAGTAATTTGCGACCTTATCCCCTGAGCGTGTTATAAGGAATGCGCCGGAATCCTTCAAATACCTTATGGCACGGATCTTGTCGTCCTTTGTCATAAGCGCCACAGGCTTTCCTGCGACCTCCACGGACTTCTCTATGAGTTCATCGAGCAGTTCGTTTACGCTTGTGGGAATCTTTTCAGGCTCATCGCTCTGCTTGGGAGTGCTTGCAATATCGTTCAGAACTGTGCTTGCCAACGATAATGCAGTCATATCGAAATTGATACAGAACAGCCCCTCGATTCTCCCTTCATCGTCGCGTATAAACACGGTGCTTGACTTAAGTATTCTACCGTCATGTGTCTTAGTCAGATATCCGAGCCTGTCCTCGAGTGCACCCGGGTCTGCGCTCATTGCCTCAAGGGCTACCACGGATGGGTTGTCTCCAACGTGGCGTGAGGATACATGTCCGTTCTCTATAACTGCGATCGAATGATCGGGTGATGAGAGGTCATGCACTACAACCTCACAGTTCTGACCGAATTGTGCTGATAGCGCTTTTGCCAGCCTTTGCATTAAGTCAATTTGTACCCTTTGCATACATAGCCCTCCACTACTACAAACTCACTATACATCATACATCATTTGGAATCAACAGTAAAAACAAAAAAATTTTTATAGATACAAAAAAATAATTAGTAAAATGCTATTTTGATGTAGTAAAACTATATATAGTTGTGATAGAATAAACAAAAGCTAGCTTAGGAGGCTGTGTCCAAATGTTAATAGTTGCAAATGGTAAGGTAATTACACGTGACGCCGACACGCCATATATAGATGATGGCGCAGTTGCCGTGGAGGGGAATACTATTGCGGCCGTTGGAACGACAAAGGAGTTGACCGATGCGTATCCAGACGCTGAGGTAATAGACGCCGAGGGCAAACTCATAATGCCGGGATTAATAAACGCCCATACACATATCTACAGTGCACTTGCAAGGGGCATGAGCATAAGGGGACATTCACCGAAGAATTTTTATGAGATACTCGACGGCTTATGGTGGAAGCTCGACAGGCATCTAACTCTCGAAGCGACTGCTTGCAGTGCCTATGCCACGCTGATTGACTGCATAAAGCAGGGCGTGACGAGTGTGTTCGACCATCATGCGAGCTTTTGTGAGATTAAGGGTAGCCTCAAGACGATTGCCGATGTCGCAGAGGAGCTCGGAGTACGCTCTTGTCTTTGTTATGAGGTAAGTGAAAGAGACGGAGAAAAGAAATGCCGTGAATCTATCGAAGAGAACTCTGAGTTTATCGACTATTGCGCCAAAAAGAACAGCCCTATGATCAAGGCTATGTTTGGCATGCACGCGGCATTTACGCTTTCAGATAAGACGCTTAGTGAGTGCGTAAGACTTAATGACGGCAGGACGGGCTTCCATATTCACGTTGCTGAGGGTATGGACGATGTAAAGGACTCGCTTGAAAACCATGGTATGCGCACCGTGAACAGACTGTATGAGGCAGGTATTTTGGGAAGGAAGACAATTCTGGGCCACTGCATACACGTTGACGGGGACGAGATGGAGTTAATAAGAGTGACCGACTCGATGGTGGTAAACAACCCCGAATCGAATATGGGCAATGCGGTCGGATGCTCACCCGTGCTCAAGCTTTTTGAAAAGGGAATACTCGTTGGCCTCGGCACAGACGCGTACACAAACGATATGCTTGAAAGCCTGAAGGCCGCGCTTGCAATACAGAGGCACAATGCAAAGCTGCCGAATGTCGGTTGGAATGAAGTCACGACTATGCTGTTTAAGAATAACGCCGCCATCGCGGGACGCTATTTTGACACACCTGTAGGCGTACTTAAAGTCGGAGCGGCGGCAGATATAATTGTGATGGACTATAAGCCCTTTACACCCATAAGCGGCGACAACATAGACGGTCACATGATATTCGGCATGACAGGCAGACAGTGCGAAACCACTATAATAAACGGCAAGGTACTTATGAAGAACAGACAGCTCGTGGGAATCGATGAGCTCTCAATAAACGAAAGGATATGCGATTCGGCGAAAAAGCTTTGGTCGCAGATCTGCTGAGGAGGATAATATGTCTGACAGAATGATACCCATACCCTTTGATAGGCTTATAAAGTGGGCTAAACGCGAATGGGAGCAGAGGGATTCGGTGTTTGGCGTACACAGCGTATTTGCGGTAAACGGAGAGAAGTACATCGGGCTCGCAGGCGAACGCATGGAGATGCCCATAGGCCCTGCGGCAGGCCCCCATACACAGCTCGCACAGAACATAATCGCGGCATATATAGCAGGCTGTCGCTTCTTTGAGTTAAAGACAGTTCAGACGCTCGACGGAGAGGACTTACCTGTTTCAAAGCCCTGCATAAGCGCAAAGGACGAGTGCTACAACGTTGAATGGTCGACAGAGCTCAGAGTAGAGCAGGCAATGAACGAGTACATAAAGGCGTACTTTGCATTGAAATTGTTCAGCGGCTACTTCGGTCTGGGAAAACCTGACGGCTTTGTGTTTAACATGAGCGTGGGTTATGACCTCGAAGGTATAAAGAGCAAAAAGATAGATGATTTCATTGAGGGCTTAAAGGATGCCGGCAATACGGCACAATGGAAGGAATGCGTCGACGTAGCAGGCAGTGTTTTCCCGAATATGAGGGCGTATATAGACTCAATTCCTTCAAAAGTCTGCTCGTCTGTGACGTTGTCTACGCTTCACGGGTGTCCTCCTGCGGAGATAGAACGCATCGCTACATATCTTATAGAGGAAAAGAGTCTTAACACATTCGTCAAGTGCAATCCGACGCTTTTGGGCTACGAATTCGTGCGCAAAACAATGGACGACATGGGTTATGGCTATATGCATTTTGACGACAGTCACTTCAAGGCCGATTTACAGTTTGGAGATGCAATTCCCATGTTAAAGAGGCTCAAGGAGAGGGCAGAGGCGCGGGGGTTGCTTTTCGGAGTCAAACTCACAAACACGATGCCTGTCGATATTACACGCAATGAACTGCCGGGAGACGAAATGTACATGAGCGGAAGGGCGCTCTATCCGCTTACGGCGGAGCTTGCGTACAGAATAGCGAAGGAATTTGACGGAAATTTAAGGATATCGTTCTCGGGCGGTGCAGATGCTTTTAATATCTGCGACATACTGAGCTGCGGCATATACCCCATAACGTTTGCTACAACACTCTTGAAGACAGGCGGCTATAACAGGGCGAGCCAGCTTGCACAGCTCGTCTACGAGAACGACTATCCGAGCGACAAGGTCGATGTTGAGAAGGTTCGCGCACTTGCAGAGGACGCCAGGTGCAATATTCACCATCTCAAGGGCACAAGGAAGTCCAGCGCAGAAAGAAAGATAAAGAAGCGCGTACCGAAGACGGATTGCTTTATTGCACCGTGTCAGCACGGCTGTCCTATAAACCAGCACGTATCCGAGTATATAGAGCTTTGCGGCAAGCGCAGATACAAGGAAGCGCTTGAAACGATAATGAGGGAGAACCCGCTCCCCAGCATAACGGGAACGATATGTCCGCACAGGTGTATGAGCAGTTGTACGAGAAACTTCTACGAAACGCCCGTGCAGATAAGGGATACCAAGCTTATTGCCGCGGTAATGGGTCACGAGGAAGTTGTAAGTGAATTGCACGCCGCCAGACACGACGGTACTGCACCAATAGCTATTATTGGCGGTGGTCCTGCCGGAATCGCTACGGCTTATTTTCTTGCAGTCTCAGGTAAGAAGCCCGTTATATTCGAGAAAGCTTCAAAGCTCGGCGGAACAGTAGCGACCGTAATACCGGATTTTAGAATTTCCGATGAGGCAATAGCGCGTGATGTGGCATACATCGAAAAGCTCGGCGTTGAAGTAAGGCTCAACACGCCTGCACCACCGATAGATGAGCTTAGGCGCGAGGGTTTTGAAACCGTAATACTTGCTATAGGAGCTATGCGCCCGGTAAGCGTAAACATAGAAGGGGAGACCGATGCGCTCGACTACCTTGCCGCAGTAAAACAGGGTAAACCAACCGGAATTCATGGCGATGTAGTCGTAATAGGAGCAGGCAATACCGCCATGGACACAGCGCGCACGGCTATGCGTGACAAGAATGTAAAATCCGTAACGATCGCATACAGGAGAACCAGGGAGTATATGCCGGCGGATGAAGAGGAACTCAAAATTGCACTTGACGAGGGAGTGTTGCTCCGCGAACAGCTTTCACCTGTTTACCATAAGGACAGAGAGCTTATATGCTCTGTCACGGCGCCCGACGGTGTAGACGAATCGGGAAGGGTACGCTTCGTTCCCACAGGTGAAAATGCTACACTGCCTGCCGACTGTGTTATTGCCGCTGCGGGAAGCAAGCTCGACGACACATATCTCGTCGAAAACGGACTCACCTACAACAAAAACGGCGAGCTCGGCGAAGGCATATACATCATCGGAGACGCGAGAAGCGGGGCGGCAACTGTAGTTGAGGCGATAGCCGATGCAAGACGCGTTGCCGATAAGCTTACGGGCGGAGTGCCTGTAAAGCCGATTTCATTCAAGTCGAATGTGCATTACCACGTTGCGCTCATGAAGCACGCCACACTTTGCGAGCCGTGCGTAGAAGAGAGCGATAGATGTCTGAATTGCTCGACGGTCTGCGAATCCTGCGTGGACGTTTGCCCAAACAGGGCGAATGTGACGGTCACAGTCGCGGGAATCCCCATGCGTCAGATTATACATATTGACGATATGTGCAACGAGTGCGGAAACTGCGAGACATTCTGCCCGTACACGTCGAGCCCGTATAAGGATAAGCTGACGTATTTCTCGTCGCTTGAGCACATGGCAGACAGCACAAACGAAGGCTTTGTGATAACCGATGCAAAGGCAAAGAAGGTCCATGTAAGGCTTGACGACGAGGAGTTTGATGCGGTTTTGGGCGACGAGAGCATACCGCAGGACATAAACAAGCTAATAGAGGCGTTTATCAGTACATGTGAGTTTATGTACAGGTGACGGAGAGAGTATGGCACAGTTTTGGGTTAACGAAAAGTCCTACAACGCGGACGGGAACACAAAGCTCATAGATTTCTTAAGAGATGAGCTTAGGCTTACATCTGTCAAAAACGGATGCAAGGAGGGCGCTTGTGGCGCCTGTATGGTGATAATCGAAGGCAAAGCACAGAGGGCGTGCCTCCAAAAACTCAGCAATCTCAACGGCAAGCACATTATTACCGTAGAGGGTCTATCCAAGCGCGAAAAGGATGTTTACTCGTATGCGTTTGCAAGTATGGGGGCGGTGCAGTGCGGCTTCTGCACACCGGGTATGGTGATAAGCGCCAAAGCATTGCTCGACACCAATTTGAATCCGAGCATAAACGATATAAAGCGTGCCATAAAGTCGAATATATGCCGCTGTACGGGCTATAAGAAGATCGAGCAGGCGATACTGCTCGCCTCGAAGATATTCAGAGGCGAGGCGGATATAGAGGAATCCGATGACAGCGGTATGGGCGCGGGTATGCGGAGGGTAGATGCCGTCGATAAGGCGCTCGGTGAGGCGAAGTATGCCGACGACCTGTATCTTAACGGAATGCTCCACGCTTCTGCGGTAAGGAGCAGTTATCCACGCGCAAGGGTGCTTTCTATAGATGCATCAGAGGCGCTTTCGATTCCGGGAGTTGTTGCTGTGCTTACGGCTGACGATATACCCGGAGCCAAGAAAATCGGCCATTTGGTGCAGGATTGGGATGTGCTTATACCTGTAGGCGGCATTACCCATTACCTCGGAGACGCAATCGCACTTGTGGTGGCAGACGATAGGGAGGCGCTCGCTAAGGCAAAGGCCTGCGTAAAGATAGAATACGAGGAGCTCAAGGGAGTGTTCAGTCCGATTGATGCGTTGGCGGAGGATGCGCCAAAGCTCCACGAAAACGGCAACATACTCTCAAGGGAACATCTTGTTCGCGGCGATGCGGACGAAGTGATTAAGCAGAGCGCACATGTCGTTACAGAGCGCTATAGCGTGCCTTTTACTGAGCATGCCTTTCTCGAACCCGAATGTGCTGTAGCAGAACCTTACAGCGAGGGCGTCCGCATATACAGCGGCGACCAAGGAATCTATCAGACGCGCAAGGAATGTGCGGCAATGCTGGGACTGCCCCAGGAGAGTGTGCGCGTAACCGCGATGATGGTAGGCGGAGGCTTTGGCGGCAAGGAGGACATGAGCGTACAGCATCATGCGGCGCTTGCGGCATATGTACTGCGCAGACCCGTAAAGGTACTGCTCTCAAGGCAGGAAAGCATACTCGTACACCCGAAGCGTCACGCCATGGAGATGGAGTTTACGACCGCCTGTGACAGCGAGGGTAAGCTCACGGCCATGAAGGCGAAGATAATTGCGGATACCGGAGCTTATGCAAGTCTCGGCGGACCTGTTTTGCAGAGGGCGTGTACACACGCCGCAGGTCCGTATAACTATCAGGTTATAGATATACTCGGAATGGCGGTATACACGAACAATCCGCCTGCGGGAGCGTTTAGAGGTTTTGGTGTAACGCAGAGTTGTTTCGCAACGGAGAGCAATTTGAATAAGCTCGCAAAGCTCGTGGGCATAACGCCGTATCAGATAAGGTACATAAACGCCATACGTCCCGGCCAGGTATTGCCTAACGGACAGATTGCCGATGAAAGCACGGCGCTTGTGGAGACGCTCGAAGCGGTAAAGCCGATAGTCGACGCAAATCCCGATTGCGGCATAGCTTGTGCCATTAAAAACTCCGGCCTCGGTGTAGGCATACCGGACACAGGCAGATGCAGGCTACATGTATCGGAAGGCGCTGTACATATCTATTCGAGTGCCGCCTGTATAGGCCAAGGTATGGGTACTGTACTGACGCAGATGGTTTGCAGTGAGACGGGACTCGACAGGGGAAAAGTCATATACGAGACTCCGGATACGCTCCTTGCACCGAATTCGGGCAATACTACAGCATCCCGTCAAACGCTGTTTACGGGTGAAGCCTGTTTGAGAGCCTCGAGAAAGCTTTTGGAAGCTATGAAAACCGGCTCGCTTGAACAGCTCGAAGGGCAGAGCTTTGAGGGCGAATACAGCTCGGTGACAGATAAGATGGGGAGCGACAAGGAGAATCCCATGAGCCATGTGGCATACGGCTATGCTACTCATGTTGTGGTGCTGGATGACGACAACACGGTTAAGACGGTATATGCCGCGCACGACGTCGGAAGGGCTGTAAATCCAACAGCTGTAGAGGGTCAGATAGAGGGCGGAGTCACGATGAGCTTGGGCTATGCGTTTACCGAGGACTACCCGCTGCGCGATGGTAAGCCGATTGCAAAGTTCGGAACATTGGGCCTTTTCAGAAGCGATAAAACGCCGGATATCGTTCCGATTATAATAGAGAAGAGTCATAGCGAGCTTGCAAACGGAGCAAAAGGAATAGGGGAGATAAGCTCTATACCTACGGCGCCTGCGGCGGCGCTCGCATACGAGAACAGGGATGGCATTAAGAGAAACAGCCTCCCGCTTAAAGGAACTCCTTACAAAAAATAACAGACACTGATTCACAATGATACTCGGTTGCTTTTATAGAATATATATTTCTTTGTATTGCAATCGTCAATGTATCATTGTAAATTTATATAAGTGGAAAACTCTAATTCCAATCACCATTATTAAAAATTGGGGGAAAAACAAATGCAGATCGTCACAATGGGCGTCGCAGGCACAATGGAGTCTTCGGACATTATTGTACGTATAGAGCCTAACGACAAGCAGGAGATCAATCTCACTATAGAGAGCACCGTTATGCAACAGTTCGGAAAACAGATCGATCGTGTAATCAGAAAGACACTTGAGGATCTGGGCGTAACATCGGCCATAGTTTCAGTAGTGGATAAGGGTGCACTCGATTGCACTATTGCGGCCAGGGTTTCCTGTGCGGCATACAGGGCAGCACAGCGTAGCGACTATGTCTGGAACGGAGGTACCAGGTAATGTCAAGATTAAGGCGAAGCATGCTCTTTGTTCCGGGTAACAACCCAGGAATGATAAGGGACGCGCATATTTACGGCTCGGATAGTATAATGTTCGACCTTGAAGACAGCGTATCTATTAACGAAAAAGACGCCGCGCGATATCTCGTCTATAAGGCGCTGACAAGCCTCAAGTACGGCAAAAAAGAGCTCGTTGTAAGAATCAACGCACTCGATACGAGACTGGGTATCGACGACCTGGAAGCGATTGTGCGCGCACAGCCACATGTAATCAGGCTGCCAAAGACGGAGACGGCACAGGACGTTATCGACTGCGAACGCGAGATTGAAAGGATCGAACGCGAAATCGGTATGCCTGTTGGCACGACCGGCATGATGGCGGCTATTGAGAGTGCAAAGGGCGTGCTCAACGCATACGACATAGCAAGAAGCTCAAAGAGACTTATCGGTATAGCTCTGGGTGCTGAGGACTACGTCACAGACCTTAAGACCACCCGTTCACCCGAGGGTATAGAATTGCTGTTTGCCCGCTCGATGATAGTCAATGCGGCGCGTGCGGCGGGAATAGCTGCTCTCGACACTGTATACTCGGATGTCAATAACGAAGAGGGCTTCCGCGCAGAGGCAGAGCTCATAAAGAAACTCGGTTTCGATGGCAAGAGCGTAATCAACCCGAGACAGATACAGCCGCTCCACGACGTATTCAATCCCTCGGAAAAGGATATCGCGAAGGCACTCGCCATAATGGAAGCTATTAAAGAAGCCGAGAGCAGAGGCTCCGGTGTAATAAGCTTAAACGGCAAGATGATAGATAAGCCCGTGGTAGAACGAGCAAGGTATATGCTTGAGCGTGCTGAAGCCGCGGCGACCATCCCGATTGAGGAGGTATAACATGAGCTTCAATATCGAAAATATACCGCATTACAATGAGATTCACGCCGCTCACGGCACTTACAACGAGAACGATATACCTGCAAAAAGGACGGCAACGCTCGTTGAAAGACAGCGGAATCAGAACAAGGTGCTTCCTTCACTTGAGGACGCAATTCGCTTCACCGGACTTAAGGACGGCATGACGATTTCATTCCATCATCACTTCAGAAACGGCGACTATGTAATCAACATGGTCATGGACGTAATCGCGCGCATGGGCTTTAAAAACCTTGTTTTGGCGGCGAGTTCGCTCACGGACATACACGAGCCTTTAATCGAGCATATCAGGAACGGCGTCATAACTCATATCGAGACGAGTGGCCTTAGGGGTAAGCTTGCCGATGAGATTTCCCACGGACTCATGGATTTCCCCGTTGTATTCCGTTCACACGGAGGAAGAGCCGCAGCGATAGAGACAAACGAACTGCACATAGATATCGCATTCCTCGGAGCACCGAGCTGTGACCCCTACGGTAATGCAAACGGCTATAACCGCGACGATGATACAGGTTCATGCTGCGGCAGTCTGGGTTATGCGAAGCTCGATGCAATAAAGGCGGATAAGTGCATTATAATCACAGATCACATCGTACCGTTCCCGAATGCACCGTTCGGAATCCCAGAATCGCAGGTAGACTGCGTCGTAAAGGTCGACAGCGTAGGCGACCCCAAGGGTATTATGAGCGGAGCTACGAGATACACTAAGAACCCCAAGGAACTGTTGATAGCTAAGACTGCGGCGGACGTTATAGAGGCCAGCGGCTATTTCTACGACGGCTTCTCGATGCAGATGGGTTCAGGCGGCGCATCGCTTGCAACAGCGAGATATCTGCGCGACAAGATGATACAGAAGAACATCAAGTGTCGCTTTGCATTGGGCGGAATAACGGGTCAGATAGTTTCCATGCACGAGGAGGGGCTCGTTCAGAAGATACTGGACGTACAGTCATTCGACCTTATTGCTGCAAACTCATTGAAGAACAACCGTTTCCATCAGCAGATAGATGCTTCCTACTATGCAAGCTATGTCAACAGGGGTTCGGCTGTAAACCAACTCGACTTCGTAATACTGAGTGCCCTTGAGATAGATACTGATTTCAACGTCAACGTATTAACAGGTTCTGATGGCATAATCAGGGGCGCAATCGGAGGACACCCCGATACAGCCGCCGGAGCAAGTCTGTCTGTTGTCGTTGCTCCTCTGCTTAGGGGCAGGATTCCATGCGTAGTCGATAAGGTGAACACGATTGTTACACCCGGCAGAACAGTAGACGTAGTTGTAACCGACCAGGGCGTTGCTGTAAACCCCGCAAGACCGGAGATAAAGCAGAGACTTATAGATGCTGGTATTCAGGTATTCACTATTGAGCAGCTCAAAGAGCGTGCAGAGCGCATTGTAGGCGTACCCGAACCCATACAGTATACAGACAAGATCGTAGGTGTTGTAATGTATAGGAACAACACCGTAATCGATGTAATACGTCAGGTAAAGGAAACAACTCTATAGTGCTTAATATGCAGATGGGCGCGCCCCTTAAAGGGGCGCGCCTTCAAAAAGTAAAGGACTTTCTGCTCGAACAGAGTCTGAGAATGGAGGATGACGCACAGTATACGGTGTGTCTTTTCGACGACTGCGATGAACTCGTCGGCACAGGCTCGTTTGCAAACGGCGTACTAAAATACATAGCTGTAGCAGAAAAAGCCCAGGGTGAAGGCGCTTGCGCGACTATAGTATCGGAGCTTGTGAGCTATGCTTACAGAATGGGATATAAGCACTTATTTGTGTTCACAAAGCCTGCAAACGAAAGGCAGTTCACTTCACTGGGTTTCTTCCTCATGGTAAAGACGGATTCCGTACTCATGCTTGAAAACAGGCGAGACGGGTTAGATAGTTTCCTGAGGTCGATAAAAGAAGAATGCTTGGGTACGATAGGCGCGATAGTGGCGAACTGTAATCCCTTTACTCTAGGCCACAGGTATCTGATGGAAACCGCCGCAAAGAGCGTAGATTTACTGCACATTTTCGTGCTGTCGGAGAACAGGTCGCAGTTCGATGCTGATGTGAGATATAGGCTTGTCAAGGAAGGCACTGCCGATATTGCGAACGCGAGGGTGCACAGGAGCGCCGATTACCTAATATCGTCCGCAACATTCCCGACATATTTCCTAAAAGATAATGTGGACGCAAGTGTTGTGAACGCCGACCTTGATATACAGCTTTTTGCTAAGCGCATAGCGCCCGCACTGGGAATAACGAAGCGCTTTGTAGGCACAGAGCCGTTTTGTCCTGTTACCAGGGCGTATAACGAGCGCATGAAACAGGTTTTGCCCGAATACGGAGTTGAAGTTATCGAAATAGAGAGAAAGGACGGAATAAGCGCGAGTAAAGTCAGACAGCTTTTAGCCGAGGGTGAAAAAGATAAGGTAAGAACGCTGGTTCCGGAATGCACATATAAGTATCTGTACGGTGGGGAATAAAATGGAGTTGGGTGTAAGCCTTGGTGAGATGCTCGAGGCTCGTGATAGGCGTGTATCAAGACAAAACGAGCTGATTTGCGGGTATAATCGTCCGCTTATTTGCTTCACAATGAATATTGCCGGGGAAATAAAGCACAACGGCACGATTGATGCCGCTTTTTTTGTTGGGTGCAGAGAGATTGAGAAGCGCGTGGATGTGCTGTATACCGAGTGCTCAATAGAAAAAACGGGCTGTACCGCATATTTTGTGTGCGAGGGCGAAGCAGCTGAAATCAAGAAAAGCATGGTAACGCTTGAAGATGCTCAGAGTGTCGGGCGGCTTTACGACATAGATGTTTTAGATAGGTCAGAGGGCAAACTCTCCCGAAGCATACCGAGAAGATGCCTTATTTGCGGCAACGAGGCGGGCATTTGTGCAAGAAGCAGGGCACACACCGTAGCCGAGCTTTTTGAGCGCGCAAACGCTTTGTGCCGTGAAAATATCTGCGGTGTGCTCTCCGGTATGGCGGAGGAAGCGCTATTGCGCGAGGTGAAAGCTACGCCGAAGCCCGGACTTGTGGACAGAAGAAACAACGGCTCCCATGATGACATGGATATCGGAATGTTTGAAAAGAGCGCTGAGACGCTTAGACCGTACTTCCACGATATTGTTAAAACGACATTCGAGAATGCGGAGCTTGCGCCAAAAGCGCTCATGGAATTGCTTCAGGAGGTCGGAAAACGGGCGGAGCAGGCAATGCTCGATATCACGGGAGGAGTGAATACGCATAAGGGCGCAATATATACGATAGGACTGTTGTTGGCAGGATGCGCACTTGCGATAGACAGGAGCGAGAAGTCTGAAAAAATCCTCCAATACGCCGGCCAGCTCGCATCGACAGTGTCTGTGCAAGGTCTGAAAGCAGATGGAGCACAGAGGTCAAACGGCCAGATTATCTATGACCAAATGGGCATAAGAGGTGTCAGAGGGGAGGCGGAATCGGGCTTTCCTCATGTGGCAATGACGGCAAAGTGGCTCTATGAATACAAATCGCAGGGGATGAGCGAGAATGATTCCCGGGTAATCAGCCTCGTGCGTATAATGAGCTCACTCGACGACACAAATCTGATTAAAAGGGGCGGCAAAGAGGGTCTGGATTTTGCAAAGCGAGAGGCGGAACGCATACTGAGTTATAGCCCCGAAAAGGCTGTGCGTGAGCTTTACGTTCTTGACGACAGTTTTATAAGCATGAATCTAAGCCCCGGAGGATGTGCGGATATACTCGCGGCAGGTATGCTCTACAACGACGTGCAATGTCTGTTTGCGGAATAAGAATAATTGACCTTGCATAAGCATAACCGATTGCGAGGTGTTTTTATGCGCGTTTTACGCTACGGCGACGTCGGCCCGGATGTCCAACTCGTGCAGTTGGCATTGCAGAGGGCGGGTTATGCAAATGTAGATACGGATGCGGAATTCGGCCCGGATACACTGAATACCATGAGGCGCTTTCAGGCATCAAAGGGCCTGAGTGCGGACGGCGTGGTAGGTCCAAATACGTGGGATGCGATAAGACCGTATCTTACGGGTTACGTTACGAGAAAGATAGAGAACGGCGATACGCTTTGGAGGCTTGCACAGCTTTACACCACTAGCGTAGATGCCATAAAGGTGGCAAACCCCGGTTTACAGGCGGAAAATCTCAATGTAGGGTACACTATCACAATTCCGCTCGGATTTGACGTGACGCCAACGACCATCGACTATACGAGTGAGCTTATGGCGTATGTGGTGGACGGTCTTAGTGCGAGATACCCGTTTATTTCGTTGGC